>NZ_WHMT01000004.1:0-248260 GCF_009372055.1 Pseudactinotalea sp. HY160 | reverse complement strand
AAGGTAGCGTCAGGCACGTCGAGGTCTTCCCGGTGGGCAGTGTCAGAACCCCCATCATCGGAGGACCTCGACCCCTATCCGACGAGCGACGCGCCCACGACCTCTACACCCTCAACTGTGAAGAGCCCCATTTCCGCTCGTCGACTCCTTGATGATGTCTCGTTCACCGTATTCGAGAGTGAATCGGTGGCCATCATGGGCGCATCCGGAAGCGGTAAGACAACCTTGCTCAATTGTGTATTGGGATCAATTGAACCGCATGGGAGTATCAAAATTCTTGGGTCGGAGCTTGTAGGCGGCTCGCGGCGCCAACTCACACGAATCCGCTCGATTTCATTGGGGGTCGTCTTTCAGCACGGGGAGCTTCTCGAGGAACTCACACCTCTCGAGAACGTTGCTGTGGCTGGTCTTGCTGCCGGGATCGCGCGAGGGCCCGCCGTCGAGCGTGCCCGTGACTTGATGATGCGGCTTGGCATTCCCACAGTCGATGTCGCGACCGGGGAACTGTCCGGAGGAGAACGGCAGCGGACCGCCTTGGCCCGAGCGCTCGTCAACTCGCCTGCCCTCATACTCGCAGATGAGCCCACAGGTTCGCTCGACATGGCGACGAGGGATTCGGTATGCGGGACACTCTTCGCTTCGGCAAAGTCTGAGGGGTCTGCGCTCCTGATCGTGACTCACGACGGCGAAGTGGCCAGCCACGCCGACAGAATTCTGGACCTCCATGACGGTCGCCTCACAGAGCGGGGTTGTGATGAGAACAGCTGAGGCGCTCCGCCTCGGCCGCACGATTGGGCGACGGTCCCGATACGGCCGCCTGCGTAGATGGTTCCTCGGGGCGGCCATCGCCGCGGTAATACTCGCCTTCTTTCTGGTCGCGGTGACGCTTGCCTCGTATGCCGGGCGGGATCAACGGGCTGAGGATCGTGGTGTAAGACTGCTTGCGCCAGGTATCTCTCAGAACGAGCCGACGCTGTTGTGGGAGAAGGAACACATCACGGTGCGGGGCCATGAACCGGCGACCGTGAGCTTCGTCGAACCGCTCGTGCGGGATGCACCACTTCCACCTGGGCTCGCGGTGTGGCCCGACCCCGGACAGATCGTCGTCTCCCCAGCGATGAGGGGGCACGCCGAATCGGATCGGCTCGCCGAGCGCTTCGGGGCGATCGTGGGAATAATTGCGCCCGCCGGACTAACTGATCCGGGAGAGCTGCTCATGTACGTGCGGCCACCGGATGGTGCACTGACCGAGCCCAACGCGCACCCTATCCTCGGATTCGGAGCCGGTTTCGGGCAGGAGGGGCGCGTCCTTTACGACCAACCGGTGGCGTCGTTTCTTGCTGCGCAGGTGCCTCTCACTGTCATTCCTGCCCTCGCCTTCCTTCTCACGTGCGCTCGGCTCGGGGCAGGAGCGCGCGGTCGACGAGCCGCGATCTTGGAGAAGGTGGGCGTGAGTCGGAGAGATATTCGCGTCGCCGCCCTTGGCGAGTCGCTGTGGCCGCTGGCTTGGGGAGCCGCATCCGCGCTGGTGGTGGCGAGCATCTTCTGGTTCACAGATGTCAGGCTCCCGATCGTCGGATTCACCGTCATGGCCATCGACGTTCGCGACGTCCTCCCTGAGAGTGCCGTGCTCATCGTGCTCGGTGCCTTGGTGAGTGTCGGCGTGATCCTGCTCGGTGGCCGCTCTCAACGAGAGTTGAGGCGGACGAACCGTCTCTCCATCGGCGGGACAACAATCGGATTTCTTGCGGCGCCCTCTCTCGCACTTGTCACGATCATCACCACGAACCTACTCTATAGAAACCCGGACAATTCTCACCTTCTTCTACCCGTCTTCGTGATCGGCTGCACACTCTCGATCGCGTTCCTGCCGGCCGCGGTGTCGAGTTGGTTGGCGTGGGCGGCACGCCGAATACGGCGACGGTCCTGGACCGCGGGCAGGCTGGGCCCGCTCATCGGGGCTGCGCAGGTTCTGAGCAGGCCCCGTCCAGCGACTAGGTTCGCGGCGGTGACTGCGGTCGGCGTGCTCGTCGTCTGTCTCGTCAACAATTGGATCAGCCTGTACGGCGCGGAGCAGGCACAGGCCCTCCGTGTGCAGGATGCGGTGGGTGATCGCGTGGCCACTGCGGCGATCGACCCCGAACGAGGCGACACCGACACGATTGTCCCCGCGCTCGTCCCCGACTACTCCGTGCTCGCTCTCGAGCGGAACTTCGATGGAGCGGACTCGGTGATGCATTTGGCGGGCACCGAAGAGTCTCTGGAGACGTTCGGGCTGACTCCGGGCACCGTGCACTCGGACACGCTGCGAACTGGCTCAGGTACCCAGGCAACCTACGAGTGGCTCAGCGCTCTCGCGCTAATGCCGAACTTCACTCTCCATGTCGAGCGGGCGCCGGTTGAGGAGCTCACGGGCAGCACACTCGTGTTCGGACGGGGCGACCAGGGCCCGATTGATCTACTTGAGCTGAATGTGGATTTGGCCCGAACCGGGATCGTGCCCCCGCCAGAGGCCAAGTTTCTCGGTGAGGGGTGGCTTGTGGGCGCCACGGTGCAAGCCGATCACGGTGATTGGCTTCGCCTCATGTCGCTTGCCGGGCTGATCGTACTCTTCGGTGCCCTCTGGGCCAATTATGGCAACGAACTGCTCCGGACTCAGCGGGCACTCGGGCCGGTGCAAGTGCTCTCACCCACAAGCTCGTTCGTCTGGGATGCGATAGGCGTGCGGGTAATACTTCCGACCAGTGTGGCTGTAGTGATCAGCGGAGTGCTCGGCTTCGTGTTCTCGGTGCCCATGTCGGCAATCGACAGTGGAGAACTCAGCTTTGCGCTCGAGTTCGTGAGCTGGGTCGCATTCCTTGCGTTCACCTCAGGGCTGATTGCGTGGGCGATTGTGAGCATCGGTACCGTTCGGGTCAACCGGCACCTGACCCTCGGGGCACCCGACGAATAGGGCCTACAGCCGTCCGATCACCCCGGCGAAGCGGCCCGTCGGGGTGCCGGCGGCGCGGCGGTAGGAGAAGAACCGCTCGTCGGTGAGCGTGCACAGGCCGGTGTCGGTCACGTCGCGCACGCCCGCGGCCGCCAGCTGCGCGCGAATCCCCGCCGGGATGTCGATCGCCGGCGTGCCCCAACTCGTGGTCGAACCGGTCGTGGGGACGACGCCGCTCACCTCGGCGCGCAGGCTCGCCGGCACCTCGTAGCACTCGCCGCAGATCCCCGGGCCGATCGCGGCCCGGACGCGATCCGGTGCGGCGCCCGCGCGGATCATCGCCGCGAGTGTCGCCGGGACGACGCCGGCGGCCAGGCCCGCCCGGCCGCAGTGCGCGGCGGCCACGACACCCGCCTCGGGATCCGCGAGCAGCAGCGGCGTGCAGTCGGCGACCATGATCGCCACCGGCGTGGTCGAGGCGGTGCACCAGGCGTCCCCGGTCGGCGGTGCCGCATTCGAGCCCGCCGGCCGCGATGACCCCGGCGAGATCGGCATGTGGCGGGAGTCCGCGTGGGGGAGGCGGGCCGGGTCGAGCACGCGCACCCCGTGCACCTGGTCCGCGTAGGCCACCGGCGCCCCGGCCCACGCATCGACGAGGGCCCGGTTCGCGCGCACGGCCGCCGGGTCGTCGCCCACGTGGTGGCCGAGGTTGAGCCCGGCGAACCCGGCGCCGGAGGCACCCCCGGCCCGGGTGGTGAAGAACGCGCGCACACCCGGCCCCAGATCGACGGCGACGACGCCGCGCCGGGGCGAGCGGGCGCCGTCCATACGCTCGTTATTCACGGACCGCCCCCTCGATCATGCCGCGGATGAAATGCCGCTGGAGGAACAGGTAGAGGACGACCACGGGCAGGGCCACGAGCACCGCGCCCGCAGCGAGCAGTCCCGTGGCCTCGACGTGCTGCCCCTTGAACAGCGCGAGCGCGAGCGGGGCGGTGCGGAACGCGCCGTTGGGGCTCATGACCAGCGGGATGAGGAACTCGTTCCAGGTCCACATGAACGTCAGCAGCACGAGCGTGGTCACGGCCGGGCGCCCGATCGGCACGAGGATCGACCAGAGCACGCGGCGCGGGGAGGCGCCGTCGAGGGTCGCCGCCTCGATGAGCGCCCGGGGCGCGGCCCGGAAATAGGCGCGCATCCAGTACGCGCCGAAGGCGATCGACTGGGCGATCTGGGGGAACGCGACCGCCCAGAGCGTGTTCGTCAGGCCGAGGCCGCGCAGGTCGTAGAACAGCGGCACGACGATCGCCTCGGTCGGGATCATGAGCCCGAGCAGGAACAGCGAGAACACGATCCCCGAGCCGCGGAAGGTCATCGTGCCCAGCGCGTAGCCGGCGAGGATCGAGCACAGGGTCGCCGTGGTCACCACGACGACGGCGACGAGCGCCGAGACGCTCAGGTAATGCCCGAACCGGCCCTGCGTCCAGGCGCTCGCGAACGTGGCCAGGCCGCCCGGCGAGGTGGTGCTCGGGGCGAGCGCGGTCGTGAGGATCACGAGGATCGGGGCGAGGGCGAAGGCCGCGAACACGAGGAGCACGACGTAGTTCATGACCCGCTCGGGCCGGGAGACGATCACCGCGGCCTCACCCGGCGGGCCGGTCGACGAGCTTGTTCACGATGAGGTTGATGCCGAAGATGAGGATCGCCAGCGTGACGGCGATCGCGGCGGCCGAGCCGACGGCGCCCTCCCGGAAGGCGCGCGTGTACACCTCGTAGGCGGGCACCGTGGTCGAGTTCCCGGGCCCGCCGCCGGTGGTCACGTAGACGAGGTCGAAGGTCTTGAGCGCCGCGATGATCGTCAGGGTCAGGGCCACGGCCATCTCGGCGCGCACGTTCGGGGCGGTCATGGCGAAGAACTCGCGCACGGGGCCGGCGCCGTCGATGCGGGCCGCCTCGTACATCTCCTTCGGGAGCTTCGCCATGCCGGCCATGAGCAGCACCGTGACGAGCCCGAGCTGGACCCACGTGCCCACGACGCCGACCGCGGGCAGGGTCCACGTGTAGTCCCCGAGCCAGGGGATCGCGAGGTTGTCGAGGCCGATCGCGCGCAGGGCGGTGTTCAGGGTGCCGTCGGGTGCGTAGATCTGGCGCCAGGCGACCGCCACGACGACCATCGCGATGATCTGCGGCAGGAACACGATCGTGCGGAACGCGCCCAGGCCGCGCACCCGCCCGCGGGTGAGGATCGCGGCGAGCGCGAGGCCGAGCGCGAGCGGCACGAGCGAGAAGAAGCCGATGAGCACGAACGCGTGCCCGAAGGCCGCGCGCAGCACCGGATCGCCGAGCAGGTCGGCGTAGTTCGCCAGGCCGACCCAGGTGGAGGCCCCCAGGCCGTCCCATGCGTACAGCGAGAACTGGGCCGAGCGCGCCAGCGGGTAGAGCACGAACGCGGCGAAGATAACCAGGCCCGGGGCCAGGTACAGGTAGGGAAGGTGTCGGGGGTGGCGCATGGTCGCGCGGGGCCTCGCTGTCGGGGACCGGGTTCAGCCGACGAAGGCCGCGTAGTCGGCCTCGAGCGTGTCGAGGAACTCCCCGGGGGTCGACTGCTCGCCGATGAGGTCCTGCAGGGCGGCGCCGATCGTGTCGGCCATCGTCGGGGTGGCCCAGTCGAGGTAGGGGAGCAGGTGCCCGGTCGTGGTCACCTCGCCGAACGCGGCGAAGACGTCCTTGTTCACTCCCGTGGCTGGGGCGAGGGCGGCGGTGTCGTTCACGGGCATGTTGCCGGTCTCGGCGAGGATCGTCATGGCGTCCGGGCTCGTGATGAAGTCGAGGTAGCCGGCCGCGGCGTCGGCGTGCGGGCCGTTCGCGGTGATCGCGAACGGCAGGCCGGTGGCGCCGGTCGTGGCGAGATCACGCCCGGCCGGGGCGGGCGGGGCGAAGAAGCCGACGTCGTCGCCCATCGCGGCCTCGAGGTCGGCCGCGAGCCAGGACCCGGCGATGAGGTAGGCGGCGCTCCCCTTCGAGAAGTCCGCCCAGGCCGCGTCGTAGTCCGTGCCGTTGGGGCCGTCGTTGAAGTAGCCGTCCTCGACCCACCCCTGCAGGGTGGCGGCGGCCTCCTCGTTGGCGTCGGTGAGCCACGTGCCGCCAGTGTTGCCCATCGCCAGGGTGGCGATCTCCTGCGGGTCGGCGAACTGGCCCTGGATCGGCCCGAAGACGTGCACCGCCGGCCAGCCGTCGAGGTTGCCGAGTTCGAGCGGCGTGGCCCCGGAGTCCTTGATCGTGGCGAGGGAGTCGGTGAAGTCCTCCCACGACCCGGTCACCGTGGCCAGGTCGAGGCCGGCGTCGGCCAGCGCCGACTTGGAGTAGAACACCCCGACGACCTCACCCGTCTGCGGCAGGCCGTACACGTGGCCCTCGCCGAAGGTCGTGCCGTCGTCGGAGTAGGAGCTCATCGCCAGCACCGACGGCGCATACCGGTCGGTCCAGCCGTAGGCGTCGGCGTAGTCGTCGAGGCCGCGCAGCAGTCCCGCGCCCACGAAGGCGCCCATGACGGAGCGGGAGTTGTTCGCCTGCACGACGTCCGGGGCGTCGTTGCCGGTGAGCGCGCCGCGCAGGGTGGTCTCGAGGTCGTCGAAGCTCTGGGAGTTCCGCTCGATCGTGATGTTCGGGTAGGCGTCCTGGAAGGCCTCGTTGAGCCGGGTCATCTGCTCGTCCTGCCCGCCGCGGACCTCCTGGTCCCACACGGTCAGGGTGATCTCGCCGAGGGAGGCGAGGTCGGTGGAGACCTCGGTCGGGGTCTCCTGCTCACCCGAGCCGGTCGCGTCGCCCGCGCCCGGCGCGCAGGCCGCCAGCGCCAGGGCCGCCGCGGCGATGCCGCCGATTCCGATCCATCTCGAAGACGCCATCTCGACCATCCTTGTCCTCTGCCCACGCAGACGTGATTGATGCTTCAAGTGTGGCACGGATCGGCGCGGGCCTGCCCGCGGTGGGGCGGCGGTCGCTCAGTCGCGGATGACCCGTGGCGGGAGCGGGTGATGATGGAGGTCGGCGTCGGAGAATGCGGCGATCGTCGCCTCCGCCCGGCGCACTGCGCGCAGCGCCTCACCGGGGAGGCAGTCCGCCAGGAACCCGTACTCGGCCCTCGTGTGATCGACCCCGGGGATCCCGGCGGCCGCCTGCGCCTGCACGCTGTGCCACCAGTCGGCCACGTCGCCCCAGCCGGGCGCCGAGAGGCTCCCGCCGAACTGCTGCACCGCCAGCGCCGAGCACAGCACCCCGAACCGCAGGCGTTGCTCGAGCGGCCAGCCGCGCACGGTACCGGCGGCCAGGGCGGCGGCGAACACGTCCCCGGCGCCCGTCGGATCCACGGCGTTGACCAGCAGGGCCTCGGCCCGGGCCTCCTCCCCGGTCGAGGAGTCGATCGCGATGACCCCGCGCGCCCCGTCGGTCACGACCGCGAGCGGCACGTGCTCGGTCAACGCGTGCAGCGCCGCACGCGCCGATCCGGTGCGCGTGTAGCCCATCGCCTCCTCCGCGTTCGGGGTGAACGCGTGCACGCCGGCGAGCCCGTCGAGCAGTGCCCGGTCCCATTCCTGGGCCGGATCCCAGCCGGCGTCGGCGAACACGAGGGACCCGCGGTCGGCCGCGGTGCGCCACCAGGGCGCATCCCGCATGATCGGGTCGCCCATGTCCACGAACACGGCCCGGGCGGGCGGGGGGTCGCCCATCCGGTCCCCGACGCACTCCGGGGTGGGGTGGCCGTGGGTCACCATCGAGCGGTCGTCGTCGATCGCCAGGCTGACCGTCACCGGCGTATGCCAGTCCGCGTACCGGCACGAGTGGCTCAGGTCGATGCCCTCCTGCCGGGAGAGGGTCTCCCACATCCAGTCCCCGTACAGGTCGGTGGAGAATCCGGTCACGAGACCGGTGGTGAGGCCGAGGCGCGCCGTGGCCACCGCGAGGTTGGCGATCCCGCCGGGGGAGGAGCCCATGCCGGAGGTCCACACCTCGGTGCCGGGCGCCGGGGGATGGGGGAAGCCGGTGAAGACGATGTCGAAGAAGACGGTGCCCGAGAGGAGCACGTCGAAGGGTTCGGTCATGGTGACGACCAGCCTGCCAGATCGACCGGGCGGCGCGCGGGTGCGACGCGGTACCGTGGCCCCATGCGTCTGACGATCCTCGGCGGCGGCGGGTTCCGCGTGCCGCTGGTGTATTCGGCCGTGACGGCCGCCCGGCACCGCGTCCCGATCACCGAGGTCACGCTGCACGACAGCGATCCGGCCCGCCTCGCGGCCATGGGCCGGGTGCTCGAGGACTACCGCGGCGATCATCCCGGGGCGCCCGCGGTGCGCCTGGCCGCGAGCGAGGTCGAGGCGATCACGGGAGCGGACGTCGTCTTCGCGGCCATCCGCGTGGGCGGTACCGCGGGGCGTGTGCTCGACGAACGCGTCGCCCTCGGCCGCGGCCTGCTCGGCCAGGAGACGATCGGGGCGGGCGGGCTCGCCTACGCGCTGCGCACCGTGCCGGTGATGGAGCGCCTCGCACGGCTCATCGCCACCCACGCCCCGGATGCGTGGGTCATCAACTTCACCAATCCGGCCGGCATGATCACCGAGGCGATGCGCGCCCACCATGCGCGCGTCGTCGGCATCTGCGACACCCCGATCGGGCTCGTGCGCCGGGTCGCCCGCGTGCTCGACCTCGACCTGGGCGACTGGTCGGGGGTCGACGTCGGCTACCTCGGGCTCAATCACCTCGGGTGGCTCAAGCATCTGATCGTGGACGGCGTCGATCGCCTGCCCGCGCTCCTCGCCGATGCCGGGCTGCTCGAGCGCATCGAGGAGGCACGCCTGCTGGGCCTCGAGTGGGTGCAGACCCTCGGCGCGCTGCCGAACGAGTACCTGTACTACTACTACTTCGCGCGCGAGGTCACCGCCTCCGTCAGCGGAGCCGCAGCGACCCGGGGGGAGTTCCTCGACGTCCAGCAGAGCGGCTTCTACTCGCAGGTCGCCGAGCATCCGGGCATCGCCCACAAGCTGTGGCAGACGACGCTCGACGAGCGCGAGGCGACGTATATGGCCGAGGCCCGCGGCGCCGACGAGGAGCGCGAGGAGGCCGACCAGGGCGGCGGCTATCACGAGGTCGCGATCGATCTCATGGCGGCACTGCTCGCCGGTGAGCGGAACGCGATGATCCTCGACGTGCCCGGTGAGGGCGCGATCCCGGATCTTCCCGACGACGCCGTGGTCGAGATGCCCTGCCGAGTGGATGCGGCCGGGGTCCATCCCATCCTGCCGGCCGCCCGACTCGGCCTCGACGAGCTCGGCCTGGTCACCGCGGTCAAGGGCGCCGACCGGCTGCTCATCGAGGCGGCCCGAACCGGCTCGCGCTCGCTGGCGTGGCGTGCGTTCGGCAGCCATCCGCTCGTCGACTCGGTCGCCGTGGCCCGCGGTCTCGTGGACGACTACATCGCCGCCCAGCCGCTCATCGCCCGGGTGCTCACGAACCCGTGAGCGCCGGCCGACGCGCCGGGCCGGCCCGGGCGAGAGTGGGGACGACGTCCGGCCGGGTCGCGCAGGCCGGCGAGGGCGCCGTGCCCCTGACTCGCGCGGGCGGCCGGGTGCTCGGCTATGCGCCGATGCTCGAGCAGGTCGGGCCGCGTGAGGCGGTGCGCCTCATCCGCCGCTCGCACGAGGTCGGTCTCGGCGGGGTCATGCTCGCCGACGTCTTCCAGCCGTGGACGCCGGCGCAGGGGGAGGCGGGGGCGCTGTGGCCGGTGCTCGCGGCGGCGGCCGAGCATACGAGCGGGGCGCTCGGCGCCGTGTTCACGCCCTCGTACCGGTGGCATCCGGCCGTGGTCGCCCAGCACGCGGCCACGATGGCCGACCTCTTCCCGGGGCGGCACTGGCTCGGGCTGAGCGCCGGGGAGGCCCTGAACGATGCGATCACGGGGGAGTACTGGCCGCGCCCGGCGGAGCGAATCGCCCGGCTGTTCGAATCCGCCGACGTGATCGGCCGGCTCTTCACGAACTCGGCCGGGGGGAAGGATACGAGCCACGACGGCCCGCATGTCCGCCTCGAACCGGTGCGGCTGTGGAGCGTGCCCGATGAGCGCCCGCCGGTGCTCATCGCCGCGGCCGGTCCCGTGACCGCGCGCCGCGCCGGCCGCAGCGCCGATGGATTCATCACCCTCGGGGGCCCGCCCGAACGGCTCGCCGGCCTGCTCGACCGGTTCCGGCTCGGGGCGCGGGAGGCCGGCCGCGATCCGGCGGCCGCGACGACGGTCGTGCGGCTGCATCTGTCGTGGGCCCCGGATCGCCGCGAGGCGGAGGAGCAGGCCTTGGCGCGCTGGCCGAACGGGGCGATGAGGTTCCCGAAGGCCGATCTGCGCTCGCCGTTCGACTTCGCCCAGCTCGCCCGGCTCGTGCGCGCCGAGGACTTCGGCGACTTCGTGCACATCTCGGCTGATCCGCTCGAGCACCAGGCGTATATCCAGCGCTACCTCGACATCGGCTTCACCCACGTGTATCTGCACGAGGTGGGGGCGGATCAGGACCGCTGGCTCGACGTGCTCGGCGAACAGATCATGCCGGGCCTGCGTTACTGAGAAGGCTTGTCGGCGAGGAGCATCGCCCCACGGCTGCTACCCCGGTCACCCGGTCACCCGGTCGGGCCGACGGCCGGCGTGGTCAGAAGGGTGGCGTGGTCAGAAGGGTGGTTCGTCGGGTCGGCAGTCGTCGGCGGCGGCGTCTTCTGCCCGGCGCCTGGCGGCGCGGGCCTGGTCGGCTCTCTTGATGATGTCGTGGTTGCAGGCCTCGAGGATGTCCCGGTTCTCGAGGGTGGCCTCGGACCAGTGGGCCCGGTTCGCCCGTTCCCGCTGCGGGGACATCGACCCGCTCGCCGACCGTTCGCTCACGCCGGGCGTGCCGGTTGTATCGGTCGGTCCGTTCGAGCCGCCCACGCCGGTCGGACCGGTCGCGCCGCCCACGCCGGTCGGGTCGGTCGGTCCGTTCGAGCCGCCCACGCCGGTCGGACCGGTCGAGCCGTTCGAGCCGCCCACGCCGGTCGGACCGTTCGCGCCGGTCGCGCCGGTCGGGTCGTTCGGTCCGTTCGGGTCCCGGTGGTCGCTCGTCTTGCTCGTCTGACCCGGCTCGTCTGGTTCGTGGATGCCGGTGTTCTGGGTGTCGTAGGTGCCCCACGGGGTGCGTAGGAGCCGGAGGCCGTGGGGGCCGGTCCACAGGTAGGTGCCGGTATCGAGTTTGACGTAGGTCCAGGCCGCGTGTCGGCCGCGGGACGCGGCGTCGGCGCGGGCGTGGGTCTTGAGCCGGTGGTGTGCGCGGCACAGCGGGGCGAGGTTGCACGGGCAGGTCGCCCCGCCGGTGGCGACCTCGGCGCCGGCGTTCGGGCCGGTTCGGGGCCGGGTGGTGTGCCAGGCCTGGATATGGTCCAGGTCGCAGGCGCGGGCGGTGCGGGCACACCAGGGGAAGGCGCATCGATCCTCGGCCAGGACGAGTTGTTCACGCAGCCGCTCGGAGGGGGTGTAGCAGTCCGTGGCGAGTGGCTCGTCCAGGTCCAGGACCGGACGAACGATGATCTCCGGCGCGAAACACGCCAACCCGCTACCGGCCGCACCCGAAGCGCCCGTAGCACCCGTAGCACCGTCAGCGCCCGTAGCACCGGCAGCACCGGAGCCGGGGCGGTCGACCGATGCCCCGAGCAGGACGGTCTCGCCGGTCCCGCCGGTCCCGTCGGTTCCGGGCAGGACGGTCTCGCCGGCCCCGGCGGCGACTACGGTGGTTCCGGGAGCGGTGGACACACCTGTGCTGTCGGTCCCGCCGGTCCCGTCGGTTCCGAGCCGGACGGTCTCGCCGGCCTCGGCGGCGACCTCGGTGGTTCCGGGAGCGGTGGACACACCTGTGCTGTGGGTCCCGCCCATTCCGGGCAGGACGGTCTCGCCGGCCTCGGCGGCGACCTCGACGGATCCGGGAGCGGTGGACACACCTGTGCTGTCGGTCCCGCAGGTTCCGGGCAGGGCTGTCCCCTCAATGCCGCCAGAGCGGCTGCTGTCAGATCGGTGCCTGCGCCGGTCGAGGATCGAGCCCGCGGGCGGGCCATCGGGCGGGCCTGTGGGCGGGCCGGTGGGCCGGGTGAGGCAGTACCCGGTGCAGGGGCGTCCGTGCGGGGTGAGCGCGGATGGCCGGTAGAACATCGGGGCGAGTTCGGCGGCGCTGATGAACGTGCCGGCTGGGATGCCGCGGGCCTCGATACGCACCGGCGTCCGCCGCAACCGGCCGGGATCCATCCCCAACGACGACCCAGTCGACCCAGTCAGCCCAGTCGGCCCGGTCAGCCCAGGCGGCGGCTCGATCGGCGGCCCGGATGCGCGCGTGGCGGGTCTGCCGGCGGCGTCATCGCCGTGATTGGCTCCCGCAGCTCCGGCACCGCCGGTGCCGCTGGGTGCTCCCGGTGGTGGTGGGCCGGTGTTCGGGATGCCGAAGGGGAACAGGTCACGGGCCTGGACGTGCAGGTACATCAAGATCTTGCCACGCGGCACACCCGCCCCACCCGTAGTCACCGGGACGCCCGTGGTCACCGGGCCTTCCGGACCGGCCGGCCCGGCCTCGAGCGTGGCGCTCAGAGCACTCGATGCGGCCGATGTGCCGGCCGGGGCGTCGTCGTGGCGGTTGCCGGTGCAGTTCGGATCCCCACACCAACTCGGCCCTGCCGGCCCATCGTTCGGCCCGTCGGGTGGTCTGTCGGGCAGCTGGGCACCGGTCGACCCACGGTTCGGCCCACTGTTCGGTCCACTGTTCGACCCACTGTTCGGGGTCTCGGGTGGGGTGAGGGGGTGTTGGCCGTCGTAGCGGAGCCGGGCGAGGTCGCCCATCGCGTAGGAGCGCAGCTCGCCTGCGGTCAGCTTCCAGCCCTGGGCGGTGAGGGTGGCGGCGAGGTGGTCGATGACGTCTTCGAGGATGCGGCCCTCCACGACGGGCAGGACGGCCTGCACGCTCGTGTCCCCGGTCCCGTTGCGTGCGTGCTTGAACACGACGTCTCGTGCCGGTGGCGCGGCGAAGCGTTCCTCCAGGTCTTCGTACTCCTCGGGCATGTGCTCGATCAGGGCCCGCTTGATCAGGCCATCGAGCTGGGCCTGCCCGAAGTTCAAGGGCACGAGGTCGAGCTGGGCATCGACGTAGCCACATGCCTCCTCCGAGAGGAACAGGGTCGCCCGGGCGAGGGTCCGGGCCCGCCACACCCGCGTCCGCCCGGCCATGGTCCGGGCGAACAGGCGCGGTAGCCGCACCCGCAACTGTTCGGCCTCCAGCAGCAGCCGCTCGGCCGCGCCCAGACCCATCCCGGCCGCGGTCGCGAATGTCGAGATCGAGAACTCCTCCACCGTCCACAACCCCCGCACCCCCGTGCCCGGATCGACCCCCAGATCGGCCCCGTGCTCACCACCCGAGGCCACGAACCCCGAGACCCCGGCCCCGGAGGTGGCCGGCTCGCCGGCCGCGGGAGAGGAGGAAGCACCTGCAAGCGTGCCACGGGCCGAGGGCGCGGGATCGGCACACGCGGCGGTGGCGTCACCGCCGGTGCCGGAGCCGGTTGTGGCCGGGGTGACCACGTGGCCCTCCTGCTCCCAGATCGCGTTGCGGGCACGAGCGCGTTCGGCCACGAGCCGCGGCGCACCGGCCAGGTCCTCATCGCCGTCATAGTCATCGGCGATCACGAACGGATGCCACTGCACCCACGTCGCCGCCAACGCGAGCTGCTCCACCTTCAACCGATCCACCCCCTCGCGGACCTGACGCAGCCGAGCGACCAGGCCGGCATCATCGCCCACCTCGCCCACCTCGCCCACCAGCTGCTGAAGTTCCATACCAATCATGGTCTCAGCGACCACCGACATTCCCCCGACCCCAACCGCACAAGGACACCCAGGAACACAGCCGGGGAAACAACTCGAAGAGATTCCCGAGCAGGTCGGCGGGCTTCCAAGCGATCGAAGGGAACCGTGCAGCGTTGGTCGACGTGCAGCGATGGTCGAGGTGCAGCGATGGTCGACGTGCGGGCGGCCTGACGTCGATGAGCCGGGTGGGTGAGCGGGACGCGACCGGGACCGGCCTCGGCGTGGGCCGCGATGGCATCGACGTCGAGGGCGGACGATCCGGAAGCGACGTGGGCCGCCGCGACGAGGGCGGTCGGCATCGGCAGCGACCGTGACATCGGTCGTGACCGTGACATCGGGAGGAACGTGACGCTACGGGAGGAACGTGACGCTATGGGAGGGCGCCGGCCGACCGGAAGCACAGAACCCCTGGGGGCGGATCACACCCGATGCCTGTGGCCGGCCCGATAGGCCCAGAAGCCGAGCACCCGACCTGGAATACTGACGAGGAAGGCTAGACGAGAGTCGACCCGCGTGCGGTCCGCGTCACAGCGTCCACCGGCCCCATGGCCCGGGGGACCGAGCGAGTCGCACGCGCCCCAGGAGAATTGGAGAACGGCATGGCAGTGTGGCTGGAATCGCTCATCACGGCAACCCCGCAGGAGGGGTTCGAATTGGCGATCACGCTCTCGCGGAAGGGAGTGGGGTACACCCAGCCCTCCCCGGAGGCGCGGGAGGCACTGCGGGGAGGTTACGCCAACGACGCCGATGCGCTCACCGCGGCCTCGCAGGTGATCGCCACGAACTTCCAGACCGTGGCGGCCGCGAACAGCTATTGGCGGGACTGACCGGGATCACCGCTGGGGCGGCGCCGGCCGATGAGGTCGGCCGGCCCGCCGTCAGGCGGAGCGCACGGCCACGCCCCGGCACATCGAGCACCTCACGTACCTGCCAGGATGGAGCCGTGATGCTCCTCGCCCAGGCCCCCGACGGCCTCCCCGTGTTCACGAGCGGTGACGACGTCGCCGCGCTCCTCACCCCGGCGCTCGCCACCCTCACGTGGCCCGACGGCACCACGGGGTTGCGGGACGGAGACGTCGTGGCGGTCGCCTCGAAGATCATCGCCCGGGCCGAGGGGCGGCTCATCGCCGCGAAGGACCGGGAGGAGGCGATCGACGCCGAATCGGTCCGCGAGGTCGCCCGCCGCGAGTATCCCGACGGCACGGTGCTGCGGATCGTCGAGACCCGGCACGGATTCGTGACGGCCGCGGCCGGGATCGACACCTCGAACGTTCCGGCCGGCACCGCGCTGCTGCTGCCGCAGGATCCGGACGCCTCGGCCCGCCGGCTCCGGCGCGGGCTGCGCGCCCGCCTCGACCTGCGCCTCGGGGTGCTCGTCACCGACACCGTCGGGCGTCCCTGGCGCCGCGGAGCCGCCGACATCGCGATCGGAGCGGCCGGGATCGACGTGCTCGACGACCTGCGCGGGCAGGTCGACCTTGAGGGCCGGGAGCTGCGGGCCACCGTCATGGCCGTCGGCGACGAGATCGCCGCCGCCGCCGAGCTCGTGCGCGGCAAGACCACCGGCCGTCCCGTCGCCGTCGTGCGCGGCCTCCACTCCCACGTGATCGAGGACGACGGCCCGGGCGCCACCGCCGCTGTGCGCACCGCCGATGAGGACCTGTTCCGCAGGGGCGTCAGCGGCGCGGACTGAACACGAGCGCCGAACCGGTGGCGCCGTGCACCCATTCGGCCCGCACGCCCCACACCCGGTCGATGAGGCCGGGGGTGAGGATCTCACGGGGCGGCCCGATCGCCGCGATGGCACCTGCGTCGAGTACGACCACCTCGTCGCAGATCTCGGCGGCCATGGCGATGTCGTGCAGCGCGACGAGCACCCCGGCCCCGGCGGCGGCGACCGCGCCGATGACCTCGAGCAGATCGAGCTGCGCGCGCAGGTCGAGATGATTGGCCGGCTCGTCCAGCAGCAGCACCCGCGGTGACTGGGCGAGCGCCCGCGCCAGGTGCACCCGCTGCCGCTCGCCGCCGGAGAGGGTCGTGAACGACCGGTCGGCCAGCGCGTGCACGCCGGTGCGCTCCATCGCGGCCGTCACGAGCTCGGCATCCGCCGCGGTCGCCGTGGCCAGCCGCGACTGGAACGGCAGCCGCCCGAGGGAGACGACCTCGGCCACGGTCAGGTCCTCGTGGGGCTGGGCATCCTGCTCGACCATCGCGAGCTGACGCGCGCGCACCCGGGGCGGGAGCGTCGTCCATGATCGACGCCCGATGCCGCCGGCCTCCCCGAACCACAGGTCGCCGGAGCTCGGCCGCAGGGCGCCGATGACGAGCCGCAGCAGCGTCGACTTGCCCGCGCCGTTCGGGCCGAGGACGCCGGTGATCCGGCCGGCGGCGATGCTCAGATCGACCCGGGAGAGCAGCTCATGGCGCGCCCGCGCGCCCGAGATCACGTAGGTGAGGCGCTCGGCCCACAGGTCCGTGACGCGCAGATCGGTGGACGTCGCGGCGCTCATCGGCCGCCGCCTCGACGTCGGCGGGCGAGCAGGACGGCGAACACGGGCGCGCCGATCGCGGCGGTGAGGATGCCCACGGGCACCTCGAGCGGCGCGAACAGCGTGCGCGCGGCGGTGTCGGCCCAGAGCAGGAAGATGCCGCCGCCGAGCGCGGCCAGGGGGAGCACGACCCGGTGCCGGGTGCCGGCGACGAGGCGCACCATGTGGGGCAGCACGAGGCCGACGAACCCGATCGAGCCGCTCACGCTCACCAGCGCCCCGGTGAGCAGCGCGCTCGCCGTGAGCAGCAGCCACCGGGAGCGCACGACCCGCACGCCGAGGGAGGCCGCGGTCACCTCCCCGAACGCGAACGAGTCGAGGGTCCGGGCGGAGGCGACGAGCACGGCGCCCACGAGGATCGTCGCGGCGGCCGCGATCGCCACCGCCGCCCACGTGGCGCCGGAGAGGGAGCCGAGCAGCCAGCCGAGGATGTCGCGGTAGGAGTCGCCGCGGGCGGTGGTGAAGATCGCGAACGAGACGAGCGCCGAGAGACCCTGGGCCACGGCCACCCCGGCGAGCACGAGCCGGTGCGGGGCCGCCGATCCGCCGCCGATGCTCAGCGTGAGCAGGAGGGCCGCCATCGCACCGGCGAACGCGGCCACCGGCAGCAGGATCCCCACGCCGAGCAGCAGCACGAGCACTGCGCCGAGCGAGGCGCCGGAACTGAGGCCGAGCAGATACGGGTCGGCCAGCGGGTTGCGGGTGACCGACTGCATGACGGCCCCGGCCAGCGCCAGCCCTGATCCGACGAAGACCGCCACGAGGATGCGCGGCGCGCGGCCCTGCCAGACGATCGCCTCCCGGATGGCCGAGAGCGGGCCCGGGCCGGGATCCCCGCCGAGGCCGATCGTGGCGAGCGCCTCCCGGACGTGGTGGGCGGCGGAGGCGAGCACGTCGGCGGGCCGCAACGGTTCGATCGAGCCGGCCGCGGTCGAGTTCGCGGGCCCGATGGTCAACGCGACGACGAGTGAGGCGACCAGCAGCGCGAGCCCGGCGACGATCCAGCCCGCGAGCGCCACCCGGCCGCGGCCCCGTGCGGGCGGCCGGCGCCGCGGAACCGCCTCCCCGGGGGCCGCGGCGCTGGATCCGCGATCGGGACGCTGGGTCGTGGTCATCGGCTCATCCCTGCGCGAGGGCGTCCAGCTGCTCGGCGAGGTCGGCCGCCGCCCAGGCCGTGCGCACCCCGGCCTCGCTCGCGGGGAAGGGCACCACGAGGTAGCGCTCGTTCGCGACCGCGTCGAGGGCGGCCGTGACGGGATTGCCGGCGAGCACCTCCCGCTTGTGCTCCGCCGTGTTCCAGCTCGAGTCGACGAGCACGATGACGTCCGGATCGGCCGCGGCCACCGCCTCCCAGGAGACCGAGGCCCACGTGTCGTCGATCCCCGCCTCGATGTTGGTCAGGCCCGCGGTCGACATGATGAGCTCGGGAGCCCCGATGCCCCCGCCGACGAACGGGGTGTCCGATCCGGAGGAGTACCAGAGGGCGGTGAGATCGCCCGTGGCGGGCTCGATGGTCTCGAGGAGCCGGTGCTGCTCGGCCACGAGGTCGGCCGCCGCGCCGGGGACGTCGAGGATCCGGCCGACCTCGGTGATCTGGGCGAAGACCTGCTCGAACGTGAGCGGATTCGGCTGGTACTCCGGCTCCTGACACGCGGCCGGGAGCACGTACCCGGCGATGCCCAGATCGGCCAGGTGGTCGCGCTCGCCCACGCCGTCGGCCGTGAGGTTCGACTCCCAGCCGGCGACGATGAGGTCGGGCTCCGCCGCGAGCACGACCTCGGCGGCGGGCAGCTTCTCGGCGAGCACCGGGATGCCCTCCTCGGCCCACTGGTCCGGCACCGGGCCGTCGGCGAACGCGGTGCCGACGAGCCGATCGCCCGCGCCGAGGGCGAGCACGAGCTCCGTCGCCGCCGACTTGATCGTGACCACCCGCTCGGGCGGGGCCGGAAGGGTCACCTCGACGCCGCAGTTCGTGACGGTGAGCGGGAAGGCGCTGCTCGCGGGCGATGGCGTGGGGGAGGGACGCGCGGCGGGATCCGGTCCGCCCTGGCAGGCGGCGAGCGTGAGTAATACCGCGGCGCCGGCGGCCGTCAGGAGGCGGGTCCGGCGGGAGAGATCGGGCACGGGACATCCCTCGAGGAAGGCAGGCGGATGGGTCGCCGGCAGTACTGCCGGGGACGTCGCGGCCAGATCGAGCCGGAGTTCCGCGGGCACGAGCGCCCGGTGTCCGGGGTCAACGATAGCCCGATCCGAGCCGGGGGGATCGACCCCGCGGGCACGCGGCCCGTCCGGCTCAGCCGGGGCCGCTGAAGTCGACCGAGTCCAGCTCGAGCGTGCGCACCGACCCGTCGGCGGTGACCGTCAGCTCCGCACCCGGGGCGTTGTCGCCCGGGTACCAGGCGACCCACCACCCCTCGTTCAGGCTCGCCTCGACGGGTGAGCCCGCGCCGTCCGTGATCTGCACCCGAGTGACCCCGGCCGCGTACGTGCCTACGACGGCGCTGAAAGTGCCCGCGCCGCCCTCGGCGCCCCAGCCGAGCACGATCTCCTGCACGGCCACGGGATCGGCCTCGGCGCGGGCCGCGGCGACGTCGAGATAGGTCGTGCTCAACGGGGCGACGATGCCGTCGCTGCGCTGGCTCACCATGCACAGCCCGAGCGGATCGTGGCCCGTGGCGTCGTCCCGGCCGAGCATGACCGCGAGGGTGTAGGGCCCGCGCTGCTCGGCGAGCACGGGGGAGAGGTGGATGTCGTCGGCGTCGGGGTCCATGACGTTCCAGGGCGGCAACCTGTCCGGGCACGCCGCCACCATCACCTGCGGGTCCACCTCGATGGGCGTCGCCGTCCAGCCCGCATACGCGGTCGAGCCGCCGAGGCCGCTCAGGCCGATCGCCCCGGCGACGATCAGGGCCCCGGCTCCGACCGCCCCGAGCGCCAGCCGCATGGAGTGCCGGCTGCGGCGGGCGGGCACGATCGATTCGATGTCGACCACCTCGTCGGCCGCGATCCGCGCGTCGATGCGGGCGCGCAGCGCCGCCGAGTCCACCGTGAGCCCGGCCGCCGGGTCGAGCTCCCCCAGGGCGTCGAGCAGCGGGCCCTGGCCCGCTTGGTCCTGCCTCATGTCGTCTCCCCTCGACCGTGTTCGATCAGATGGAGCAGTCGCCGTCGGGCCCGGAACAGCCGGACCGCGAATGCGCTCGAGCTGATGGAGAGAACCTGGGCCGCCTCGCGGTGGGAGAGGTCGTCCCAGGCGACCATGCCCAGGACCTCCTGCTCGCCGGCCGTGAGCCGCTTCCACGCTGTGACCAGGTCGGCCCTGGTCGCGATGGCCCCCTCGATCCCGTCGTCGGGCACGATGCCTTCTGCGATGCGGACCGCGGTGTCTCGCCGGCGCGCCGCGGCCCGGTAGTTGTTGCGGATGATGTTGCGCGCCACCGTGAACAGCCACGGCCGCTCCTCGGATGGGACCTCGTCGATTCGGCGCCAGGCGACCAGGTAGGTCTCCGCCAGGACGTCCTCGGCGATGTCCGGTTCGGTGCGGCGGCGGATGAAGGCCAGCAGCTCGCGGTGATGAGCCCAAAGCTCATCGAATCTCGCGTGGCTGCTGGCCGCCATTCCGTTCCCGTCCCACCCATACCTATGACATGTCGGCTCCCGACGAATCCTTACAGTGACCTGCGTCACACTCCGGCGTGAGGGGGTGACCCGTTACGCTCGGTGCGGGCGCTCGACCACCCGAATCCATGAAGTCAAGCAGATCAGGGAACCCATGAGCCACTCGACCCCGGCCCGCAGACGCGCCGGACTCACCGTGTCCATCCTCGCGGGGCTCGCGCTCGCGGCCACGGCGGCCTCGCTGCCGGCCGCGGCCGACACCGCCGGTGAGGCGGCGGATCCCGGCGAGGCGGCGGGCGTCGTCCATACCCGAAGCCACGCCGAATGGCAGGCGTGGGCCGGGGACCTGCGCGCGGAGCTCGAGGGCACGGACTGGGCCGCGCTGTCGCGGGCCGCCGGCTGCGAGCTCACGTCGGTCTCCCTGACCGAGGTGGTCGACCCCGAGGCGAACGAGGCGCTCGGGGCCCCGGCGGACCTCGCGCTGCCCGTGGTGGAACGCGAGGAGCACTGCGCGCCCGGGCTCGCGGCCGGCGCGTTCACGCAGCAGGCCCCGATGCCGGCCGGCGCGTTCGCCGCGGCGGCCGGTTCGTGCGAGGGCGTGACCGGCGGGCGGGCCTGCATCTCCCGGTCGGGCTCGTATGTGACCGGCTCCTACACCTACTACGGCTCCGGCACCACGAACGGGTTCTCGCGCCTGTACAAGATCTCCTCCCTGTCGGGCTGCCCGCGGGGCACGACGATGGCCACGAGCGGGAGCTCGACGCTCGGCTACGGGGACCGGTCCTCGATCACCACGGCGCTGGGCACCGGCAGCTACTCGATGCACTTCTGGCGCAAGGTGTTCATCGGCCACAGCGACACCGGCGGCGCCTGCGCCTACCTGTGACCCCGTGAACCCGCGGGGCGGTGCGGCCGCCCCGCGGGATGCCGACCTCACACGGCCGTGTAGCCGCCGTCGACGAGGTGGTAGCTGCCGGTGATGAAGCTCGCCGCCGGCGAGAGTAGGAAGCACGTGAGCGCCGAGACCTCCTCCGCCCGGCCCAGCCGCCCCAGCGGGTGCTTGGTCGCGAGCAGCGCGAGCGCCTCGGTCGGCAGGTTCTTCTCGAGCAGCGGGGTCACGATGTATCCCGGCCCGACGGCGTTGATCCGCAGGCCCGCCGCACCGTACTCGGCGGCGGCGTTCTTCGTCAGCCCCACGACCGCGTGCTTGGCCGCGGTGTAGGCCCCGTTCCCGGGAGCCGCCACGGTGCCGTGGATCGAGGCCATGTTGACGATCGCCGAGCCGTGGGGATCCTTGAGCAGCTCCGGGATCTGGTAGCGCATCCCGTACAGCACGCCGTTCAGGTTGATGTCGATGACCCGCTGCCAGTCCGCGAGGTCGACCTCGCCGGCCGGCGCGCTCACGCCGCCGATGCCCGCATTGTTGACGGCGAGGTGGAGCCCCCCGTAGGTCTCGACCGCGTACTCCACCGCCAGCCGGGACTGCTCCGGGTCGGCCACGTCCTGCCGGAAGGCCGAGGCCGTGCCGCCCGCCGCCGCGATCTCCCCGGCCACGCGCTCGGCGCCGGCGAGGTCGATGTCCGAGACGACCACCGAGGCCCCGCCGAGCGCGAGCTCCTTCGAGATCGCCTCCCCGAGTCCGGAACCGCCCCCGGTCACGATCGCCACCCTGCCCGCGAACTTCGTCATGATGCGCTCCTTGTGTCTGCAGCTGCGTGTGCAACGGCGCGGATCTCGCGCACCTCCCACGGTAGGCGTACGGACGACGCCCGGCCGGGTCGAGGGTCCCGGTCACCCTGGGTAGAACGTCCCGTTCGGGGTGCGCTCAGCCGCGGCGGATCCGGAAGCGCCAGTACCGGCGCGGCCACAGCCCGGTGCGTTCCTGGGCGAGCAGGGCATGCCCATCGCGTTCGGCCCACAGCGGCACCTCGTACGGGGCGAACCGGTCACGGCTGAGCACCTCCAGCTCCTGCCCCGGCGTGAGCGCCCGCACGCGCTCGGCGGCCCGGATGAGCCCGATCGCACACGGGGCGGAGCGGTTGTCGAGCACGGCGGCCGGCGCCGACGGGCCCGTCATGGCGCGGTCCTCTCGGCGCGGCCCGCGGCGCTCGCGGGGGGTTCGGGGTGGGCGCGGTCCTCGGGGTCCTCAGGGTCCGCAGGGTCTTCAGGGTCCTCGAGGTCGTGGAGGTCGCAGACGCCCTGCACCGGGGAGCAGTGCCGAAAGAGGGGGCAGGTGATGAAGACGACCACGAGGGCGATGATCGCGAGCACCTTGCCCGGGATGAGGGCGCCGGGGAAGGCGGCCCACCAGGTCGCCGGCAGGGCGCGGTAGGCGCCGGCCATGAGCAGGCCGGTCACGATGATCGTGGGCAGCGCGAACCGCACGACCCACCGGAACCGGTCGAGCTGGTGCGCCCCGGCGACGACGGCGTCGACGTTCGCGTGCGCGCGGCCCGCGGGCATCGCCACCGCGATGTTCCAGAGCGCCCCGCCGAGCCAGAGCGTGAAGGCCGCCAGGTGCGCGGCCCGCATCCAGCCGTGCCAGCCGGCGCCCGCGTCGGCGTACGCCCACAGCGCGATCGCGGCCACGGCGAGCAGGCAGACGGCGATCCCGGCCGGTCGGCGGTCGACCCCCGCCGCGAGCGCCGCGGCGAGCGCCACGAGGCAGGCCACGAGCGCCCAGCGCACGAGCGGGGTGGGCGCCAGGTAGCCGGTGGCCAGCGGCCCGGCGACGCCCGCGAGCGCGATCGGGGCCACCCGGCGGCCGATCGTGCGGGCGCGGGCGAGCGCGGTCGCGTTGAGCGCCTCGAGCGCGCCCTGTTCCGCCTCCCGGTCGCTGCGGCGCAGGTAGAGCACCCGCCAGGCCGCGAACCCGCCCGCGAGCGCGATCGCCCAGAGGCCGAGCCACCGGGCCGCGATCGCCCCCGGGCCGAGGCCGGCCATCGCGCCGGTGAAGGTCACCCCGGCGAGCGAGGCGAGGCTGATGAGCACGAAGGCGACCTTCGGCAGGAACGGGGTCTCCTGCTTGACGATCACCTGCAGCCCGGACGGGCTCGCGGCGCTGAGCGCGGCCTGCTCGAGGGCGGAGGCGGCGTTCGGCCCGGTCACGGGTCCGGGGCGTTCGGGGGCGGAGGTCATCGAGGGCTCCTGGAGGCTGGGCGCCATCGGCGGCGCCCTGCGCCGGCCGCTGCCGGGAGGGCGTCTGGTGGTGGCGGGACGATTCGGTACAACACCCCTGACGGCACCGACGATACCGCCCCGACCCGATTTAGGTAAGCCGGTGCTTGCGCATATGAGACGCTGGCCTCATGACCACGCTCGAGCCCGGCCCGGTGGCCCACGGACTCCTCCTCGCGGCCGGCGCCGGCACGAGGATGGGCCGGCCGAAGGCGCTGCTCACCCGCCCCGACGGCACCGGCTACCTCGAGGCGGCGGCCCGCGCACTCCTCGAGGGCGGCTGCGCCGAGGTCCTCGTCGTGCTCGGCGCCGCGGCCGGCGAGGCCCGCCGCCGGCTCGAGGCCGCGGCGCCGACCGGCGTCCGCGCGATCGAGTGCCCGCGCTGGGCGCAGGGCCAGGGGGAGTCGCTGCGGTGCGGCCTACGCCACCTGCGCGAGCGCTCGAACGCGCGCGTCGCCGTCATCCAGCTCGTCGACCTGCCGGACGTGGATGCGCGCGTGATCCGGCGGCTCCTCGGTGCAGCCGGTTCGGCAGGTTCGACCGGTGCAGGCACGCTCGCCCGGGCGGCCTATGACGGGATCGGCGGCCATCCCGTGCTGCTCGGGCGCGACCACTGGGCGCCGGCGGCGGCGACCGCGGCCGGGGACCGGGGCGCACGCGCCTACCTGCGCGAGCACGCGACGGTCCTGATCGAGGCGGGCGACCTGGCCGCCGGGCGCGACGTCGACACCCCGGAGGAGTACCGGGCGGCGGGGGGCCTCGACGGCCCGGAGGGATCTGGCGGTTCAGGCGTTCCCGGCTGACATCCGCTGCCGCATGCAGTCGACGAACTGTGTGAGGAGATTGTCCGAGACCCGCTGGATGATGCCGCGGCCGAACTGGGCGGGCTTGCCCGTGATCGCCATGTCGGTGAGCACCTCGACCGAGGTTTCCTCCTCGGCCGCGGTGAGGGTCGCCGTGACGGTGACGGAGGCGACGCCGTTCCCGCGCCGATCCGTGCCGGAGGCCTCGATCACGACCCGGCCGGCCGCCTCGTCGCGTTCGACGAAGCGGCCCTCGCCCTTATAGGCCATCGAGATCGGGCCGAGCTTGACCCGCACGGAGCCCTCGAAGCCGTCGCCGTCGGTGCTCGTCAGGGCGGCCCCGGGGAAGCAGGGCACGACCTGTTCGAGGTCGTTGAACGTGGCCCACGTGTGCGCCATCGGGGCCGGCACGGTGAACTGGTGAGTGAGATCCATGAGTGGCGCCTCCCGGTCACCGGGGCGTGGCGGCCGCGAGCACGGCCCGGCGCGCGAGCACCGTCGCGAGGTGGAGCCGGTAGGCCTCGTCGCCGTTGAGGTCGGACGGCGGTTCGGTGCCCGCTCCGGCGGCGGCGCAGGCGGCCGTGACCGCCGCGGGCGTCGCCGGGCCGCCGACGAGGGCCTGTTCCACCTCGGCCGCGCGGACGGGCACCGAGCCCATGTTCGTCAGCGCGACACGGGCCCCCGCGATCGCCTCGCCCTCGAGCCGCACGCACGCGGCCACCGCGACGATCGACCACTGCTGGGCCACCCGAGTGAACTTCTCGTAGGCCGAGCCCCAGCCGTCGAAGAGCGGGACGCGGATCTCGGTGAGGAGTTCGTCCTCGCCGACCGCCGTGGTGAAGTAGTCGACGAAGAAGTCCGCCGCGCTCACCGTGCGGGGACCGGCCGGCCCCGTGATCGTCAGCTCCGCCTCGAGCGCGAGCAGGCAGGCGGACATGTCGCCGGCCGGGTCGGCGTGGACGATCGCGCCGCCGATCGTGCCGCGGTGGCGCACCTGCGGGTCGGCGACCGTGCCGGCCGCCCGGGCGAGCAGTCCGGCGTGGGCGGCGACGAGCGGGTCGGTGGCGATGTCGTGGTGGCGGGTCATCGGCCCGATGACGAGCCGGTCGTCCTCGACCCGGATGCCGCGCAGGCCGTCGATGTGCTGCAGCCCGATGACGAGCTCGGGATCGGCCATCCGGAGCTTGAGCACGGGGATGAGGCTCTGCCCGCCGGCGAGGATCTTCGTGTTCATCGGGTCGCGGGCGAGCAGCGTGACGGCCTCGGCGACGGTCGCGGGGGCCTCGTAGTCGAACGTGCTGGGGATCATGCTCCTGCCTCCGTTGCGGATGGGGCCGTGCCGGTGCTGCGGGCCGCCTCGAGTGCGTGCCAGACCCGGGCGGGGGTGCACGGCATGGTCAGGTCGGTCACCCCGAGGTGGCGGATCGCGTCGAGGATGCCGTTGACGATCGCGGGGGTCGAGGCGATCGTGCCGGCCTCGCCCACGCCCTTGACCCCGAGCTCGTTCGAGGTCGCCGGCGTGGTCGTGCGATCGGTGACGAACTCGGGCAGGTCGGGTGCCGAGGGCACGAGGTAGTCCGTGAACGATCCCGTGACGAGCGTGCCGAACTCGTCGTAGACGGCCTCCTCGTAGAGCGCCTGCGAGATGCCCTGGGCGAGCCCGCCGTGGACCTGGCCCTCGACGAGCATCGGGTTGACCACGGTGCCGACGTCGTCGACGCACACGTACGCGCGCACGGAGGCGCGCCCGGTCTCGGTGTCGACCTCCATCGCCGCGAGGTGGGTGCCGTGCGGGAAGGAGAAGTTCTCGGGATCGAACGTGGCGTCCGCGTCGAGGCTCGGTTCGAAGCCGTCCGGCAGGTCGTGTGCGGAGAACGTCGCGAATGCGACGTCGGCGAAGCTCACGCCCTGATCGGTCCCGCGGACCGAGAACCGGCCGTCGGTGAACTCGACGTCGGTGGCCGCGGCCTCGAGCATGTGGGCGGCGACGATCCGAGCCTTCTCGATCACCTTGTCGGCCGCGGCGAGCACCGCCATGCCGCCGACGGACAGCGAGCGCGACCCGTAGGTGTCGAGGCCCTTCTGGGCGATCTGGGTGTCGCCGTGGAGCACCTCGACGTTCTCGAACGGCACCCCGAGGCGGTCGGCCACGAGCTGACTCCAGGAGGTCACGTGCCCCTGCCCGTGCGGGCTCGTGCCGGTGACGACCTCGACGTTGCCGGTGGCCAGCACCCGCACCTGGGCGTACTCCCATCCGCCCGCCGCGTAGTTCAGCGCGCCGAGGACCCGGGAGGGGGCGAGCCCGCACATCTCGGTGAACGTCGAGACCCCGATCCCGAGCTGGATCGGGTCGCCGCTCTTGCGGCGGCGGGCCTGCTCGGCCCGAAGCTCGTCGTAGTCGAAGAGCTCGAGCGCCTTCGCGGTCGCGGCCTCGTAGTCGCCGGTGTCGTAGGTGAGGGAGGCGACCGTGTCGAAGGGGAACTCCTCGTGGGCGATCCAGTTCTTCTCCCGCAGCGCGATCGGGTCCATGTCGAGCTCGGTGGCGAGCTCGTCCATCATCCGCTCGATCGCGAACGTGGCCTCCGGCCGCCCGGCCCCGCGGTAGGCGTCGGTCCACACCCGGTTCGTGAACACGTTGCGGCATTCGAATCGGTAGGCCGAGAACTTGTAGATGCCGTTGTACATGAATGCCCCGAGGATCGGGATGCCCGAGGTGATGAGGCCGAGGTAGGCGCCCATGTCGGCGACGATCCGCACGTCCAGGCCCGTGACGGTGCCGTCGGCCTTCGCCCCGATCCGCAGGTGCTGGACGTGGTCGCGGCCGTGGTGGGCACCCATGAGCGACTCGCTGCGGGTCTCGGTGTACTTGCACGGCTTGCCCGTTCTGCGGGCGGCGAGGATGGTGATGACCTCCTCGGGGGTGACCGCCAGCTTGCCGCCGAACCCGCCGCCCACGTCGGGGGCGATGACGCGCAGCTTGCTCTCGGGGATGCCGAGGGTCAGGGCGAGCATGAGCTTGGCGATGTGGGGAACCTGCGTGGCCGACCACATCGTGATCTGCTCCCCGCTCGGATCCACGAGCACCGAGCGCGGCTCCATGAACGCCGGGATGAGCCGCTGCTGGCGGATCGTCCGCTCGACCACGACGTCCGATTCGGCCAGGGCGGCCTCGACCTCGCCCCCGGTGCCCGCCTCGGCCGAGTCGAAGACCCACGTCGCGGAGACGTTCGTGCCGAGGTCCGGATGCACGAGGGTCGAATCGGTCGCCGCCTCCTCCAGATCGAGCACGAGCGGCAGCTCCTCGTAGTCCACGTCGACGAGTTCCTGCGCGTCCCGCGCCTGGGCCCGGGAGCGGGCGACGACCACGGCGACGATCTCCCCGGCGAAGGCGACCGTGTCGACGGCGACCGCCGGGTGCGGGGGAGCCAACTGATCGGGGGTGACCGGCCAGGCGTTCGGCAGGGAGCCCTGCTCGTCGGCGAGGTCGGCGCCGGTGAACACGCGCACGACCCCGGGGGCGTCGCGGGCCGCCGACACGTCGATCGAGGCGATCCGGGCATGGGCCACGGGGCTGCGCACGAGCCCGAGGTAGAGGGTGCCGGGCAGGGAGATGTTGTCGGTGAAGCGCCCGCGGCCGGTCGTGAGGCGGGCGTCCTCCTTGCGCAGGCGCGCCCGGCCGATCTCGGGCGGGCGGGAGTCGGTGACGGTCATCGTGGTACCCCCTCCTCGGCGGCGGTCCGCACGGCCGCCACGATGTTCTGGTACCCGGTGCAGCGGCACAGGTTCCCCTCGAGGCCTGCGCGGATCTCGGTGTCGCTCGGGTGCGGGTTCTCCGCCAGCAGCGAGGCGGACTGCATGATCATGCCCGGGGTGCAGAAGCCGCACTGGAGCCCGTGGCAGGCGTTGAACGACTCCTGCAGCGGGTGCAGCCCCTCGTCCGGGGTGAGCCCCTCGATCGTGGTGATCTCGTGCCCGTCCGCCTCGACCGCGAGCATCGTGCACGACTTGATGCCGTAGCCGTCGAACAGCACGGTGCAGGCTCCGCAGTTCGTGGTGTCGCAGCCGATGGCCGTGCCGGTCTTGCCGAGCACCTCCCGCAGGTACTGCACGAGCAGCATCCGCGGTTCCACCGGATCGGTGTACTCGACCGAGTCGACCGTGACCGTGATCGTTCGTGTTCCCGTTGCCATCCTCGCGCTCCTTCGCCTCGACCAGCAACCATCCGACCCGCCCGACATTCGGACTGCATACGATACGCCGCATGTCAAACCGGCGTGGGCAAAGTCTCAGATTCGGTGAGATGGCCTATCCTGGCGGCGTGGCACAGGTGAGGCACGGATGAGGAGCATCGCCTCGATCGACGACGTCGGGGCGGCGCTGGACTCCGCCGGGTACCTGAGCGAGGAGGGCCTCTCGACGATCACCTACCTGGCGATCGCGATGGGCCGCCCGCTGCTGCTCGAGGGGGAGCCCGGTGCCGGGAAGACGGCGCTGGCCGAATCCCTCGCGGGCGGCCTGGGCGTGCCGCTCATCCGCCTCCAATGCTACGAGGGCATCGACGCCTCCCAGGCGCTCTACGACTGGGACTTCACCAAGCAGATCCTCCACCTGCGGGCGCTCGAGGCGGCCGCCGTCACCGGGAGGGACGGCCCCGGCGGCGAGGCGGCCGCGGGGATCGGCGAGATCGAGACCTCCCTGTTCGACGAGCGCTTCCTGCTCGCCCGGCCGATCCTGCGCTCGCTGCGGGAGGGGCCGTGCGTGCTGCTCATCGACGAGATCGACCGTGCGGACGACGAATTCGAGGCCTTCCTGCTCGAGGTGCTCTCCACGAACCAGGTGTCCATTCCCGAGCTGGGAACGATCCGCGCCGAGGTGGCGCCGATCGTCGTCATGACCTCGAACTGCACGCGCGAGCTGCATGACGCGCTCAAGCGCCGCTGCCTGTACCACTGGATCGACCATCCCGGCCTCGAACGCGAGGTCGCGATCGTCCGGCGGCGGTTGCCCGGCGTGAGCGAGCGGCTCGCGCGAAGGCTCGCGGGCGCCGTCCAGACGCTGCGGGCAGACGAGCGGCTCGTCAAGCCGCCCGGCGTGGCCGAGACGCTCGACTGGGCGGCGGCGCTGGCGCACCTGGGCCGCGCGGAGCTCGACCTGGCCACGGCCGCGGCGACCGTCGGTGCCGTGTGCAAGCATCGAGGTGACGTCGAGGTCGTGCGTGCCTCGCTCGACCGGTTGCTGCGGAACTGACATGGGCCCAGGAGGCGGCGCGCCGGCCCGCACCCCCGTGGAGATCCTCGCTGGGTTCTCGCGGGCGCTGCGGGAGACCGGCCTGGCCGTGACGACCGAGGCGACGGCCACCTTCGTCGACGCCGTGGCCCACCTCGACTACGGCCGCCGCGCCGACGTCTATTGGGCCGGCCGCGCCACCTTCTGCGCCCGCGCCGAGGACCTGCCCTCCTACGACCGGGCGTTCGAGGCGTGGTTCGCGGGTCTCGACGCGCCGCCGCCGGCCGGGCCCGGTGAGTCGGGACGGGCCGAGCGCCGGGCGGGGGTGCACCCCGGAGCGGCCGGGGACTCCGAGGCGATCGCGGCGCTCGCCTCGATGGCGGAGCGGCTCCGGCACCGCGACATCGCCCAGCTGAGCGCGGCCGAGCGGGCGCTCCTCGAACGCGAATTCGACACCCTCCCCGTGCGCCTTCCCACCCGCCGGACCCGCCGGCTCGAGGTCGCCGGTCATGGCCGGATCGACCGGGTGCGCACCCTGCGTGACCAGCTCCGCCGGGCGGGCGAGCCCGGGCCGCTGCGTCATGCCCGCCGGCGCCGACGGGCGCGCCGGATCGTGCTCCTCATCGACGTCTCCGGATCGATGAAGCCCTACGCCGACGCGCTGCTGCGGCTCGCCCACCGGGTATGCCGGGCGGCCCCCGCCGGCGGAGTCGAGGTGTTCACGCTCGGGACCCGGCTCACCCGCGTGACCGAGGCGATGCGACGCCCGGACGCCCACGCGGCCCTCGTCGCCGCCGGCGAGACCATCCCGGACTGGGCCGGGGGCACCCGGCTGGCCGACGCGCTCGAGGCCTTCCTGCGGCGGTGGGGGCGTCGCGGCCTGGCCCGCGGGGCCGTGGTGGTCATCGCCAGCGACGGCTGGGAGCGCGGCGATCCGCAGCGGCTGGCCGGGCAGCTGCGGGTGCTGGCGGGCCTGGCCCACCGGGTCGTGTGGTCGAACCCGCACGCCGGAAAGGAGGGCTACGAGCCGGTCCAGAGCGGGATCGTGGCCGCGTTGCCCCATCTCGACGCGCTCGTGGCGGGCCACTCGATCGCGGCCTTCGAGGAGCTGCTCGCAACGATCGGCGCGGCCCGGGGCGACTCGGTGCGGCGCCGCCCGAGTGAGGGGCCGGTTGCGAGGAACGGGAGGACGACCCATGCGTGACGTGCTCGAGGATCTCATGGCGCTGTGGGAGGCCGGGCGCACCGCCGGCCTGGCCACCGTCGTCGGCGCGTTCAAGTCGGCGCCGCGGCTGCCCGGGGCGGCGATGCTCGTGGCCGCCGACGGCGCCGTGAGCGGCTCGGTCTCCGGCGGCTGCGTCGAGGGCGCGGTGTACGAGGCGGCGAACGAGACCCTCGCCGGCGGCCCGGTGCGCCTGCAGCGCTACGGGTTCACCGACGACGACGCCTTCGCCGTCGGCCTCACGTGCGGCGGGATCATCGACGTCTTCGTCGAGCCCGTCTCGCACGCGACGTTCCCCGAGCTGGGCGACGTCGCCGCGGACATCCGCGCGGGCCGGCCGGTGGCCGTGGCGACCGTCGTCGACCACCCCGATCCCACCTGGCCGGGCCGTCACCTCGTGATCCGGCCGGACCGGGCCGCCGGCACCCTCGGCTCGGAGCGGGCCGACCACGCCGTGATCGACGACGGCCGCGGGCTGCTCGCCGCCGGCCGCAACGCGATGCTCACCTACGGCCCCGACGGGCAGCGCCTCGACGAGGGCATGCGGGTGTTCGTCTCGAGCTTCGCCCCGGCGCCGCGGATGATCGTCTTCGGGGCGATCGACTTCGCCGCCGCGCTCGCCCGGCAGGGCGCGTTCCTCGGCTACCGGGTGACGGTCTGTGATGCCCGGCCCGTCTTCGCCACCCGGGCGCGGTTCCCCGACGCCGACGAGGTCGTGGTGCGCTGGCCCCACGACTACCTCGCCGGCGAGGTCGACGCGGGCCGGATCGACCGGCGCACGGTCATCGCCGTGCTCACCCACGACCCGAAGTTCGACGTGCCCGTGCTCGAGGTGGCGCTCCGGCTGCGCGAGATCGCCTTCATCGGTGCGATGGGCTCGCGACTCACCCACGACGACCGGCTCGAGCGGCTGCGCGAGCGGGGGCTCACGGCCGCGGAGCTCGCGCGGCTGTCGAGCCCGATCGGGCTCGACCTCGGGGCCCGCACCCCCGAGGAGACCGCGGTGTCCATCGCGGCCGAGATCATCGCCCGCCGCTGGGGCGGCACCGGCGAGACCCTCAGTGCCCGGGCGGGCCGCATCCACAACGACGACGCCCTGGACTGACTCGCGTGAGCCCGCGTGGCAGCATGGCAGCCATGAACGACACCCACGCGCCCGGCCTCGTCGTCGTCACCGGCGCCTCGTCCGGCATCGGCGAGGCGACCGTGCGGCACCTGCGCGGCCTCGGCACCCCGGTGGTGGCCGTGGCGCGCCGCCGGGAACGACTCGAGACGCTCGCCGGTGAGGTCGGCTGCGAGGTCGTCGCCGCCGACCTGGCCACGGCCGAGGGGGCCCGCGCCCTCACGGACCACGTCGGTGCCCGGGCGCTCGCGGCCGTCGTCGCCAACGCCGGGGGAGCCCGCGGCGTCGATCCCGTGGAGGCCGCCGGGGGCGAGGAGGCGGAGGCGGTCATCGGCCGGTGGCGGGAGATGTACGACATGAACGTCGTGGCCACGCTGCGGACCGTCACGGCGCTGCTGCCGGCGCTGCGGGCCGGCGGCGGCGACGTCGTCGTGGTCACGTCCATGGCCGCCCGCGAGTTCTATCCGGGTGGCGCCGGCTACACCGCCGCCAAGCACGCCGAGCGCGCGATCCCGGCCACGCTGCGGATGGAGCTCCTCGGGGAGCCGATCCGCATCATCGAGATCGCGCCCGGGCTCGTGCACACCGAGGAGTTCTCGCTGCGCCGCCTCGGCGACCGGGCGCGGGCCGAGGCCGTGTACGCCGGCGTTCCGGGCCCGTTGCACGCCGCCGACGTCGCCGAGGCCATCGCCTGGACCCTGAGCCGGCCGGCGCACGTGAACATCGACCTGCTCGAGATCAACCCCGTGGCCCAGGCCGGCGCCACGAGGGTGCACCGGCTCACCCCGTGAGCGAGCCGAGGAAGCGGTCGTGGAAGGCCGCCACGTCGAGGTCCTCGACGATCCGGACGACCCCGGGCACGCGCGCATCCTCCGGATCGGGCCGGCCCGGCCGCAGATCGGCCGTCACCTGCCCGCGGGTGCGCTCCCCGCGGAGTTCCACGCCCGCGCGCACGAGCCGGTAGCTCGCGAGCCGGTGGTCGACGGCGAGGGCCATCGCCAGCGGATCGTGCAGCAGGCACGTGCGCCGGCCCAGGGTGCGTTCGTACCGGTCGAGGTAGTGCTGCATCGCCGCCCAGAGGAACCGCCCGTGCGGCGTCGCGGTGGTCGCGAGCCGGTCGAGCAGCTCGGGCGGGACCGCGGTCCGGCGGGTCGCCTCGAGCCCGACCCACGTCAGGTCCCACGGGGCGTCGATCACGAGCTGGGCGGCCTCCGGATCGCAGAACGTGTTCGCCTCGGCGAGCGCGGTCGCGTTCCCCGGCACAAGGATCGCCCCGCCCATGACCACGACCCGGCGCACGTGGCCGGCGAACTCCGGGTCGAGCAGCAGCGCGATGCCGATATTCGTCAGCGGCCCGACCGCCACGAGGGTGAGCTCGCCGGGGTGGGCGCGGGCGAGCCGCACGAGCTCGACCGGCGCGAGCGTGCCCGCGAGCGAGCGTGTGGACGGCGCCCGGCCGGTATCGCCCAGGCCGTCGCCTCCGTGCACGGCCTCCGCCGTACGAAGCGGCTGGGCGAGGGGCCGGGCGGCGCCCAGGTGCACCGGCACGTCGGCGAGACCGAGCACGTCGAGCACCGTGAGCGCGTTCCGGGCCCCGGTCTCGACGGGCACATTGCCGTGGGTGACCGTGCAGGCGACGTACTCGGCGCCGTGCGCGGCACCGTACGCCAGTGCGAGGGCATCGTCGATGCCCGGATCGCAGTCGAGGAGGAGGGGGAGGGGCGTCACGAGGCTGTCAATCGGCCGGAGTCCCGTGCCGGCCCGGCACGTCGGTGCGTGGCGGCGGCGTCCACGTCGCTGATCGAGATCCGTTGAGAGTCGGACACGATCTCTCCTCTCAGCGGCGATGTCGAGGGCCGGCCGGGAAGCGGCTCCGGTCGATTGTTGCTCACGGGATCGGGTCTGGTGCGCCGGTGCGCGGTTCGCTCCGGGGCTGCCGTCGCTGCTTCGAAGGACGCCGCTCGCCTCCGATGCCGCGTGAATCTCAGTGTACGCCCGGGCTGCTCGGCCGACCACGGGACGCTTCGGCTCAGGATGGCAGGGGGCGACATGTGAGCCCTGTCCGCTTGTCTACTTTCCGTCTACCATCATCGTATGGCGATGAAGACGACGACGATCAGGGTGCGTGAGCCGGATTCGGAGCGCCTACGCCGCATGGCCGACGCGCGCCAGACACCTGTGATCGACGTGGTCCACGCGGCCATCGACGCTCTCGAGCGACAGGAGTTTCTGCGTGGGCTCACCGAAGACTACTCAAAGCTGCGAGACGACCCGCGACTACTCGCCGAGTACAGGGAAGAGCGACGCGTGTGGGACTCCGTCGAAGCTACGGCTTGCGCAGCCACATCGAACTGACGTCCGGAGCGAGTGGCCTCGACCACGCCAGTTTCGCCCGCTGCGATCAGATCCGCACCATCTCCCTCGAGCGGCTACGATCGCGCATCGGTGCGGTCGGCCCAGTGGAGATGCGCGCCATTGATCAAGCCCTGCGATTCGTGCTCGACTTATGACTCGCCTGGGGTCGAGCCCGACACTGCTGGACATCGGCATATGGCGGCCCCGTCGAACGTGAACAGCTGACGCTCCGGACGAAGGCGGGCGGCGGAGCTCGATCGTCCGCCTCGTCCACTCCGTCGGGGCATCGGCGAGCGTGTCCACGGGGATGTCGCTCATCACGTAGCGCTCGCCGGCGCTCGTCTCGAAGCGGATCTCGTCCCGGCGGTTGCCCTCAAGCGCTCCTCCCGGGCCCGTCCAGGTCGTGTGCGGAGCGATCCGTGCGCAGCAGGCTGGCGAGGGTCGCGACGACCATCGAGGCGATGATGACGCCGAGTGAGAGCCCCGTGCCGATCTCGGGGGCCCACTGGATCGGCTGCCCGCCGTTGAGGAACGGGATGCTGTTCTCGTGCATCGCATGGAACACGAGCTTGACGCCGATGAATCCGAGGATGGCCGCGATCCCGTACTTGAGGTAGATGAGCCGCTCGATGAGGTGACCGAGCAGGAAGTACAGCTGCCGCAGCCCCATGAGGGCGAAGATGTTGGCCGTGAACACGATGAACGCGGAGTTCGTGATGCCGAAGACCGCGGGTATCGAATCGAGCGCGAAGAGCAGGTCCGTGGTGCCGAGCGCGAGGAGCACGAGCAGCAGCGGCGTGAGCATCGCCTGGCCGTCGACCATCGTGCGAAGGCGCATGCCGTCGTAGGTGTCGGTCATCCGAAGCCGCGAGCGCAGGCGCCGGATCAGGGCGTTGTCGCTGCCGCCCTCGTCCTCGGAGCCGGTGACCTGGTGGATCGCGGTGAACACGAGGAATGCGCCGAAGAGGTAGAAGATCCAGCTGTAGCTGGCGATGAGCTGGGCGCCGATGAGGATGAACACGCCGCGCAGCACGAGCGCGATGAGGATGCCGGCCATGAGCACCTCCTGCTGGAGGTGTTCGGGCACCGCGAACCGCGTCATGATGAGCACGAACACGAAGAGGTTGTCGATACTCAGGGAGTATTCGGTGAGCCAGCCGGCCACGAACTGACTGGCGTACTCGGCGCTGCCGAGCAGCAGGATGCAACCGGCGAAGACCAGCGCGAGGGTGACGTAGACGCCGACCCAGATCCCACACTCCTTCGCGCTCGGGCGGTGCGGCCGGCGAGTGACGACGACGAGGTCCGCGATGAGGATCGCGACGAGCACGATGAGCGAACCGATTTCGAACCAGGGTGGCAAGCCGGTGGACATGTGGGCCTCTCGGGGCGGTCTGCGCTGAAAGTCTCTCCCGCAGGTCGTGCGGCGCGTTGCGGGCGCCTAGCCTCAGGGCTTGGCGGGCAGGGAGGTGCGCGCCGTCACGTTCATCCGGTTCCACACGTTGATGACCGAGATGGCCATGATCAACTGAACGATCTGCTGCTCGTCGAAGGCATCGCGCACGCGTTCCCACACGGCATCGCTCACGCCACCGCGGGACAGCAGCGTCATCTGCTCCGTCAGGGCGAGCGCCGCCTGCTCCCGCTCACTGAACAGGTCGCCGGCCTCGTGCCAGGCCGCGACCAGGTCGATCCGCCGCTGATCGACGCCGGCCTCGCGGGCGTCGTCCGTGTGCATGTCGAGGCACCACGCGCAGCCGTTGAGCTGGGAGGCGCGGATATCCAGGAGCGGGACGAGCCCGGCGTCGAGTCGAGCCGAGTTCACGTACTTCTGCAACGGGAGCACGGCCTGGTAGGCCGTGGGGTCCACGTTCTTGATCGACAAGCGCTGCTTATTGGTCATCATCTGCTCCACTTCTCGCCCCTGTGCTCGCTGCCGCCCCTTTCCTTCGATGCTACGCCCGGCGCGTGGCAGGCTGGGGGTGAACGAAAGGATTCACCGATGAGAACCTTCACCCTGCCCGGCACCGACATCGTGGCCCCGAACGTCGTGCTCGGGCTCATGCGCATCGCCGACAAGACCGACGAGGAGATCCGCACCCTCGTCGCCGCCGCCCGCGACGCCGGCATCGACTTCCACGACCACGCCGACGTCTACGGCCCCACGACGCACGAGTGCGAACGACGCTGGGCCGGCGCGCTGCGGCTCGGCCCCGCCGAGCGCGAGCAGGTGACGATCCAGACGAAGGCCGGGATCGTGGGCGACGGCCCGTACTTCGACTACTCCCACGACCATCTCACCGCCGCCGTCGACGGCTCGCTCGAGGCGCTGGGCACCGACTACATCGACATCCTGCTGCTGCACCGGCCCGACGCCCTCGTCGAACCCGACGAGGTCGCCCGCGCCTTCGAGGACCTGCACGCCGCCGGCAAGGTGCGCCACTTCGGCGTCTCCAACCACACGCCCGGCCAGATCGAGCTGCTCAAGAAGTCCGTGACCCGGCCGCTCGTGATCAATCAGCTGCAGCTGTCGATCACCCACGCCCCGCTCATCGCCCAGGGGGTGGCCGCGAACATGGCGGGCCTCGACCAGTCGATCAGCCGCGACGCCGGCACGCTCGACTACTGCCGCCTGCACGACATCACCGTGCAGGCCTGGTCGCCGTTCCAGGCCGGGTTCTTCACCGGGGTGTTCCTCGACAATCCCGAGTACGCCGAACTCAACGCCGTGATCGACCGGCTCGCCGCCGCCTACGACGTGCCCCCGATCGCCATCGCCACCGCCTGGATCACCCGCCACCCGGCGACCATGCAGGTCGTGCTCGGCACCACGACCCCCGCGCGCGTCACCGGCGCCGCCCAGGGCTCGGACCTCCCGCTCACCCGCGCCGAGTGGTACGAACTCTTCCGCGCCGCGGGCCACACGGTGCCCTGATCCGACCACGACCCCGCATCCCCTGATGCTGCGCTCCATCTGGCGACCGCGGTCCTGCTCGGCGAGCCGGTCACGGTGGCGACGCACGACTCGACCATGACGACCGTCGCCGCGCACCTGGGACTGCGCGTGACCGATCCCGTCCACCCGCGGGAATGACGAGCCGGTCGCCCCGGCCGGGTAGACTTCCCGCAGGCATCGACCCGGCCATCACCGGTGAGCCTTCCGGAAGAACAGCCGCCCCCACCCGAGGGGGCGCCCAGTAGAACCGGACGGGAACGGCGCCGTCACCGCCGAAGGAAGCGATCGTCGTCCATAAGCCGGCTCCCGAAGGGTCGGCGGGCGGCGGTAACCGAGGTGGTACCGCGGTTCCGGCCATCGGCCGAGATCGTCCTCGGGGAGAAGCACGCCCACCCCGAAGGATTCCCATGGCGCCCACCCCCGCAGAGGCCCGCTACCCCCGCCACGCCGGTGGTGAGCCCGTCAGCTCCCCGGACCTGCCCGCGCTCGAGCGCGCGGTGCTCGACTACTGGGCCGCGGACGGCACGTTCCAGGCCTCGATCGATCAGCGCCCCGCCGGGGAGGACGGGTCGAACGAGTACGTCTTCTACGACGGCCCGCCGTTCGCGAACGGGCTGCCCCACTACGGGCACCTGCTCACCGGCTACGTCAAGGACGTCATCCCGCGCTTTCGCACGATGCTCGGGCAGCGGGTCGAGCGCCGCTTCGGCTGGGACACCCACGGGCTGCCCGCCGAGCTCGAGGCCGAGCGGGTGCTCGGCATCACTGACAAGTCCCAGATCGACGAGATGGGCATCGAGGCGTTCAACGCGGCCTGCCGCTCCTCGGTGCTGACCTACACCGCCGAATGGCAGGAGTACGTCACCCGCCAGGCCCGCTGGGTCGACTTCGAGAACGACTACAAGACCCTCGACCCCACCTATATGGAGTCGGTCATCTGGGCGTTCAAGCAGCTCCACGACAAGGGCCTGGCCTACGAGGGCTATCGCGTGCTGCCCTATTGCTGGAACGACCAGACCCCGCTGTCGAACCACGAACTGCGGATGGACGACGACGTCTACCAGATGCGCCAGGATCCGGCGCTCACGGTCGGGCTCCGGCTCGAGAGCGGCGAACTCGCCCTCGTCTGGACGACGACGCCGTGGACCCTGCCCTCGAACCTCGCCATCGCCGTGGGCCCCGAGATCGAGTACGTGACCGTGACCCCGGCGGAGGGACCGCTCGCGGGGGAGCGGGTGCTGCTCGCGCGCAGCCGGCTGGCCGCCTACGCCCGCGAGCTCGGCGAGGAGCCGCAGATCGTGGCGAGCACGAGCGGCGCGGACCTCGCCGGTCGCACCTACGCCCCGCCGTTCCCGTACTTCGAGGGGCAGCCGAACGCCCACCAGATCCTGGTCGACGACTTCGTCTCGACCGAGGACGGCACCGGGCTCGTGCACATGGCCCCCGCCTTCGGTGAGGAGGACATGAACGTCTGCGCCGCCGCGGGCATCGAGGCGGTCGTGCCCGTCGACGACGCGGGCCGGTTCACCCCGCTGGTGTCCGACTACGCCGGGCTGCAGGTCTTCGACGCCAACCCGAACGTGATCACCGACCTCAAGGCCGGCACCGGTGCCCTGGCGCGCCTGGCACCCGAGCGGCGTCCGGTCGTCGTGCGGCACGAGACCTACGACCACTCCTACCCGCACTGCTGGCGCTGCCGGAACCCGCTCATCTACAAGGCCGTGAGCTCCTGGTTCGTGCGGGTGAGCCGATTCCGGGATCGCATGGTCGAGCTGAACGAGCAGATCACCTGGGTGCCCGAGCACATCAAGCACGGCCAGTTCGGCAAGTGGCTCGCCGGCGCCCGCGACTGGTCGATCTCGCGCAACCGGTACTGGGGCACGCCGATCCCCGTGTGGGTCAGCGACGATCCCGACTATCCCCGCACCGAGGTGTACGGCTCGTTCGCCGAGCTCGAGGAGGCCTTCGGGGTCCCGGTGACCGACCTGCACCGGCCGTTCATCGACGAGCTCACCCGCCCCAACCCCGACGATCCGACCGGACGCGCGACCATGCGCCGCATCCCCGACGTGCTCGACGTGTGGTTCGACTCCGGGTCGATGCCGTTCGCGCAGGTGCACTACCCGTTCGAGAACTCCGACTGGTTCGAGCATCACTTCCCGGGCGACTTCATCGTGGAGTACGTCGGGCAGACCCGCGGCTGGTTCTACCTGCTGCACGTGCTCTCGACGGCGCTGTTCGACCGGCCCGCGTTCCGCACCGTCGTCTCGCACGGGATCGTGCTCGGTGACGACGGCCGCAAGGCGTCCAAGTCGCTGCGCAACTATCCGGACCCGACCGAGATGTGGGACTCCTACGGGTCGGATGCCGTGCGCCTGGCGCTCATGAGCTCGCCCGTGCTGCGCGGCGGGAACCTCATCGTGGCCGAGGAGGCCATCCGCGAGCAGGTGCGCGGCGTGCTCCTGCCGCTGTGGAACGCGTCGTATTTCTTCAGCCTGTACGCGAACGCCGTCGGGGGCGGTGAGCGTGCGGACGACGCAGCTCCCGCGGGCGGGTATCTCGCCTCCCCGCCCGCACCGGCCGAGGTGGCGGGCCTGGACGTGATGGACCGCTACCTGCTCGCCCGCACCCACGACCTCGTGGGTGCCGTGCGCGCCGACATGGAGGCCTACGACGTGCCGGCCGCGGCCGCGCACATCCGCGAGCACCTCGACGTGCTCACGAACTGGTACGTGCGCACCTCCCGGAACCGGTTCTGGGGCGAGGACCGCGGCGCCTACGACACCCTCTACACCGCGCTCGAGGTGCTCGCCCGCATCACCGCCCCGCTCGCCCCGATGGTCGTCGAGGAGATCTGGCGGGGCCTGACCGGCGGGCGCTCCGTGCACCTGACGAACTGGCCGGTGCCCGGGGATCCGGGTGACGCGGCCGCGGCCGCGCTCGTGGCCGACCCGGAGCTGGTGGCGGCGATGGACGCGGTGCGGACCGTCGTCTCTGCGGCCCACGGCCTGCGCAAGGCCCACCAGCTGCGCGTGCGCCAGCCGCTGCGCACCCTCCAGGTGGCCGTGCCCGACCCGCGGCTGCTCGCCCCGTTCACCGGCCTCATCGCCGAGGAGGTCAACCTCCACGAGGTCGAACTGCTCGACCTGGGGCAGGTGAGCATCGACGATTTCGGGCTCTACTCGAAGCTCACGGTCAACGCCCGGGCCGCCGGGCCGCGCCTCGGCAAGGACGTGCAGACCGTCATCCGGGCCGCCCGCGCGGGGGACTGGGAGATCCACGAGGCCGTCGTCTACGCGGGCGGGATCGCGCTGACCGAGGAGGAGTACACGCTCACCACGGAGGTCGCGGACGACGGGGATGCGAGCGTCGCGGCCACGACGCTGCCCGGCGACGGCTTCCTCGTGCTCGACATCGAACTGGACGACGAGCTCCTCGGCGACGGCTACGCCCGCGACGTGGTGCGGCAGGTGCAGGACGCCCGCAAGGCCGCCGACCTGCACATCACCGACCGGATCACCCTCTCGCTGCTCGTGCCGCAGGACTGGGCGGGTGCGGTGCGTGAGCGCGCCGAGTTCATCGCCGCCGAGACCCTCGCGGTCTCGGTCACGGTCGACGAGGGGCCGAGCGTGGTCGAGGCGGCTCCCGGGGACGGCCGGGTCGAGAACGAGGTCGGCATCGAGCTCGCCAGGGTGGAGCCGTGAGCCGCCCGCGCGCCGGCGGGGACGGCGGCACCGACCGGGCCGCCGACCGGGCCGCCGCCCTCAAGGCGGCCGCGGAGCAGGAGGCCCGGGCGATCTACGCCGGCATCCTCGCCCGCAACCCGGAGCACGACTTCGATCCGACCCTCGACCGGGTCGCCTCGCTCATGGACCTGCTCGGGAACCCGCAGCACTCCTTCCGGGCGATCCACCTGACGGGCACGAACGGAAAGACCTCCACGGCCCGGATGATCTCCGCGCTGCTGTCCGAGCTCGGGCTGCGGGTGGGCCGGTTCACCTCCCCGCACCTGCACAGCGTGCGCGAGCGGATCGACATCGACGGCGCCCCGATCTCGGCGGTGCGCTTCGTCGAGGTCTGGCGCGACATCGAACCGTACGTGGCGATGGTCGACGCGCAGCTCGCCGAGGCCGGGCAGTCCCGGCTCAGCTTCTTCGAGGTGCTCACGGGGCTCGCATACGCGGCCTTCGCCGATGCCCCGATCGAGGTGGGCGTCATCGAGGTCGGCATGGGCGGGTCGTGGGACTCGACCAACGTGATCGACGGCGACGTCGCGGTGGTCACCCCGATCGCCCGCGACCACGAGCGCTGGCTCGGGCACACGCCCGCGGAGATCGCCGGCGTCAAGGCCGGGATCATCAAGCGCCTCGAGGGGCGCTCCCAGGTCGTGGTCACGGCCGAGCAGCCGGAGGAGGCGGCCCCGGTGCTCGCGGAGGCGGCGGCAACGGCCGGGGCGCGGATCGTCGCCGCCGGCTACGACCTCGAGGTGGCGAACCGGCACGTGGCGGTCGGCGGCCAGCTCATCGACCTGCGCACCCCCGCCGGGCTCTACACCGAGATCTTCCTGCCGCTGCACGGGCGCCACCAGGCCGAGAACGCGGCGCTCGCGCTCACGGCCGTCGAGTCGTTCCTCGGCGGCGGCACCCTCGATCCCGGCGTGGTCGAGGCCGGCTTCGCCGCCGTCACCTCCCCGGGCCGGCTCGAGGTCATCCGGTCGAGCCCGACCGTGCTCGTCGACGGCGCCCACAATCCCGCGGCCGCGGTCGTGCTCGTCGACGCGATCGAGGAGGCCTTCGCCTTCAGCCGGCTCGTCGGGGTCGTCGGGGTCATGGCCGACAAGGACGCCGAGGGGCTGCTGTCGGTGCTCGAACCGCTCCTCGACGAGATCGTGCTCACCCAGGCGCCGACCCCGCGGGCGATGGACGCGGGCGATCTGGCCGAGATCGCCCGGGACGTCTTCGACGAGGACGTGGTCCACGTGGCCGCGGGGCTGTCGGACGCGATCACGCTCGCGGCCGACCTCGCCGAGCAGGGCGAGGTCGACGCGATCGCCTCCCGCACCGGCGTGCTCGTGACCGGCTCCGTGCTGCTGGCGGCCCAGGCGCGAGCGATCGTCGGACTCGGCGACTGAGGCGGGTCGGGATGGAGCAGCCCTCACCCGTCGCGGCCTTCCCGGCCGATTTCGGGCTGCGTGCGCGGCTCCAGGCGGTCACGCCGCACCTGACGCAGCGGATGGCTTCGCTCGCGGAACTCCTGCTCGATCGGCCCGAGCTGGCGGTCATGCTCTCGAGCAGTGACCTCGCCGCCCGCGCCGGCGTCTCGCCCCCGACCCTCACCCGGTTCTGCAAGCTGCTCGGCTACGGCGGTTTCGTGCAGCTGCGCATCGGCGCGGCCGCGGACGCGGGGCGCTCCGCGGGCCAGGAGAGCCTCACGGGTGAGCCGGGCGCGATGGTCCATCCGGGAATGGACGATCGGGAGTTGCTGCGCACCTTCCTCGCCACCCACGTGCAGGCGCTCCAGGCCTCGGCCGATCTGACGAACCTCGACGTCATGAGGGAGGCCGCCGCGCTCGTCGCCGCCGCCGACCGGGTCGACGTCTACGGCGTCGGCGGATCGGGTTCCGTCGCCGACGGCCTCGTCGAGCGGCTCTATCAGGTCGGCATCAACGCCCGCGGGTGGAGCGACCTGCACCTCGGGGTCATGAGCGCCTGCCGACTCGATCCGGGCTGCGTCGCCATCGGGGTCTCGAGTTCCGGGATCACGCGCGAGACCGTCGAGATGCTCACGGTCGCGGGCGAGACGGGTGCCCGCACGATCGCGATCACGAGTGATCACCGCTCACCGCTGGCCCAGGCCGCGGAGGTCGTCATCCGCACGGCGCCACTGGACGACTACCGCGATCTGGGCGAACTGACGGCGTCACACACCCAGGTCTTCGCCGCCGACCTGCTCTACCTGCTCGTCTCGTGGCACGACCGGGCCAGATCGGCCGAGCAGGCCGGCAAGGCGCGGGCCGCCGTCGCCCGGCTGGGCCGGCCGGTCCGGCGATCGCGCTGATCGCCGGACCGGTCGGATCACGAAACCGATCGCGACGATCGACGTCGCACGGCGAGCGCGGCGCCCCCGAGCAGCAGAAGTGCGACCGGCAGCACCAGGCCCGTGCCCACCCCCGTGACCGGCAGCGCCCCGGGCGCGGCGGCCTCTCCCGACCCATTCGCCGTGTCGCTCCCGGCCCCGCCCGCCGCGGCGTCGGGATCGCTGGGGTCGCTGGGGTCGCTGGGGTCGCTGGAGTTGCTGGGTCCGTCGGGTCCACTGGACCCTCCGGAATCGCCGACGCTCGTGCCGGAGGCCCCGGATCCGTCGGTGGCGTCACCGGCGCCCGAGTCGGCGTCCCCCGGGTCGGTGGTACCCGCGGAATCGTCGTCACCGCTCGCAGCGCCGTCCGCGTCGGCGCCGTCGGCTGCGGAATCGTCCCCGTCCGAACCGGAGCCGTCGGAGCCGTCCCCGTCCGAACCGTCCCCGTCCGAACCGTCGCCGTCGTCCCCGTCGCCGGGCTGCTCGGACGGGTCGATCACCTTGTAGAGCACTCCCTCACTCGGCGCGAGCTCGCGGGTCAGGGTTCCATCCGGCAGCTCGATCTCCCGGCCGAGCGAACCGTCCGCGCGGCTCACCTCCTGCAGCGCGACCGACGGGTCGGCGAACTCGAGCACCGCCTCGTGGGAACCGGTGAAGCTGTTGTTCACCACGAACAGATAGTCCTCGCCGCCGGCCCGGTCCACCAGGTGTGAGAGCACGAGGTTGGCGTCGCTGCGGGGCTGCACGAAGAAGTCGGCCGGCACGGGCTCCTGGCCGTGAGCGGTGCCGGCGACGTACACCTCGGTGGCGTCGAGGCCCATGAGGGTCGGTCCGAGCGCGTGGATCTCGGAGTTGAGCTGTGTGACGGGCGCGTACAGATCGGTCGGCTCGCCCTCGGCGGTCATGATCCCGTCGGTGAACGGCTCGCCCCGGTCGGTCGGGGTCCACCAGGTGAAGTAGGAGAGCTGCTTGTAGCCGTAGGCGAGGGCGAGGTTGGCCTCGTAGCGGATCTCCGCAGGCACCGGGCGGCGCAGGTTTCCGGGGATGCCGATGCTCTGCAGGTACATCGCAGTCTTGACCTGGTTCTCGAGCCCGAGCTCGCGCACGGTGTTGAGGTTCGTCAGCAACGACGCCGTACCGGTGCCGCCCTCCTGGAACGGGTACAGGTCGTACATGAGGTAGTCGCGGTCGTCGATCGTGCGCGGACCGGTCGCGTCCAGCCACGCCTGCATGGCGGCGTCGTTCGCCTCCTCGGAGCCGTAGAACGAGTAGGGGAAGAAGTTGAGGTGTGAGTAGTACTCGGGAGCAGCCTCGCGGATGGCGTTGAAGGCGGTCGCGTAGGCGGTTGCGTCGAGGGGCTCGTCCACGAGGTAGAAGCCGCCGACGCCCGGGATGTTCGTGTAGCGCTGTGCCCATGCGGCGGCCTGCTCCGGGGTCATCGTGGTGAACCGGCCCGAGGCGTTCTCGTCCTGCACGATCGTCTGCATCCCGCGCTCGTGCGCGAGCCGGGCCATCTCGTGGTTCACCGCCGGCGTCGCCGTGAGCTGCGAGGCCTGCACGACGTCGATACCCGCGTTCGCGAGGTAGTCGTACTGTTCGTCGTTCACATACTCGGGCAACGGCGCCCAGAAGACCGTGATCATGAAGTCGTCGCCGATGCGCTCGACCTGCTCGGCGACCTCGACGGGGACGCTCAGCGTCGTCTCGCCGGAGACGAGGGTGACCGTCGCCGTCCCCGACGCGACCGCGGTGATCGTTCCATCGGGCGCCACCGTGGCAACGGCCTCGTCCGAGGAGGACACGGCGTAGTCGCCCGTGTCACCACCGAAGTCCTCGAACCAGTGCGAGTCGCTCGCTCCGGGCTCGAGGAGCAACGCGGGCTTGACCGATCCGATGCATCCTTCGCTCGTTCCGTAGACCGCGAACTCGGCGAGTTGCACGAGGTAGCCGTCGACCCCGGCGGGGCCGTTGCGCACGTCGGTCACGAGCCGCACGTGATGTGCCATCGTGCCGGGGTCAATGTCGAAGACCTGGGGATCGGATTGATCCGCGGGATTGTCGACGCTCTCGGCGACCGGCGTCCACTGCGTTCCGTCCGCGGAGACCTCGATGCGGTAGTCACGCGGGAAGGCCTTCGTCCGGGGGAACACGACGGCGCGTGCGACCTCGGATTCGCACCGGAGCGCCAGCGTGAGTGTCGCGTCCTCGTGTGGGTCCTGCACCTTCTCGTACGGGTCGGTGCTCCAGCCACTCGTGCGGCCGACGTCACCGTCGATCGCGAAGGCGGCGGCCCAGGACTCGTCCGGCTTCTCGTAGCTGGAGGATGCTGTCACCCTCGAGGTGACCGAGAGGTTCTCGGTGCCGGCGGGTTGATAGTCCGGAATCTCGGTCGACGTGCCGAAGACCGCGATCTCGGAGAATTGCAGGATTCCGCCCTCGCGGGACTGTCGAGTGAGGACGTCGATCCGCACGCTGACGGCGTCGACCGGGGTGTCCAGGTCGATCACATCGGGTTCCGATACGACACCGTCGAAATCGTCCTCGTGCGTGACACGTTGTTCGAACACGTTCTGCCCGCCCGCGTCGGTGACCGTCACGGTGAACTCGGTCGGGTAGTAGACGCCGTAGAAGTCCGCGTCTCCGCGGGGGAAGACGACGATGCGTGAGAGGGCGGATTCGTTCCGGAGATCGACCTGCACGAACCCGCCGGCGTCCACACCCGTGTCCGCCGCCACCCAGACGTTCAAGTCGGGACTGCCGGCGTTCCCGTCGTTCAGCACGTCCGGGGCGAGCCCACCCTGCGAACTGCTTGCAGTCACCCGTGCGGACGGTGCGAGGTTGACGGTCCCCGCCGGTGCGTACGAGGCCACATCGGTCGGATCCGGCGCGGCGGTCGCCGAACTCGCGGTCATGGCGAGCCCGGCGCCGACCAGCCCGATCGTCAGCGTCGCGGCGAGGCCGGCGCGAAGCGTGCGCAGTCGCGTTCCGGTAGCTCTGGGCATCCTTGCTCCTCTTGGTCGGTGTCCGTGGCTGCGGTGCCCCGGGTCCGCCTCAGATTACGAGAAGTTCCATATGGATGTCTACCAACTGAAAGAGCCTTTCATCGCATCGTTCGCGCCGCCCCCTGGCACTCGCCGACCCCCGTCTTGCCGACCAGGGTGATATCGCTATTCTCGGGCGTCACACCCGGGATTCGACCCTGGTCGGCGGTGCCGGCGGGCAGCGTTCCCAGTCGTGTTCGGGGCATGAACCGGCGGCAGGCCGTGGTCACGGCACTCACGTGCATCGTCGCGGGTGTGCTGAGCTTCATCGTCGACCCGTGGTGGCTCGTCCTCGCGGTCGTCGTATCCGTGTCGCTGCCGCTCCTGACGCTCGCGGGCAGGAGCGAGCGGACAGGTCGCGGGTAGCCCGCCGGTTCACGCCCCGCCGCCGTCCGCGGTGAATCCGTCCGCGGTGAATCCGGCGACTCCTCCACGGTCGAGCAGGGTGAAACCCCTGAAATCCGCTGCCAGAGCCGGGGTTCGGCCCTGGTCGGTGGGTGGAGCGGGGGTTTGGCCCTGGTCGGTGGGTGGAGCGGGGGTTCGGCCCTGGTCGGCGACCGGAGCGGGACGGTGAGCCGTCAGCCGATGGGTGACCAGGCGCCGTCCCTGCGCCGGGCGAGCACGCCGCGCACGAACTGGGCCTGCCCGAGGTGCTCGAGGCCGTCGGAGACCACGCTCACGAGCCGCACCCCGAGGGTGACCGGCGGGTCCCAGCCCTCGTCGACCACCTGGTCGAGATCCCGGGCGCGCAGGCCGCGCAGGTAGGCCGCCGTCGCCTCCTGGGTCTGCTCGTGGTAGGTCGCGAGGTCGCCCACGGCCACCGCGGCGAGGGCCGCGACCTCCTCGCCCGTGTGCCCGAAGCCCGTCGCGGTGGGGCTGAACGGCAGGTCGAGCGCCCGCGCCCAGCCGCCCGCCGTCCACACCTGCTCGACGCCCGCGAGCTCGGCCACGTGATCGTCCTGCACCCGCGTCAGGTGCCACACGAGCCACCCGATCGAGTTCGCCGCGCCGTCGAGCTGGGCGCCGGCGTCGCCCGCGCTCAGGCCGTCGAGCACCCGGGCCACCCCGCCGGCGATCCGGCCGAACGAGTCGAGCAGCAGGGCGGTCGCGGCGTCGTCCTCGGTCATCGTCTTCCCCTGCCGTGCTCGGTGTTCCAGACTGGGGACCGGCGGGTGCACGGGCCCTCGACCGAGGGTAACCCCGGCGACCGCCCGAACGGCAGGAGGAGGCATGACCCGGATCGATTCCCAGCAGGGTGAACGCACCTACGACGTCGTCGTCATCGGCGCCGGGCCGGTCGGCGAGAACGTCGCCGACCGGGTCGTCGCGGGCGGCCTGAACGCGGTCGTGGTCGAGCACGAACTCGTCGGCGGCGAGTGCTCCTACTGGGCGTGCGTGCCCTCGAAGGCGCTGCTGCGCCCCGGCGCCGCCCTGCGCGCCGCCCGCGCGGTCGGCGGGTCCCGCGAGGCCGTCACGGCCGGTGTCGACGCGCGCGCCACGCTCGCCCGCCGCACCGAATTCACGAGCGACTGGGACGACTCGGCCCAGGTGGACTGGCTTCGCGGGGCCGGCATCGACCTCGTCCGCGGCACCGCCCGCCTGAGCGGCCCGAGGCGGGTGAGCGTACGGACGACGCAGGGCCCCGTCGCGCTCGAGGCCCGCCTCGCCGTCGTGGTCTGCACCGGATCGCGGGCGATCGTACCGGGGATCCCCGGCCTGGCCGAGGCCCGGCCCTGGACCTCCCGCGAGGCGACGTCCGCGCGCGCCGTCCCCGGCTCGCTCATCGTGCTCGGCGGCGGGGTCGTCGGCTGCGAGTCGGCCTGCGCCTACGCCGACCTCGGTGCCGACGTCACCGTGATCGAGGCGGACCGGCTGCTGGGAACGCTCGAACCCGTCGCGGCCGAGCACGTGCGCTCCGCCCTGGCCGCCCGCGGGGTGCGCTTCCACACGGGGGCCACGGCCACGCGCGTGACCCGGGACGACGCCGCGGCGCCGGATGCGCGGGTGACGGTCGAACTCTCCGGCGGCGAGCGCGTCACCGGAGCGGAGATCCTCGTGGCCACCGGCCGCGGGCCCCGCACCGACGGACTCGGCCTCGCCGTGGTCGGGCTGACCGACGGCGCATGGCTCGCGGTGGACGAGACCCTCCGGGTCACCGGGCCGGACGGCGCCGGGATCGACTGGCTCTACGCCGCGGGCGACGTGAACGGCCGCCGGCTGCTCACCCATCAGGGCAAGTATCAGGCCCGCATCGCGGCGGGGGCGATCATGGCCCGCGCCGCCCGCGCAGACTCCGGTGGGCACGGCGCCCGGCTCGACGACTCCCCGTGGGGCGCGCACGCGGCGACCGCCGACCAGCGCGCGGCCACGGCCGTGGTCTTCACCGATCCGCAGGTCGCCTCCGTCGGGCTGACCGAGGCCGACTGCCGGGAGCAGGGGGTGCGGACCCGCGTGGTCGACGTGGACCTGGGCGCCGTCGCCGGGGCCGCCCTCATGGCCGACGGCTACCGCGGCGCTGCCCGGATGGTCGTCGACGCCGACCGGCAGGTGATTCTCGGCCTGACGTTCATGGGCCAGGACGTGGCCGAGCTCGCGCAGGCCGGGGCGATCGCGATCGCGGGCGAGGTTCCGATCGCGCGGCTGTGGCACGCGGTGCCCGCCTTCCCGACCGTGAGTGAGGTGTGGCTGCGCCTGCTCGAGGCCTACCGCGACGGGTCGTGACCGGCACCAGACAGCGTGCGTGTGGGGCAGTAGGATCGGCAGTGAGTTCGGTAGCTCCACTGGAGGTTGGCCATGAAGAAGCTCATCAATGATCCACACGACGTCGTGAAGGAGGCGGTGGCGGGCTTCGTCGCCGCCCATTCCGATCTCGTGGCGGCGGGACCGGATCCCGAGGAACTGTTCGTCCACCGGCGCGGCGGGGCGGTGCCCGGCAAGGTCGGTCTCGTCTCCGGCGGCGGGAGCGGGCACGAGCCGCTGCACGTCGGCTTCGTGGGGGAGGGGATGCTCGACGCGGCCGTGCCCGGCGCCGTGTTCACCTCGCCCACGCCCGGTCCGATCCTGGCGGCCACGAAGGCCGCCGACGGCGGCGCCGGGGTGCTCCACATCGTCAAGAACTACACCGGCGACGTCCTCAACTTCGAGACGGCGGCCGAGCTGGCCGACGCGGAGGACATCGACGTCGCGGCCGTGATCATCAACGACGACGTCGCCGTCCAGGACTCCCTGTTCACGGCCGGTCGCCGCGGCGTGGCCGGCACGGTCCTCGTGGAGAAGATCGCCGGGGCGAGTGCGGAGCGGCGCGACGACCTGGCCACGGTCGCCGCCGTCGCCACGAAGGTGAACGAGCGCACCCGCAGCATGGGCGTGGCCCTGCACGCGTGCACGGTGCCGCACGCGGGCGAGCTCTCGTTCGAGCTCGCCGAGGACGAGATCGAGATCGGCATCGGTATCCACGGCGAACCGGGCCGCGAGCGGATCCCGATGGCCGGCGCGGACGACATCACCGATCGGCTCCTCGACGCCGTGACCACCGACCTCGGTCTGTCCGGGGGCGAGGAGGTGCTGCTGTTCGTCAACGGCATGGGCGCCACGCCGCTGTCCGAGCTGTACATCGTCTACGGCCGGGCGGCCGAGCGCCTCGCCGCGGCCGGGGTGAAGGTCACCCGGTCGCTCGTGGGCAACTACACGACGGCCCTGGACATGCAGGGCTGCTCGGTCACGGTGCTCCACCTCGACGAGGAACTCACTACGCTATGGGATGCCCCTGCGAAGACACCGGCGATGAGGAGTGAGACATGAGTGAGAAGGTGCTCGGCAACGAGTGGGCCGTGGCCTGGATCCAGGCCTGTGCCCGGATCACGTCCGATGAGCGCGCGGCGCTGAACGACCTGGACCGGGCCATCGGCGACGGTGACCACGGCGAGAACCTCGACCGGGGCTTCTCCGCCGTCGCGGCGAAGCTCGACTCCGCCGCCCCGGCCCAGCTGGGCGAGACCTTCAAGCTCGTGGCCACCACCCTCATGTCGACCGTGGGCGGCGCCGCCGGTCCGCTGTACGGCACCGCCTTCCTCCGCGCCGGCAAGGCCGCCGGGGAGGCGGACAACCGGGCCGGCGGGCTCGACGCGACCGGCGTGGCCGAGCTGCTCGAGGCCGGGCTGGCCGGCCTCGTCGCCCGCGGCAAGGCCGAGCCCGGCGACAAGACGATGGTGGACGCGTGGGACGCCGCCGCCACGGCCGCGCGCGCCGCGGCCGAGTCCGGGTCCGATCCGGTCGCCGTGTGGGCCGAGGCCTCGGACGCCGCGGAGGCCGGCGCCCGCGCCACCGAGCCGATGGTCGCCCGCAAGGGCCGGGCGTCCTACCTCGGCGAGCGCTCGGCCGGGCACCGCGATCCGGGCGCGCAGTCCTCGGCCATGCTGCTCGCGGCCGCGGCGGCCGCAGCGCGGGACACGCCGTGACGATCGCGGTGGGCCTCGTGCTCGTCTCCCACTCGGGCAACCTCGCCAAGGGAGCGGCCGAGGTCGCCGCGCAGATGGCACCCGACGTGCCGATCTATGCCGCCGGCGGCACCGACGACAACCGCATCGGCACGAGCTTCGACCGGGTCATGGAGATGGTCGAACGGGTTCAGGAGGCCGGGGCCGAGGCCGTCGTGCTCTCCGACCTCGGCTCCGCGCTGCTCACCGCCGAATCGGTCGCCGAGGTCCTGGACGGCGGGGTCACGATCGTCGACGCCCCCTTCGTCGAGGGCGCCGTCGCGGCGGCCGTCGCGGCCCAGACCGGTTCGAGTGCCTCGCAGGTCGCGGCGGCGGCGCGGACCGCGATCGATGCGTTCGCCGGCGGCCCTGCCGATGCTGCCGACTCTGCCGACGACACTGACCACCCTGGCGGCGACTCTGCTGCCACCGACAGCACGGCCGACACCGCGGCCCCGGCCACCCCGGCCCCGGCCGCCGCGGAGGCGACGGACGATCACGAGGCGAGCTCCGACGTCCTCGAGCGGACCGTGACGCTGCGCAACAGCCTCGGACTGCATGCGCGACCCGCCGCGCAGGTGGCGCGGATCGTCGCCGATCACGACGCCGAGGTGACGATCAACGAGACCCCCGCGGCGAGCGTCCTCGCGCTCATGGGGCTCGGCCTCACGGGCGGGGCGGAGGCGACGCTGCGGGCGAGCGGCCCGCAGGCCGGCGACGTGCTCACGCGGCTCGAGGAGGAGTTCGAGAACGGGTTCGGCGAGGACTAGGCCGACCCGGGGTACCGTGAGGTCGTGACCACCGCGCCCTCCTCCGATTCCCCGCCGGCCCGCCCCGGCCGGCCGGCCCCCGCCGGCCGATCCGTCCGGCACCTGTTCGCCGTTGCGACGCTCGGAACCCAGGTCTTCGTGTTCGGATTCGCCGGGCTCGTGGCCTACGGACTGCGGCTCGCGCCGCCGGAGGTCATCTGGCCGGTCGTCGGGTTCGCGGTCGCGCTGTGCCTGGCGGCGCTGGCGCTCCTGCGGGGCCTGCCCGGGCGCATCCTCGGCTCCCTCGTGCAGGTCGTGAGCATCCTCGCCGGACTGATCATCCCGATGATGTGGATCCTCGGCACGGTCTTCGCCGCGCTGTGGATCCTCGCCATGGTGCTCGGCGCGAAGATCGACCGTGAGAAGGCGGCCTACGCCGCCGCGGAGGCGGGCGGGCGCACCCGATAGCGTGTGCGAGGCTGGCCGCATGGATGTCCAGGTCTCGCCGGCGCTGACGATCCCGGCGGCGGAGCTGCGGTGGCGGTTCTCCCGCTCCTCCGGGCCCGGCGGCCAGCACGTGAACACCGCGGACAGCCGGGTCGAGCTGTCGTGGGACATCGCGACCTCGGCCGTGCTCAGCCCGACCCAACGGCGCCGGCTCGAGGGCGGCCTCGCCGGCCGGCTCGTGGGCACGACCCTGACCGTGACCGCCTCCGAGCGCAGCTCCCAGCTGCGCAACCGCGAGGTCGCGATCGCCCGGCTCGCCGAGCTGCTGCGCGCGGCGCTGCGTCCGCCGTCCGCGCCCCGGCGCGCCACCCGGCCCACCCGCGGATCGGTCCGGCGCCGGCGTGCGGCGAAGCAGCTCCGGTCCGAGACCAAGCGACTGCGGCGGCGCCCGGGGGACGACTAGTCCGGGCGGTGCTGCGCCGTGACACGCGTGCCGTGACATGCGTGCCGTGACGCATGCGATGACATGGGAGAAGGGCGCCCCCGGAGCCCGCTATCGTGGGGGACGCGCTGGGCCTGACATCGTTGCCATCGGCCACCTCGGCCATGCCCAGTCGCCGACACCCATCACATTCTTGCCACAACCTGCCACAAGGAGCTTCATGAGATCCATGCTTGCGGCCACCGCCGCAGCGGCACTCCTCGCAGCCGCCGTCGTCCTGCCGTCGGAGGCGGCCGTCGCGGACACCGGTCCGGCCGCGAACGGCGCCGTCCCCGCGGCCGCGGACGGGGAGTCGAACCGTGCCGACCGGCCACTTCCCCGGCTCGCCTCCCAGTACCGCGACGTGCTCGACCGGACCGGGAGCCCGCTCGCGTTCCGCGAATTCGACGGGGTCGGCAACCAGCGCTTCAACCCCCTCCTCGACGCGGGCGCATGGCACGGGTTCACCCTGCCGGCCGAGCCGAGCGAGTACGGCGGCTTTACCGGACCGATGGTGATCGCCGAGGAGTACAGCGTCTTCTTCGCCCACGAACTCGACCGGCTCACGATCAGCGCCGACGGGGACCCGGTCGACCTGTCGAGTGCGACCTCCCAGGAGATCTTCGCCATCCCGGGCGCCCTCGTGCAGAGCTATGACTTCGAGGGCTTCGGGCTCGAGCTCGAACTCCGGTTCGCCGACGACCGCACGGCGCTCGTGCGCACCCGGCTCGTCAACCACACGGCCTCGACCCAGGCGCTCGAGCTCACCTGGACCGGTGAGCTGCTCGACCAGTGGACCCCGACGGCCACGGTCGCCGAGACCTACCCGGACTGGACGCGGTCGATCGAGGCCACGGACGACGGGGTTCGGTTCACGTTCGGGAAGCTCCGCAGCACGTGGAACATCATGCAGAGCGGCAGCGCCGAGTACCGGATCGACCGCACCATCGCCGCCGAGACGACGATCGACAAGGCGGAGCTGAGCTACGCCAGCACCTCGAGCATCGACGTCCCCGCCGACGGCTCGAGTGAGTTCTACACGCTGCACAGCTACGTGCACTCGGACACCGAGGCGGCAGCCCTGGACGGCTCCGTCGCGGACATCGAGGCCGACCCGGACGCCTACTTCGACGCCTCGATCGAGCGGTGGGAGGGCTACCTGGCCGCCGCCCTGATCGACGAGTCCGCCACGGCCGAGCGCCGCCGGGTGACCGTCAAGGCGGTCGAGACGCTCAACGGCAACTGGCGCTCGCCCGCGGGGGAGATCGAGCACAACGGCATCACCCCCTCGAACACCGCCCGCTGGTTCGACGGACTGTGGGCCTGGGACACCTGGAAGGGTGCGGCCGCCCTCGGGGAGTTCAACCCCAAGATCGCCAAGGACACCATCCGCGCCATGTTCGACTCCCAGATCCAGGCCGACGACCCGGTGCGCCCGCAGGACGCCGGCATGGTCATCGACGCCGTCTTCTACAACAAGCTCGCCGACCGCGGCGGCGACGGCGGGAACTGGAACGAGCGCAACACGAAGCCCCCGCTGACCGCGTGGGCGATCTGGGACATCTACAAGGCGACCGGCGACGTCGACTTCGTGGCCGAGATGTACCCGAAGCTGCGGGCCTACCACGACTGGTGGTACCGGGCCCGCGATCACGACGGCAACGGCATCGCCGAGTACGGCGCCACGAAGCACCCCGCCCACAACGACGAGAACGGCAACATCACCTTCGACGTGCGCTACCCGGGCACCCCGCCCGCCGGGCTGGACTTCACGGGCTGTGAGGAGTCACGCGGCGTGTTCGCGTGCGCCGGCGACGAGCTCTATCGTGCGGTCCTCGCCGCCGGGGGCTACAACTCGCTCTCCGTCGGTGCCCAGGACGGCGCCGGCTGGGAGTCCGGGATGGACAACGCCGCGCGGTTCGGCTTCATCAACAACGACCAGCTCGAGCAGTACGCGGACGAGGCCTACGACGGCGACCTGGAGCGCGCCCGCAAGGACTGGCAGGTGCTCTTCCTGGAGAACCGGGCCGACGACGGCAGCCTTATCGGCTTCTCGATCAACCAGGAGTCCGTCGAGCTCAACGCCTACCTCGCGATGGAGAAGAACGTGCTGGCCGACATGGCCGTGCTGCTCGGCGAGCCCGACCAGGCCGAGGCCGACCGCCGCGACGCCGAGGAGATCGCGCAGTACGTCAACACGTGCATGTTCGACGAGGAGAGCGGGTTCTACTACGACCGTCAGCTCGCCGAGGACGCCGCCGAGGCCGGCTCGTGCTCCGGCGCGCTGCTGACCGACCGCGGCCGGGGCCCCGAGGGCTGGAGCCCGCTGTGGACGGGGATCGCGCCGGCCGACCAGGCCGCACGCGTGCGTGAGGTCATGCTCGATGAGAACGAGTTCAACACCCTCGTCCCGCTCGGCACCGCCTCCCAGACCAACCCCGCCTACGATCCCGAGATCTACTGGCGTGGGCGCGTGTGGGTGGACCAGTTCTACTTCGGCGTGACCGCCCTGAGCAACTACGGCTACGACGACGACGCGGAGGCGCTCACCGACAAGTTCTTCGCCAACGCGCAGGGACTCGCCGGCGATCAGCCCATCCGGGAGAACTACAACCCCGAGACGGGCGCGATGCAGGGGGCGACGAACTTCACGTGGAGCGCCGCCCACCTGTACATGCTCCTCGACCCGGAGAACGAGGGGCCGACCGAGCCCCCGACCGACGAGCCCACGGACGAGCCGACCGACCCCACGACGGAGCCGACCGACCCCGGTGAGGACCCGGACCCGACGGACGGGACGAACACGTCCGGTTCCGACGGTTCCGATGCCGCCGACGGTTCCGACGGTGCCGACGGTGCCGACAGTGCCGATGGCGCGCCGGGCGGCGCACTGCCGGACACCGGTGCCGGCGGCGCGACCGCCTGGTTCGCGGCGGCGCTCGGACTCCTCGCTGCGGGCGCGTTCGCGCTCGCCTATCGACGACGCTCGCTCACCCACTGAGCCGTCTCGGCGAACAGCGGGCCCCGGTCGCAATGCGGCCGGGGCCCGTTCGCGTCTGGGGAACGGTCCCCGCTCGGGGCGGGATCGCGGGCGTGGTGACCGGCGATAGGGTGAGGGACATGACTACAGAGCGCACCCTCGTCCTCATCAAGCCCGACGGCGTCGCCCGGTCCCTCACCGGGGAGATCCTGCGCCGGGTCGAGGCCAAGGGCTACGTGCTCACCGCCCTCGAGGTGCGTGCCGCCTCCCGGGAGCTCCTGGCCCAGCACTACGCCGAGCACGAGGGCAAGCCGTTCTACGAGCCGCTCGTGGAGTTCATGCTCTCCGGGCCGATCGTGGCCGCCGTCGTGAGCGGCGACCGGGTGATCGAGGGGTTCCGCTCCCTCGCCGGGGCCACGGACCCCACGGGCGCCGCGCCCGGCACGATCCGGGGCGACCTCGGGCGCGACTGGGGCCTGGCCGTGCAGCAGAATCTCGTGCACGGCTCGGACTCGACCGAGAGCGCCGAGGCCGAGATCGCGCTCTGGTTCCCGGCCCTGTAGCCGACCCCCCTCACCGGTACCGCAACCGGCCCTGTAGGCGGTCCCCTCACCGGCCCGGCCTGCGGGGAATCTCTTTGGTCGCTACGACGGGTGTTCTGCCCCGGTTCGCTGCGGCGACCGGGCTCGAGTCGTGGTCGGGGTAATTCGCCCGTGGCTCGCACCGACGTGTCTCCCCACCGAGGAATCGGCCGGGTCCACGAACGTCGCCCCGGCGCCCAGTAGGCTGAGCCCGTGCACCTGAAGACGTTGACGCTGCGGGGATTCAAGTCCTTCGCCTCGGCGACGACCCTTCACTTCGAGCCGGGCATCACCGCCGTCGTGGGGCCGAACGGGTCGGGCAAGTCGAACGTCGTGGACGCGCTCGCCTGGGTCATGGGCGAGCAGGGGGCCAAGACCCTGCGCGGCGGCAACATGGCCGACGTCATCTTCGCGGGCACCTCGTCGCGGCCGCCGCTCGGCCGCGCCGAGGTCTCGCTCACGATCGACAACACCGACGGCGCCCTCCCCATCGACTACACGGAGGTGACGATCTCACGCACGCTGTTCCAGGGGGGCGGCAGCGAGTACGCGATCAACGGCACCTCGTGCCGGCTCCTCGACATCGCCGAGCTCCTCTCCGACTCGGGCCTCGGCCGGGAGATGCACGTGATCGTCGGCCAGGGCCGCCTCGACGCCGTGCTCAGCGCCACCCCCGAGGACCGGCGCGGCTTCATCGAGGAGGCCGCCGGCGTGCTCAAGCACCGCAAGCGCAAGGAGAAGGCGCTGCGCAAGCTCGACGGGATGGCCGCCAACCTCGCCCGGGTGGGCGACCTCGTGACGGAGATCCGCCGCCAACTCGGACCGCTGGCCAAGCAGGCCGATATCGCCCGCCGCGCCCACGTGGTGCAGGCGGATCTGCGGGACGCGAAGGCGCGGCTGGTCGCCGACGACTATGTGCAGCTCACGGCCGCCCTCGAGGCCGAGCAGGCCGACGAGAACGCCCTGCGGGCCCGCCGCGAGCAGGTCGAGGACTCCCAGCTCAAGGCCCGGGCCCGGCTCACCGCCCTCGAGGGCGAGGCGGCTGCGGCCGCCCCCGCGCTCAACGAGGCCGCCGAGATGTGGTTCCGGCTCTCGAGCCTGCGCGAACGGCTGCGCGGCACGGCCACCCTCGCCGCCGAGCGGGGCCGCCTCCTCGAGGAGGACGACCGGGCACCGGTCACCGGGCCGGATCCCCGCGACCTCGACGCGCAGGCGGCCCGCGCCCGTGGCACCGAGGGCGAGCTGACCGCCGAGCACACCGCGGCCGCTGCCGCGCTCGAGACCGCCGTCGAACGACGCAGGCACGCGGAGGGGGTCGCGGCCGAGGCCGAGAAGGCCCTCGCCCGGGTGCACCGGGATGCCGCCGACCGCCGTGAGCATCTCGCACGCCTCACGGGCCGGGTCGCGGCGGCCCGCAGCCGGCTCGAGGCGACCGAGGCCGAGGTGGAGCGGCTGCGCGCCGGGCATGCCGCGGCCCGCTCCCGCGCCGAGGAGGCGGGGTCCGCCTATGCCCGACTCGAACAGGAGGCGGTCGGTGCCGAGGCCGGCGAGGAGGACCTCGACACCGCCCACGAGGCCGGCCTGGCCCGGCTCACCGCGGCGGAGGAGACGGTCACGAGCCTGACCGAACGGCGCCGCGGTACCGGCGGCGAGCTCGCCACCTGGACGGCCCGCCGCGACGCCCTCGACCTGAGCCTCACCCGCCGCGATGCCACCGGCACCCTGCTCGAGGGCGACGTGCCCGGCATCCTCGGTGCATTCGCCGACCGGCTGCAGGTCCGCGCCGGCTACGAGAACGCGATCGCCGCGGCGCTCGGCACCTGGGCGGACGCCGCGGTCGCCGAGACCATCGACGCCGCCGCCGCGGCGCTCGAGCGGGTCCGTGCCGAGGAGTTCGGAACCGCCCACCTGGTCATCGCCGGGGGCGGCGCTCCGGCGGGGCGCCCGGCACCGGTCGCGGGGGAGTGGGCGAGCGACCTCGTCACGCCGGAGCCCGACGTGGCCGCGGCCGTTCTCCTCCTGCTCGAGGGGGTCGTGGTCGTGGACGATCTGACCGAAGCCGCCGACGTGGCCCGGGCCGGCGACCCCGGGGTCGTCGCCGTCACCCGCGGCGGCGACCTCGTCACGGCGACGCGCGCCAGCGGCGGCGCCGGCGACTCCCCGAGCGTGCTCGAACTCCACGCCGCCCGCGACGAGGCCGCGGCCGCGGTCACGGCCGCCGAGCGGGAACTGGCCGGGATCGAGACCGCCCTCGAGCCCGCGCGCGAGGCGCTGCAGCTCGCCCAGTCCGACGCCGATGCCGCCCTGGCCGCCCTGCACGACTCCGACGCCGCGCTCGCCGCCGTGGCCGAACGCCTCGCGCAGCTGGGCTCGACCATGCGCGCCGGCCACGCCGAGGCCGAGCGCACCGCGGCCGCGATCGAGGACGCGAACGCGAGCCGGTCGACCATCGCCGCCGAGCTCGCCGAACTCACGGCCACCCTCGCCGCCGCCGAGGGGGAGGCCCGCGACGAGCCCGCCGCCGGTGCCGGGCCCGCCGCCGGTGTCGACCCGGCCACGGCCGCGGCGGAGGCGCGCGACGAGGCCGCCGTCGCCGCCACGACCGCGCGCGGCGTCGAGACCGATGCCCGGCTCGTCATGCGCACCCTCGAGGAACGGCTCCGCGCGATCTCCGGGCGCGCCGCCGCCCTCGAACGGTCCGCGGCCACCGAGCGCCGCAACCGCCAGGCCGCCGCCGAGCGCGCCCGGCGCCGGGCCGCCCAGCGGGTGAGCGCCGGACTCGTCGAGACGGGGGCCGAACGCGCACTCGCGGCGATCGACACCTCCCTCGCCGCGGCCCAGCGCGCCCGCGACGAGGCCGAGGCGGCCCGGACCGCCCGGGAGACGGAACTCGGCGCCGTCCGCACCCAGGTCGACGCCCTGGCGCGGGAACACGCGGAGCTGACGGACGTCGTCCATAAGGATGAGGTGGCGCGGGCCGGCCAGCGCGCGACGATCGAGGCGCTCGCCACCCGGGCCGCCGACGAGCTCGGGCTCGACCCCGAGGAACTCGTCGAGTCCTACGGCCCGCACCTGCCCATCCCGGCCACCTCGGGCCCGTCGGGCACAGAGCGCTCAGCGGGATCGGAGGACGACGCGGAGGCCGCGCCCGTGCCGTTCGTCCGCGCGGAGCAGGAGAAGCGGCTCCGGAAGGCCGAGCGCGCCCTCGCGCTCCTCGGCAAGGTCAACCCACTCGCGCTCGAGGAGCACGCGGCGCTCGAGGAACGGCACAACTTCCTCAGCCGTCAGCTCGCCGACATCAAGTCCTCGCGCGCGGACCTGCTGCAGATCGTGGCCGAGATCGACGAGCGGGTCGAGCAGGTCTTTGCCGACGCGTTCGCCGACACCGCGGCGCAGTTCGAGCGGGTGTTCGCCCGGCTCTTCCCCGGCGGCGAGGGCCGACTCCTGCTCACCGACCCCGGCGACCTGCTCACCACCGGTATCGAGGTGGAGGCGCGCCCGCCCGGCAAGAAGGTCAAGCGGCTCTCGCTGCTGTCCGGCGGGGAACGCTCGCTCACGGCGGTCGCGATCCTCGTGGCGATCTTCAAGGCCCGGCCGAGCCCGTTCTACGTCATGGACGAGGTCGAGGCCGCGCTCGACGACACGAACCTCGGGCGCCTCATCGACATCTTCCGCGAGCTGCGCGAGGACTCCCAGCTCATCGTCATCACCCACCAGAAGCGCACGATGGAGGTCGCCGATGCCCTCTACGGCGTGACGATGCGTGGGGACGGCGTCACGACCCTCATCTCCCAGCGGCTCGGCCAGGGGGGAACCCGCCTGAGCCCGCCCCTGAGTGCGGATGGGTGAGGGTGGGCGAGGTCACGTGAAGATTCGGTGACGGGCCGGGTGTCCGTGTCCGGCGCGGCGGCGGGGCGGGTGAGAATCGGAACATGACCGCAGCCGTCCTCGCCACCGTCTCGGCCATCGTGTGCGCCTTGATCGTGATCGTCGTGATCCTGGGGACGCGCGGTGGGGACTGGAAGCACGCCTGGTCGCGCTATCGGGGCGCACTGCGGGACCGATCCGCCTTCACCTCCGTGCGGGCCGAGGCCGCCGCGATCGCCGAGCCCGCCGCCCGCACGGGTGACCTGCGGGTGGGCGATCTGTGGACCCTGGGCGAGGCGGAGCCGCACCCACGCGCCTGACCGCGACGGCCCCTGCTTCGTGCGGGGAACGGGCCCTGCTTCGTGAGTGGGGAGGACCGGCCCGGGGTGTGGGGATCGGTCCCCGCTCGGTGGGGCGCGGTCGTTGAGGCAGACTAGGGGATGTGACGGATACCTTCTCCTGGCTCCTGTGGATCGCCCTCGCCATCGTCGTGCTCGTGGTCGGCACGGTCGTGTTCCTGCGTCCCGGCCGCGGTGGCCGGCGCGGCCCCGAGGTGCCGCCGACCCGGCAGACACCGCCCGCCGGCACCGCTGAGCGACCCGAGTCGGACGGCGAGGGGCCCGGCACCGGCGGGGTCGACACCCTCGCGCCGCCGGAGGGCGACGAGTCCGCCGGCGTGCTCGACACCGTCGACATCGATGGGGCGCTCGAACAGGCGGCGCCCACCCTCGAGCGCCCCGAGAGCGCCGGCACCCGGATGGAGCGCCTCCGCAGCCGGCTCGCCCGCTCCGGGGCCCTCGGCAGCGCCCTGCTCGCGGTGCTCTCCCGCGACCACCTGACCGAGGCCGACTGGGAGGAACTCGAGGAGACCCTCCTGATCGCCGACGTCGGCTCGGCCCCGACCGATGAGCTCATGAGCGCGCTGCGCACCCGCTCGCGCGTGGCCGGCGCCCTCGACCCGGACTCCGTGCGCGGGGAACTGCGCTCCCTCCTGCTCGATCTCGTGAACCCGGCCATGGACCGGAGCCTCGAGACCGCGACCCGCCTCGGCGACGACGGCGAGCCGCACCCGGCGACCATCCTCATGGTCGGCGTCAACGGCACCGGCAAGACCACCACCGCCGGAAAGCTCGCGCGCCTGCTCGTGGCCGAGGAGCGTGACGTCGTCCTCGGCGCCGCCGACACCTTCCGGGCCGCCGCCGCCGACCAACTGCAGACGTGGGGCGAGCGGGTCGGGGTGCCCGTCGTCCGCTCCGACCGGGACGGCGCCGACCCGGCCGCCGTCGCCTTCGACGCGGTCGCCACCGGTCGCGCCGACGGCGCCGACGTGGTGATCGTCGACACGGCCGGCCGGCTGCAGAACAAGGCCGGCCTCATGGACGAACTCGGCAAGGTCGCCCGCGTGGTCGGGCGCGCGGCACCCGTGAGCGAGGTGCTGCTCGTGCTCGACGCCACGACCGGCCAGAACGGCCTGCGCCAGGCCCAGGTCTTCGCCGAGGTCGTCGGCGTGACCGGGATCGTGCTCACCAAGCTCGACGGCACCGCCAAGGGCGGGATCGTCATCGCCGTCCAGCGCGAACTCGGCGTGCCCGTGAAGTTCGTCGGCCTGGGGGAGGGCCCGGACGACCTCGCTCCCTTCAGCGCCGCGGACTTCGTGGACGCCCTCCTGAGCTGAGCACCTATCCTGTAGCAGCACGACCCGATACCCGACGCCTCGAAGGACCGCATCCGTGTTCGCCAGCCTTTCCGACCGGCTCACCGCCAGCCTCAAGTCCCTGCGCGGCAAGGGCCGGCTCACCGACGCCGACATCGACACGACGATCAGCGAGGTGCGCCGGGCCCTGCTCGACGCCGACGTGGCCGTGCCCGCCGTGCGCGCCTTCACCAGCGCGGTGCGGGAGAAGGCCAAGGACGCCGACCTGTCCAAGGCGCTCCAGCCCGGTCAGCAGATCGTCAAGATCGTCAACGACGAACTCATCGAGATCCTCGGCGGCGAGTCCCGGGAGCTGACCCTCGCGAAGCGCCCGCCGACGGTCATCATGCTCGCCGGCCTCCAGGGCGCCGGGAAGACGACCCTGGCCGGGAAGCTCGGCGTCTGGCTGCGCGAGCAGGGGCACACCCCGCTCCTCGTCGCGGCCGACCTCCAGCGACCCAACGCCGTGACCCAGCTGCAGGTCGTGGGCGAGCAGGCCGGCGTGGCCGTGTGGGCGCCCGAGCCCGGCAACGGCGTCGGCGACCCGGTGCTCGTGGCCCGCGCCGGCGTCGAGCACGCCCGCGCCAAGCTCCACGACGTCGTGATCGTCGACACCGCCGGACGCCTCGGCGTCGACGAGGAACTCATGCGGCAGGCCGCGAACATCCGCGACGCCGTGAACCCCGACGAGACCCTCTTCGTGGTCGATGCGATGATCGGCCAGGACGCCGTGACGACGGCCGAGGCCTTCCGTGACGGCGTCGGCTTCACCGGGGTCGTGCTCTCCAAGCTCGACGGCGACGCCCGCGGCGGGGCGGCCCTGTCGATCCGGACGGTCACCGGCCGCCCCGTGCTGTTCGCCTCGACCGGTGAGAAGCTCACCGACTTCGAACGCTTCCACCCGGACCGGATGGCCTCGCGCATCCTCGACATGGGCGACATCCTCACCCTGATCGAGCAGGCCGAGAAGGCCTTCGACGAGCAGCAGGCCGCCGAGATCGCCCACAAGATCTCGGGCGACGGCGACTTCACCCTCGCCGACTTCATGGCCCAGATGCAGCAGCTGCGCAAGCTCGGATCGATGAAGAAGATGCTCGGGATGCTGCCCGGCATGGGGCAGATGCGCGACCAGCTCGAGAACTTCGACGAGCGCGAGGTCGACCGGATCGAGGCGATCATCAACTCGATGACCCCCGGTGAGCGCGACAATCCGAAGATCCTCAACGGCTCCCGCCGCAGCCGCATCGCCCGCGGATCCGGCACCACCGTGACCGAGATCAACCAGCTGCTCCAGCGGTTCGACCAGGCCAAGACCATGATGCGCTCGATGGCCAAGAGCGGGGGCCGTGGGATGCCCGGCATGGGGGGCATGCCCGGCATGGGCGGGATGCCCGGTGCGGGCGGCATGGGGTCCCTGCCCGGCAGCGGCAAGAAGTCCCGCGGCCGGATGGCGCCGGCGCCCAAGCGCAAGAAGGGCAAGTCCGGCAATCCCGCCAAGCGCGCCCAGCAGGAACGCGAGGCCGCCTCGCAGTCCCAGGCGAGCGCCGGGTCGGCGTTCGGGCAGGCGCCCGAGCCCGCGGACTTCGACCCGGGCAAGCTCCCGAGCGACCTCGGCGACTTCCTCAAGAACTAGCCGCCCGTGACCACGCTGAGCGGCGTCGTCCTCACGGGTGGGGTGGAGCGCGAGCGGGTTCGTATCGACGGCGACCGCCTCACCTTCGCGCCCGCTGCCGGCTGGGAGTCGGGGGAGTCGGGGGAGTCGCCCGAGTCGCTGTTGGGCTGGATCACCCCCGGACTCGTCGATGTGCACTGCCACCTCGGCCTCGGCCCGCTCGGCGCGATCGATGAGGCCGCGACCCGCGCCCAGGCGGACGCGGACGTGCGCGCCGGGGTGCTGCTCGTGCGCGACGCCGGGTCGCCGGCCGACACGGCGTGGATCCGGCGCGAGACGGGTATGCCCCGCCTCATCCGCGCCGGCCGGCACCTCGCGCGTCCGAAGCGGTACGTGCGCGACTACGCCCACGAGCTCGACGACCCGGACGACCTGCCGGCCGCGATGGCCGCCCAGGCCCGCGCCGGCGACGGCTGGGTCAAGATCGTGGGGGACTGGATCGACCGGAGCGACGGCGCCGCCGCCGACCTGCGGCCCCTGTGGACGGCGAGGCAGCTGCGGGAGGGAGTGGCGGCAGCCCACGGCCACGGCGCCCGGGTCATGGTGCACACCTTCGCCACCGAGACGGTCGAGGATCTGCTCGACGCCGGCGTCGACTGCATCGAGCACGGCACCGGCATGACACCCGCCCAGCTCGACCGGGCCGCGGAGGCGGGTGTCGCCGTCACCCCCACGCTCGTGCAGATCGCCAACTTCGCCGCGATCGCCGACCAGGCCGGTGTGAGGTATCCCCGCTATGCCGCACGGATGCGACGCCTGCACGCCCGCCGCCACGAGCAGGTGGCCGCGATGCACGCCGCCGGCGTGCAGATCCTCGTGGGCACCGACGCCGGGGGCCTGATCCGGCACGGCCGGATCGCCGACGAGGCCGCCGAGCTCGTGGCCGCGGGGGTGCCCGCCGCCGATGTCCTCGCCGCCGCGACGTGGGCCGCGCGCACGTATCTCGGGGCGCCCGGGATCGCCGAGGGGGCGCCGGCGGATGTCGTCGTCTACCCGGAGGATCCGCGGACCGACATCGGTGTGCTCGCCCGCCCGAGCGCCGTCTTCCTGCGGGGGCGACGAGTGCGCTGAGTTCCGTGAGGCCGGGGCGACGGCCGCCTGTGGCCCTCGCCACACTCCCGCGGGAGGGGCCGAGTGGCAGCAGGCCCCCGGCATCTGGCAGACTAACCCGCTGTACCCGTGTGCACTCAGCCCTCTCACTGATGCGACACGCGTCCACGAAGATCGTCCGCCGGTTGGCCCCACCTGCAGGCGGCGGTATTCACCCCCACGAACCAGGAGTGAGCCAACACGTGGCTGTCAAGATCCGTTTGAAGCGTCTCGGCAAGATCCGGGCGCCCTACTACCGTGTCGTCGTCGCCGACTCGCGCACCAAGCGCGACGGTCGCGTGATCGAGGAGATCGGCAAGTACCACCCGACCGAGGAGCCCTCGCTCATCGACATCGACCGGGAGCGCGCGCAGTACTGGCTCGGCGTGGGCGCACAGCCCACCGAGCAGGTGCTCGCACTCCTCAAGGTGACCGGCGACTGGCAGACCCACAAGGGCCTGCCCGGCACCGAGGGCACCCTGACGGTCAAGGCCGAGAAGGGCGACCCGGCCGAGGCCGTCAAGGCCGCCGAGGCGGACGCCGAACTGCGCAAGGCCCGGGCCTCCGAGGCCAAGGCCGCCGCCGCGGCCAAGGCTGCCGAGGCCCCCGCCGAGGAGTCCGCGGACACCTCGAACAGCGAGGACTGATGCTCACCGACGCGCTCGACCACCTGGTGCGCGGGATCGTCGACAAGCCCGACGACGTCCAGGTCACCGCGCGGTCGCTGCGCCGCGGGGACCTGCTCGAGGTCCGGGTCCACCCCGACGATCTCGGCCGGGTCATCGGCCGTTCGGGCCGCACCGCGCGAGCGCTGCGGACCGTGATGAACGCGCTCTCCACCGACGGCTCCGTGCGGGTCGACGTGGTGGACGTCGATCGTCGTTGAGATCAGCCGTGAACGGGCCCGCATTGCACAGTGCGGGCCCGTTCGCATGAGCGGAAGGAATCGCCGGCGGTGACTGAGGAACCGATGCTGCTGCGGATCGCCACGATCGGCGCCCCGAACGGGCTGCGCGGGCTCGCACGGCTGCGCCTGCACACCGACCGCCCGACCGAGCGGCTCGCGGTGGGCACGACGCTGACGAGCGCGGCCGGCCCGCTCACGATCGCCGCACTGCAGCGGCGCGAATCCCACTGGTACGCGAGCTTCGAGGGCTACGAGGACCGCACGGCGGTCGAGGGCCTCCGGGGCGTCGAGCTCCTGACCGAGCCCGAGAGTGAACCCGACGCGTGGTACCCGCACGAGCTCGCCGGGCTGCGGGCGGAGGATCCCACCGGCCGGGTGCTCGGCCAGATCCGCGGGCTCGAGTACTACCCGGCCCACGACGTGCTCGTGCTCGCCGAAACCTCCGGGGCGCGCACCCTCGTGCCGTTCGTCGCCGCCATCGTGCCCGTGGTCGACGTGCCCGGCGGGCGGGTCGTGATCGACCCGCCGGCGGGTCTGCTCGCCGGTGATGCCGACGACACTGCCGATACTGCCGATACTGCCGCCGCCGGCGACGCTGCCGACCCCGGCGACACCGGCGACACTGCCGACACGGACGCGCGCCCGTGACCGAGGCGCGGCAACCGGACGGCCCGAACGCCGGGAAGATCGACATCGTGTCGATCTTCCCGGCGTTCCTCGACGTGCTCGAACTCTCGCTCCTGGGGAAGGCGCGCGCGCAGGGAGACCTGCGGGTCGGCGTCCATGATCTGCGGGACTGGACCACGGACCGGCACCGGACCGTCGACGACACCCCGGCCGGCGGCGGTGCGGGCATGGTCATGCGCCCCGACGTCTGGGGGCGTGCGATCGACGACCTCCTCACCGGCTCGGACCCGGGCGCGCCGGCGACCCTCGTCGTGCCCACCCCGGCGGGGGAGCCGTTCACCCAGCGGATCGCCGAAGAGATCGCCGCCGAGATCGCCGGCGGGGCCCACCTGATCGTGGCCTGCGGCCGGTACGAGGGCATCGACGCCCGCGTGGGCGCCCACTACGCCGCGGCGGGGATGCGCGTGCGGGAGCTGTCGATCGGCGACTACGTGCTCAACGGGGGCGAGGTCGCCGCCGTCGTGATGATCGAGGCGATCGGGCGACTCCTGCCCGGGGTCGTGGGCAACCCGCACTCGCTCGTGGAGGAGTCGCACGGCCGGGCGGGCCTGCTCGAGTACCCCGTGTACACCGCCCCGGCGCAGTGGCGCGGACTCGACATCCCCGCGGTGCTGCGCTCCGGCGACCACGGCCGGATCGAGCGGTGGCGGCGCGCCCGGGCCGTGGCCCGCACGGCCGCCGTCCGCCCCGACCTCCTGGCCGCCCACGAGGTGAGCGTGCGCCGCGCCCGGCCCTCCGACGCCGCCGACCTCGCCGACGTCGCGGCCCGCACGTTCCCGCTCGCCTGCCCGCCCGGATTCCCGCCCGCGGAGGCGGCGGCCTTCGTCGCGGAGAACCTGACCGAGGCCGCGTTCCGGGGCTGGGCCAAGGCGCGGCGGCGACAGCTCTGGCTCGCCGAGGTCGCCGGGGCCGTCGTGGGCTACGCGATGGTCGTGCTCGACCAGCCGGGCCCCCTCGCGCCCACTGTGCATACCGAGCCCACCGTGCCGAGTGGGCCGAGTGCGCCGAGTGGGCCGGCCGGCCGGGTCGGCGACCTGAACAAGGTCTACGTGCTGCCCGAGCACCACGGCAGCGGCGTCGCGGACCGGCTGCTCGAGGCCGCGATCGAGGGCGCCGCCGCGGCCGGGATGGCCCGCCTGTGGCTCGGCGTGAACCAACGCAACGCCCGCGCCCAGGCCTTCTACCGGCGTCATTCATTCGCCGTCGCGGGGGAGCGCATGTTCACCGTCGGCGCGCGCGTCGAGGACGACTACGTGATGGAGCGCACGCTCGACCCGGATGGATTTCCACCGCGGCCCGGGGTGTGACAAACTTCAGCGACGGCCCGGTGAGCCGCCGGTTCGCTCTGCCGCGGGGGAGCGACCATCCACACGATCACCGGCCCACCCTGATCACGGCGGAACCACCGCCCGAACATTCGCTCTTGACCCGAGGCAAGCGCGGGAAGGCACACCATGCAGAAACTGGATTCGATCGACGCGGGCTCCCTCAAGGAGATCCCGCAGTTCCGGGCCGGCGACACCGTCAAGGTGCACGTGAACATCGTGGAAGGCAGCCGCTCGCGCGTGCAGATCTTCCAGGGCGTGGTGCTCGGGCGTCAGGGCAGCGGCCTGCGGGAGACGTGCCGCGTGCGCAAGTTCTCCTTCGGTGTCGGCGTCGAGCGTGTGTTCCCGCTGCACTCGCCCACGGTCGACAAGATCGAGGTCGTCACCCGCGGTGACGTGCGCCGCGCGAAGCTGTACTACCTGCGCGATCGCAAGGGCAAGGCGACCCGCGTCAAGGAACTGCGCGAGACCGCGAACTGAGTTGACCTACGAAGGTCCTGACTCGGCCGGGCAGGAGGATGTCGACCCCATCGGGGACGGCGTCCCCTCCCGGCCGCCGTCGTTCCCGCCGGCGGATCCGCATCGGCTCCCGCCGGCCGACCGGCCCCGCCAGGTGATCGTCGGTCGATCGGGGACGACGGAGCCTCCCGCGCAGCGACGTAGCCGCACGGCCTCGGGTCGGCCGGGTGCGCAGAGTCAGGGCGTGCTCGGGTTCCTGCGCGAGGCCGCGATCGTGGTGGTCGCCGCGCTCGTCATCTCCCTCGTGATCAAGACCTTCTTCGCTCAGGCGTTCTACATCCCGAGCGAGTCGATGGAGGACACGCTCAAGGTTGACGACCGCCTCATCGTGAACAAGCTCCGGCCCGGCCCGCTCGACATCCAACGCGGCGACGTCGTCGTGTTCGTGGACCCGGGCGGCTGGCTGCGGCCGCACTACGAGGAGCCGACCGTGGTCCAGCAGGTGCTCACGTGGGTGGGCCTGCTGCCCGCGGACGCCGGCGAGCACCTCATCAAGCGGGTCATCGGCCTGCCCGGCGACGAGGTGGCCTGCTGTGACGACCAGGGCCGCGTGACCGTCAACGGCGCGCCCCTGGACGAGCCGTACATCAAGCCGGGCGCGGTGCCGAGCGAGAAGACCTTCGACGAGACCGTGCCCGCCGAACACCTGTGGGTCATGGGTGACAACCGCCCCAGGTCGCAGGATTCGCGGTACTCCCAGGGCGCGGTCGGCGGGGGCTTCGTGCCGATCGACAACGTTGTGGGCACCGCCTGGGTGCGGGTGTGGCCGCTCGACCGGCTCGGCATGATCGGACGCTCGGGCGAGACGTTCGCCGACGTGCCCGATCCCGGCACCCGGGAACCGGCTCCGGACCAGGAGACCGCGGGCGACTGAGGCCCGCGTTACCGTAGGAGCCATGCCCGCATCCGCCCCCACGCGCACGCTCGAGAAGGAGCTGCTGGCCTCCCACGCGCGGATCGCAGGCATGGACGAGGTCGGCCGGGGCGCCCTCGCCGGGCCGGTGAGCGTCGGGGTCGTGGTCGTGGACGGCTCGACCGGGCGGCTGCCGGCCGGGCTGCGCGATTCCAAGCTCCTCACCCCCGAGGCCCGGATGCGACTGTTGGATCCGATCCGCCGCTGGTGCGTGGCCGGCGCGGTCGGGCACGCGAGCCCGGCCGAGATCGACGCGTACGGCATCATCGCGGCGCTGCGCCTGGCCGGGCACCGGGCGCTGGCGCAGGTGTGCGGGGCCGGCTGCGTGCCGGATCTCGTGCTGCTCGACGGCGTGCACGACTGGCTCACCCCGGTGCAGCCGCAGGTGCCCGTGCTTCCGGCGCTGCCGGGGCCGGCGCTGCCCGGTGCGGTGCTGCCGGGTGCGGTGCTGCCGGGTGCGGTTCAGTCGGAGCAGATCCGGCTGGGGCAGATCCGGCCAGGGACGGTGCAGTCGGACGGCGCCGGCGGCCAGCCGGCACGTGGCGGCCGGGAGTCCGCACCGCTGGGCTGCCCGCCGGTGCAGACCCACGTCAAGGGCGACCTGCGCATCAGCGCGATCGCCGCCGCCTCCGTGCTCGCCAAGACCGAGCGTGACGAGATGATGGTCGGCCACCACGAGGCGTATCCGGGCTTCGGGTGGGACTCGAACAAGGGATACGCGGCCGCCGCCCACACCGACGCGTTGCGACGCCTCGGCCCCTCGCCGCTGCACCGGCGGTCGTGGCGGCTCCCCGGCGTCGAGCCCACGTTCGTGCAGGCCGGCCTGCTCGACTAGCGCCCCAGGCGGTTGAGTATCGCGCCGACCGGGGTCGTTCCATGGTTCCCGTCGCCGACCAGGGTCGTTCCATGGTCCCCGTCGCCGGCCAGGGCCGATCCATGGTTCTCGGCGTCGACCAGGGCCGAATCGTCGTTCTCGTCGGTGACCAGGGCGAAGGCGGCGGTTTCGGCCGGGATTTCCGGGGTTACACCCTGGTCGGCGGCTGGTCGAGCCGGTCGGTGGGCCGGTCGGTCGAGCGACCAGGGTCGTTCCGCTGTTCCCGGCGGCGGCCAGGGCCGATCCATGGTTCTCGGCGTCGACCAGGGCCGAATCGTCCTTCTCATCGGTGACCAGGGCGAAGGCAGCGGTTTCGGCCGGGATTTCCCGGGTTCCTCCCTGGTCGCCGGGTGCTCGAGCCCACCAGTCGAGCCCACGAGCCGATCCCGCCAGCCGATCCCACCCGACGAGCCCGCCAGCCGAGCCCACCAGCCGGGCTCGTCGGGCGAGTCGGTCAGCGAGCCGGGTGCTGCGCGGGCCGCAGTCGCGCCAGGGCCGCGTCGACCTGAGCTTCGAAACCCGGGGCGCAGTTCGGGGGCAGGCTCGAGGTCGGGAACCAGCGCACGTCCTTGCTCTCCGGGCTCACCACGGGCGGCCGCGGCTCCGCGGTGAGCGCATAGACCACGTCCCAGTGGGCCCGGCACCGGCCGAACTCGGATGCCAGCTCGTGCCGGTTCAGGTCGATGGGCAGATCCCGCGTCGCGACGACGTCACTCAGCCCGCTCTCCTCCCGCGCCTCCCGCAGCGCCCCCGCGAGCGGGGTGGGATCGTCGGCCTCGAGGTGGCCGCCGAGCTGCACCCAGAAGCCGGCCTTGCCGTGCAGGCACAGCAGGATCTGCGCGAGGTCGGGGGTGAAGACCATGGCCGAGGCGGTGAAGTGCTCGGGGCCGGTGCGGTGCACGCGCCCCGGATCGGCGGCGAGGAAGGCGGCGTACTCTGCCCGCAGCGGCTCGCCGGCCGCCCACGGTTCGGCCCCGAGGGCGACGAGGGTGGTCGAGAGGGCGGCGGCGAGATCGGGCACCCGACCAGGGTAGGGGGCGCGGCCGGCCGGGCCCGGGGGCCCCGCCGCGAATGGGAGCCTCGCCGAACGCGGGATTCCGTCGAGGTGACCGGGGCCGGACCTCGACACGATCCCGCGTTCGAGGCCGCGGCCGGCGGCGGATGGGGGATGATGGGTCACGTGAGTGCAGAGGACCTGGAGAAGTACGAGACCGATGCCGAACTCGAGCTCTACCGCGAGTATCGCGACGTCGTGCATCTGTTCAGCTACGTGGTCGAGACCGAGCGCCGGTTCTACCTGGCCAATCAGGTGGATCTGCAGGTGCGCTCGGCGGGCGGGGAGGTGTTCTTCGAGCTGACCCTGGCCGACGCCTGGGTGTGGGACGTCTATCGCTCCGCCCGGTTCGTCAAGTCCGTCCGCGTGGTCACGTTCAAGGACGTGAACGTGGAGGAACTCGCCAAGGCCGACCTGGAACTCCCCTGAGGCACGGCCGCTCGTGAGCACGGCGGGGGGCCGGTTCGAGGACGCCGCGGACGGCGGCCCGCTGCGGCTGGACCTGCGCAGCATCGACGGCCACGACTTCCAGGTGCTCCGCCGGTTCGCCTACGTCAGCGAGGAATACGACGAGCCGTTCGTGGCGCCGTCCGATCCGGACACGTTCCGCACCGACCTGGCCTCCGTGCCGTGGATCTTCACCTGGCTCGTGCCCCGCAGCGGCATCTTCCTGCCGGCCGCGGTCCTGCACGATGCGACCGTGCGCCGCTGCTACACCGGTCCGTACCTCGATCGCGCCGGCGCCGACCGGCTGTTCCGCCGCGCGGCCCGCGCCCTCGGCACCGGCGTGATCCGCTGCTGGCTCATGTGGGCGGCGGTCACGATGGCCACGCTGTGGTCGCGGCCGCGCGCCCGCTGGTACTGGAGGGGCGTCGTCGCGGGGCTCATCGCGGTGGTCGTCGTGCTCGGGGCCCTCGCCACGGGCGACCTGTTCGGGGTCGGGCCCGGGGTGCCGTGGATGGGGCACGGGCCGCTGTGGACCCGGATCCTCGGCGGTGCGGCCGGGGCGCTCGTCATCCCCTCCGTGCTCGCCCTCAGTTGGGGACGGCGGCTCGCGCCCGCGGGCGTCATCACCGGGATCACGCTCGCGTTCCTCCTGCACGTGACCGTGGCGATCGCGGTGCTCTACGCCCTCTACCGGCTGCTGGAACGGCTCGTGAGCGGCCCGAGTCTCGGAGCGCGTCCGCCCGCGGGCTGACCCGCGGTACCACCCCTGAGGGGTGAGCCGAACCGTCCCGGGCGAGCAACGCCGTCCACAGGCGACCTCTCGATCCACAGCCCGGCCGGCCCGCGCCGCACGCCCGGGCCGCGCTGCGCCACGATGACGGGACATCGAGCGAGAGGGCGGTGATCGGGATGCAGCCACTGCAGATCGGGCGCGCCGGGGAATGCGTCGCCCGGGCCTACCTGGGCGAGCGCGGCTGGCGGATCCACGACGCGAATTGGCACTGCAGGTACGGCGAGATCGACCTCGTCGCCTCCCGGGGCACGGTGCTCGCGTTCATCGAGGTCAAGACGCGCACCTCGACCGCCCACGGCCACCCTCTCGAGGCGATCACCGCGCGCAAGCTCGCCCGGCTGCGTCGACTCTCGGCGGCATGGCTCGCGAGCCACGAACACGAGCCCCCCGAGATCCGCCTCGACCTCATCGCGATCCTCGCGCCCCGGTCGGGACCGGTGCGGCTCGAGCACGTGCGGGGAATCGGATGAGCCGGCAGGGCCTGGGCAGCACGATGGCCGTCTCGCTCGTGGGGCTGCAGGGCGACATCGTCGGGGTGGAGGCGCAGGTGAGCGACGGCCTGCCGCAGTTCCGGATCGTCGGCCTGCCCGATACAACACTCGCCGAGGCGCGCGATCGGGTGCGGGCCGCGATCCAGTCCACCGGCCTGACCTGGGCGCTGCGGCGGATCACCGTCGGCCTCACCCCCGCGGAACTGCCCAAGTCCGGGTCGATCTTCGACCTCGCGATCGCCGTGGCCGTGCTCCGCGCCCAGGGGAGCCTGCCGGGCGGTGGCGAGCACGTGCATCTGGGCGAGCTCGGTCTCGACGGCGCCCTGCACCCCGTGCGCGGGATCCTGCCCGCCGTGGCGGCCGCTGTGGCGCGTGGCCGGCCGCGGATCGTGGTCCCGGCCGCGAACCGCGCCGAGGCCGAGCTCGTTCCGGGCGCCCGGGTGGTCGGCGCCGGTCACCTCGCCGAGGTCGTGCGCCTGCACGGCGGGCGTGCGGACGACGCCCCCGCCCCTCCCGTAGCCGCCGCACCCGCCCCGCTCGCACCCGCCGCACCCGCCGGCGGCCTGGCGGGCCCGGCCGACCTGGCCGATGTGGTCGGTCAGCACGAGGCCCGGGCCGCCCTCGAGATCGCCGCCGCCGGCGGGCATCACCTGTTCATGAGCGGACCGCCGGGCACGGGCAAGACGATGCTCGCGGCCCGGCTGCCGGGGCTGCTGCCGGATCTGAGCGAGGCGCAGGCGATCGAGGTGACCGGGATCCACTCGATGTCCGGTACGTTCGACCCCGCCCGCGGCCTGCTTCGCCGGCCGCCGTTCGAGGCACCGCACCACAGCGCCACGATGGCCTCGATCGTCGGGGGCGGCTCGGGGATCCCGCGGCCGGGGTCGGCCTCGCGCGCCCACCTCGGCGTGCTCTTCCTCGATGAGTCGCCCGAGTTCGCCCCGCACGTGCTCGACTCGCTGCGCCAGCCGCTCGAACACGGTGAGCTCGTGCTGCAGCGCTCCTACGCCAGTGCCCGCTACCCCGCCCGGTTCCAACTCGTGCTCGCCGCCAACCCCTGCCCGTGCGGGAAGGGGAGCGGCAAGGGCATCGACTGCACCTGCTCCGCGCAGGTGCGGCGGCGGTACGAGAACCGACTCTCGGGCCCACTCCTCGACCGGGTCGACATCCGGGTGACCGTCGGCCGGATCACCCGCGTCGAGGCCGCCCGCGCCGGCGAGGACACCGCGACCGTCGCGGCCCGGGTACGGCGGGCCCGCCATCGCCAGCGCGAGCGGCTCGCGGGCACCCCGTGGGGCACGAACGGCGAGGTGCCCGGGCCGTGGCTGCGGGAGCGGACCGGGCAGGTCGCGCCGGACTGCCTCCGGTTGCTCGAGCGCCAGCTCGATCAGGGTCGTCTCAGCCTGCGCGGCATCGACCGGGTGCTGCGGCTCGCCTGGACCGTCGCCGATCTCGCCGGTGCCGAACGCCCGCGGGTCGACCACCTCGGCACCGCCCTCGTGCTGCGCTCTGGAGGCGAACATGACCCCGCTCGCATATGACGCGACCGATCCGCTGCTGGCGCGGATCGCCTGGTCGCGAATCATCGAACCCGGCGATCGGGTCGCCGGCTGCCTCCTCGCGGGCATCGGCCCGGTCGCGGCCCTCGACTGGCTGGCCACCGGCGGGGCGGACGGGCCCCCGGGGATGCCCCCACACGCGGCCTGGGCCCGCAGCGCCCGCAACTGGCGGCCCCGACTGCGCGACCTCGACCCGCGCCGCGAACACGACGCGATCGACCGCCTCACCGGTGCCGTGCTCACCCCGGAGGGGGCCGGGTGGCCCGCCGGGCTGACCGACCTGGGCCCCGGGGCGCCGCCGTGCCTGTGGGTGCGCGGCGTGATCGAGGCGATCTCCCGGCCGGCCGTGGCCCTCGTCGGCGCGCGCGCCTGCACCCACTACGGGCAGCACGTGACCGGCCGGCTCGCCGGTGCGGCCGCCGACGCCGGGCTCGTGGTCACCTCCGGTGGCGCGTTCGGCATCGACGCGGCCGCCCACCGGGCCACCCTCGAGGTCGGCGGCACGACCGTCGCCTATCAGGCCGGGGGAGTCGACCGGTTCTACCCGGGCGCGCACACCCCGCTGCTCGAGTCCGTGATCGAGCGCGGCGCGGTCGTCTCCGAGGCGCCACCCGGCTCGGCGCCGATGCGCCAGCGATTCCTCCAGCGCAACCGCCTCATCGCCGCGGCCACGGCCGCCGTCGTGGTGGTCGAGGCGGCTTGGCGCAGCGGCGCGCTGAGCACGGCCCATCATGCCGCCGGCCTGCTCCGGCCCGTCGGGGCCGTGCCCGGGCCGGTCACCTCGCCGGCCAGCGCGGGCTGCCACCGGCTCCTGCGCGACCAGGTCGCCACCTGCATCACAGACGAGGAGGAGCTGCTCGAGCTCGCCGGACCGATCGGCTCGGTCGACCCGCGCCCGGCGGAGGTGCCCGCGGGGCTCCTCGACGACCTCGATCCGGAGACGGCGCAGGTCCTCGACGCCCTGCCCGTGCGCGCGGCGACCGGCGTCGACGCGCTCGTGCGGGTCGCCGGGCTCGCCCCCGCGGCCGTCATCCGCGCGCTCGGGGTGCTCGAACTGGCCGGGAAGGTCGCCCGGCACGGCGACGGCTGGCGGCGGGCCCGATGAGCAGTCGCCGCCTCCTCGTCGGGTTCCTGGCCGCGGTCGTGCTCCTCGTCGCCATGCCCGCGGCGGCCTCGAACCCGCCCGAGGGCGCCCCGCCCGACCTGTCCGGCCCGCCCGACCAGCCGGCCCTGCCCGACCCGCCCGGCGCATCCGGCTACGTCGCGCCGGTCGGCCCGGTCGATCATGACCCGGTGGTCCTGCGCGCCTTCGACCCGCCCGCGCAGCCCTGGCTCGCGGGACACCGCGGTGTGGACCTCGCCGCCGAGGTCGGATCGCCGGTCCGCGCGGCGGCCGACGGCACCGTCGCCTTCGCGGGCACGGTCGCCGGCACGCCCGTCGTGAGCATCGACCACCCCGACGGGATCCGCACCACCTATCAGCCCGTGACCGGCCCGCTCGCCCGGGGCGATCCCGTGCGGGCGGGGGAGCCGATCGGTGAGCTCACCGCCGGCGAGCACTGCGGCGCCACCTCGTGCCTGCACTGGGGAGCGCGGACCGGCAGGGACGCCTATGTCGACCCGCTCGGGCTGCTGCGTCCGCCGGTCATCCGGCTCTACCCGGTCGAGTGACCGTGCTCGGCCGTGCCGGAGCGACTCACGCCCGCGGGTGTGCCTGGGTGAACACCGCCCGCAGCCGTTCGGGGCTCACGTGCGTGTACCGCTGGGTCGTCTGCAGCGAGGAGTGCCCGAGCACCTCCTGCACCGCCCGCAGATCCGCGCCGCCGGTGAGCAGGTGCGTCGCGGCCGAGTGCCGCAGGCCGTGCGGGGCGATGTCGCGCACGCCCGCCCGCGTCGCGATCCTATGGACGACGTCGCGCACCATCCGCGCGCCGTACCGTCCGCCTCGGGCGCCCAGGAAGAGGGCCGGGCCCGAGGCCGCGGTGACCAGGTCCCCGCGCCGGGCGAGCCAGGCCGCCAGGGCGCGCGCCGCGGGCACTCCGATCGGGACCATCCGCTCCTTGCCGCCCTTTCCGAGCACCCGCAGCAGGCGCTGGTCGAGATCGACGTCGTCGGTGTCGAGGCCGACGACCTCACTCACCCGGGCACCGCTGGCGTACAGCACCTCGAGCACCGCCCAGTCGCGGATCTGAGGCGCTCCGCCGTCGCGGGCCTCGACCTCGGCGCGGGTGAGCACCGACTCGGCCTCGCCCTCGCTCAGCACGGTCGGCAGCACCTGATCGGGCCGGGGAGCCTGCAGCCGCAGCGCCGGATCGTGCGCGAGCAGACCCTCCTCGTGCGCCCAGGAGCTGAACGTGCGTGCGGCCGCGGCCCGGCGTGCGAGCGTCGCCCGGGCCAGGCCGGCCTGGGTCTGCCCGGCCAGCCAGGAGCGCAGCGCCGCGAGGTCGAGTGCCGCGAGATCCGTGTGCTCCACCGGCTCCTTGGGCCCCCCTGGCTGCTCGGTCTGCTCGGTGTGCACGGTCTGCTCGGACTGCTCGGTCTGCTCGGTCTGCTCGGACTGCTCGGACTCGGTCTGCTCGGACCGCCGGGGCTGCTGGGACTCCCTGGGCCGCTGGGGCTCCCTGGCCTGCTGGGGCTGCTGGGGCCGCTGGGGCTCGGCGGCGCGCGCGGAGCTGTCCATGGCGGCACGCCCGCCGTCCCCGCCGGCGGCGGGCAGGGAGAGCAGCAGCGAGATGACGTCGGCCCGATAATTTCGTGCGGTGTGCTCACTCAGGCCGCGCCGCAGCAGCAGGGTCGCCGCGAAGGCCGCGAGCAGCGGCTCATCCCCGGGCCGGGCGCGAAGCAGCGTCCGCGGCGAGGCCGGACGCAGCCGATCGCGCGCGGCACTGCCGGAACCGTGAGCGACCATGGCCCCAGCCTGCCGCGTCGGCCGGCGCCCGCCCAGTCCGACACGCAGGCCCGACCCGCAGGCCCGGCATGCCCGCAGACCCGACCCACACGCCCAGTCCGACCCGCAGTCCCGGTACACCTGCAGTCCCGGTACACCCGCAGGCCCGGTACACCCGCAGGCCCGGTACACCCGCAGTGCCGGTACGCACCCAGGCCCAGCACGCCCGCCGAGCCGGTGCTCCCACCGGTTCCCGCACGCCCCCGCCCCCGGCCTGCCCCGTGCGGCCGGTGGGTGGGCCCGGGTGGTGCGCGCCGGTTCGGTGGACCTGGATGCGTCCTTGCACGAACGTGTCTTTACAAGGACACGTCCTTGCGCGGACCTGTCCTTGCCTGGGCACGGGCACGGGTATGGGCCTCGGCGTGGGCGCGGGAACGGGGGCGGGAGAACGTGACCGTCGTCGCACGCTCCGGGTTCGGCCGCGCATGGCAGCGGCCCCGGACGATCCGGTACGATATGGGGTGCAGTCGGACGGCCCTCGGGTCGCCGACTGACATCGCGTGCTCCCGACCGCGTCAGCGGGTGCGGAGGGCGAGGTCCGATTCCATCGGTGCCCTCCCACGTGAGCACCAGGTTCGCACGGCCGGCCGGCCTGCGAAGAGTCAACCGAATACGCGCGGAGCGATCCGCGCCGTGAAAGGACGAGCCATGGCCGTCGTCACCATGCGTCAACTGCTGGAGAGCGGTGTCCACTTCGGACACCAGACCCGTCGCTGGAACCCGAAGATGAAGCGCTTCATCTTCACCGAGCGCAACGGCATCTACATCATCGACCTGCAGAAGTCCCTCGCGGACATCGACCGGGCCTACGAATTCGTCAAGGAGACGGTCGCCCACGGCGGCACCATCCTCTTCGTGGGCACGAAGAAGCAGGCCCAGGAGGCGGTCGCCGAGCAGGCCACCCGCGTCGGCATGCCGTTCGTGAACCAGCGCTGGCTGGGCGGAATGCTCACGAACTTCGGCACGGTCAACAAGCGCCTCCAGCGCCTCAAGGAGCTCGAGGAGGTCGACTTCGACGACGTGGCCTCCTCCGCGTTCACCAAGAAGGAACTGCTCATGCAGCGCCGCGAGCGGGACAAGCTCGCCCGCACCCTCGGCGGCGTGCGCGACATGGCCAAGGTGCCCTCCGCCGTCTGGATCGTCGACACCAAGAAGGAGCACCTCGCCGTCGCCGAGGCGCGCAAGCTCAACATCCCGGTCGTCGCGATCCTCGACACCAACTGCGACCCGGACGAGGTCGACTTCCCGATCCCGGGTAACGACGACGCGATCCGGGCGGTCTCGCTGCTCACGCGCGTGATCGCCGACGGCGCGGCCGAGGGCCTCGTGGCCCGGTCCGCCGGTGCGGGCAAGCGCGGCGAGTCCGAGGCCGAGCCGCTGGCCGAGTGGGAGCGCGAGCTGCTCGCCGCCCACGAGAGCGAGGAGGCCGCGAAGGCCGCCGAGGCTCCCGAGGAGGCCAAGGCCGAGGTCGCGGATGCCGCCGCCGATGCGGCCGACGCCCCCGTGGCCGCCGACGCCGCCCCGTCCCCGTCGGCGGAGACCGCCGCCGCGGAGGCCGCAGTCGAGGCGACCGCAGTCGAGGAGGCCGCCGTCGAGGCGACCGACCAGACCGACCAGGCCTGAGACCACCACCGTCGATTCGAAGGATCGGACCAATACTTATGGCGAATTACACCGTCGCTGACATCTCCGCACTGCGCGAATCCACCGGCGCGGGCATGATGGACGTGAAGAAGGCGCTCGACGAGGCGGCCGGCGACAAGGAGAAGGCGCTGGAGATCATCCGCGTCAAGGGCCTCAAGGGCGTTGCCAAGCGCGAGGGGCGTGCGACCTCGGACGGCCTCGTGGCCACGTCGATCAACCCGAGCGAGGCCGGCGAGACCGGCGTCATGGTCGAGGTGAACTCCGAGACCGACTTCGTGGCGAAGAACGAGGTGTTCATCGCGCTCGCCGACCGGGTGCTCGAGGCCGCCGTGACCTCCGGCGCGGGTGACCTCGAGGCGCTCCTCGCCGCGGACTCGGACGGCAAGCCCGTGGGCACCGTCGTGGACGAGCAGGCCGCCACCCTCGGCGAGAAGATCGTCGTGCGTCGCGTCGCCCGCGTCGCCGGCGAGAAGGTCACCTCGTACCTGCACCGCACGAACAAGGACCTGCCCCCGCAGGTCGGCGTGCTCGTCGCGACCGACGCCGCCGGTGAGGCCGTGGCCAAGGACGTGGCGATGCACATCGCCGCGTACTCGCCCGCCTACCTCACGCGCGAGGAGGTTCCGGCCGATCAGGTCGCGGACGAGCGTCGCATCGCCGAGGAGACCGCCCGCAACGAGGGCAAGCCCGAGGCCGCCCTGCCGAAGATCATCGAGGGCCGCATGAACGGCTTCTACAAGGAGCACGTGCTCCTCGACCAGGCCTTCGCCAAGGACCCGAAGAAGTCCGTCGGCCAGATCGTCACCGAAGCGGGCGGCACCGTCACCGGCTTCGAGCGTTTCCGCGTCGGCTCCTGATCGACCACGATGGCCCCGTCCCACCTAGTCGTTGGGGCGGGGCCATTGTGTAACGTCGACGAGTATCCCCACGACCTGCGAGGTGCCATGACCAGCCAGCTCAGCCCGACCCCCTCGGCCCCCCGCCGAGTCCTGCTCAAACTGTCCGGTGAGGTCTTCGGAGGCGGCAGCATCGGGCTCGCCCCCGAGGTGGTCCAGGGCGTGGCCCGCGAGATCGCCGAGGCGATGGCCGCCGGGATCCAGGTCGCGATCGTGGTCGGCGGCGGCAACTTCTTCCGCGGCGCGCAGCTGAGCCAGCACGGCATGGACCGGGCCCGCGCCGACTACATGGGCATGCTCGGCACGGTCATGAACTCCCTCGCGCTGCAGGACTTCCTCGAGAAGGCCGGGGTCTCCACCCGCGTGCAGACCGCGATCACGATGGGCCAGGTCGCCGAGTCCTATATCCCGCTGCGCGCCATCCGCCACCTCGAGAAGGGGCGCGCGGTCGTCTTCGGGGCCGGAGCCGGGCTGCCGTACTTCTCGACCGACACCGTCGCGATCCAGCGCGCGCTCGAGGTCCGGTGCGACGAGGTGCTCGTGGGAAAGAACGGCGTGGACGGCGTCTACACAGCCGACCCACGGGTCGATCCCGACGCCCGCCGACTCGACACCATCACGTTCGACGAGGCGATGCAGCGCGACCTGCGCGTGGTGGATTCGACCGCCTTCGCACTCTGCCGCGACAATGGACTGCGGATGCGGGTGTTCGGAATGAGCGAGCCCGGCAACGTGACCAAGGCGCTGCTCGGGGAACCGATCGGCACCCTGGTCTCCGCCGCCTGAACGCACCGCCCACCCAGCCCACCCAACACAACCCCGAGGAGCACCGTGATCACCGAAGCCCTCTTCGAAGCCGAAGAGAAGATGGACAAGGCCGTCGACGTCGCTCGTGAGGATCTCTCCGGGATCCGCAGCGGCCGCGCGAACGCCGGGATGTTCAACAAGATCCTGGTCGACTACTACGGTGCCCCGACGCCGCTGCAGCAGCTCGCCTCGCTCACCATCCCGGAGGCCCGCACGGTGCTCATCAGCCCGTTCGACAAGTCGGCCATGGACGGCGTGCGCAAGGCCCTGCGCGAATCGGACCTGGGGGTCAACCCCTCGGACGACGGCCAGGTCATCCGGGTCGTGCTGCCCGCCCTGACCGAGGAGCGCCGCCGCGAGTACGTGCGCATGGCCAAGACCAAGGGGGAGGACGCCCGGGTCTCCGTGCGTAATATCCGCCGCCGCGCCAAGGAGGAGCTCGACCGCATCGGCAAGGACGGCGACGCCGGTGAGGACGAGGTGAACCGCGCCCAGTCCGAGCTCGACGCCCTGACCAAGAAGCACGTCGACCTCATCGACTCGATGCTCGCCGGCAAGGAGAAGGAACTCCTCGAGGTCTGAGGGCCACCGAGGAGAACCGGAGGCGTCCATGGCAGCATCGGGGCACCCCACCCGCCGCGACCGCAGGGCCGCCGAGCGGGCGGCCGAACGTGCCCACGATCCGGCCGACCCGCCGGACCCGACCGAGCCGACGGACCCGACCGAGCCGACGGATCCGACCGATCCGACCGAGCTGGCCGACCCCTCTGACCCCGACCCCTCTGACCCGGCACACCCCACGGATCCGGCTGACCCCACTCGACCCGCCGACCCGACCCGGCCCGCCGACCCCACTGAACCCACCGACCCGACCGAGCCCACTGCCCGGGCCCCGCGCAAGGCCGGCCGGAACCTGCCCGCGGCGCTGGCGGTGGCCGCGGTGCTCATCGCGGTGGTCGGGGTGGGACTGTTCGTGCCGTTCGGGTCCCCGCCGAAGCCGTGGGGCTTCGTGGCCCTCGTGCTGGCGGGCTGCCTCGGCGGGCTGTGGGAGTTCTCTCGGGCGGTGCGCACCCGGGGCATCGAGCTCCCGCTGGCGCCGCTGTGGGTCGGGGCCGTGGGAATCCTCGTCTCGGCCTACACCGCCGGCACCGAGGCGCTGCTCGTCGCCTTCGTGCTCACCGCCGGGGGAGTGCTCATCTGGCGGGTCCTCGACGGCGGGGGCCCGCTCGCGCTGCGGGACGCGACCGTGGCGATCCTCGCGGCGGCCTACATCCCCTTCCTCGCCGGCTTCCTCCTGCTCATGCTCGGCCAGTCCCAGGGGCCCGAGCGCGTGCTCGTGTTCCTCGCGCTCGTCATCGCCAACGACACGGGCGGCTACATCGCGGGCGTGCTCTACGGCCGCCATCCCCTCGCCCCGACCGTCAGCCCGAAGAAGTCCTGGGAGGGCTTCGCCGGATCCGTCGTGCTCGCCGGCCTCGTCGGCGTGGCCGGCGCGCTCTTCCTCCTCGACCTCCCCTGGTACGTGGGCCTCGTGCTCGCCGCCGTCGCGGTCGCGGCGGCCACCCTCGGCGACCTGTCCGAGTCGCTCATCAAGCGTGACCTCGGGGTCAAGGACATGGGATCCCTCCTGCCCGGCCACGGCGGGATCCTCGACCGGGTCGACTCGATCCTCATCGCCGCCCCGGTCGTGTTCACCGCGATGCTCCTCACCCTCGGCGGCTGACCGTGTGCCGCCGCCCGGTCCGCACCCGCAGTGCGAATCTGAAAGAATGCCCGCAATGACCTCCCAGCGCCAAGTCCTGCCCGCCCACGAGAAGGCGACGCTCCCGAAGCCGACCCTGAGCTTCTCCGTGCCCCGCCGCGGCAAGCCGCCGCGGCACCTGGCGGACCTCACCCTCGACGAACGCGTCACCGCCCTGCGCGACCTCGGTTTCCCCGGCTACCGGGCCCGACAGATCTCCACCCACTACTTCGAGCATCTCACCCGGGATGCGGCCGACATGACCGACATCCCGGCCGCGATGCGCGAGGCGGCCATCGACGAACTGGTGCCCGACCTCCTGGGCGAGGTGCGTCGTCTCGAAGCGGACGGCGGGGCCACGGTCAAGACCCTGTGGAGCCTGTTCGACGGGGTCAAGGTCGAATCCGTGCTCATGGGGTATCGCGATCGCGCCACGCTGTGCGTCTCGAGCCAGGCCGGCTGCGGGATGGCCTGCCCGTTCTGCGCGACCGGTCAGATGGGCCTGACCCGCAACCTCTCGCCCGCGGAGATCGTCGAACAGGTGCGCCAGGCCGCCCGGATGTGCCGCGACGGGGAGCTCGCGCGCGGGCCGAGCCGGCTGAGCAACATCGTGTTCATGGGCATGGGCGAGCCGATGGCCAACTACAAGTCGATCATGGCGGCCGTGCGCCGGATGGTCGCGCCGAGCCCCGAGGGCTTCGGCATGTCCGCCCGCAACATCACGGTCTCGACCGTGGGCCTCGTGCCGGCGATGCGCAAGCTCGCGGACGAGGGGATCCCCGTGACCCTCGCGCTCTCGCTGCACGCCCCCGACGACGAGCTGCGCGACGAGCTCATCCCGATCAACTCGCGCTGGAAGGTCGGCGAGGCGCTCGACGCGGCGCGCCACTACTTCGAGGTGACCGGCCGGCGCGTGAGCATCGAGTACGCGCTCATCAAGGACATGAACGACCACGCCTGGCGCGCCGACCTGCTCGGCAAGGAGTTGAACGACCGCGGCCACGGCTGGGCCCACGTCAACCCGATCCCGCTCAATCCGACCCCGGGTTCGATCTGGACGGCGAGTGAGAAGCACGTGGAGGAGGAGTTCGTGGCACGGTTGCGGCATGCGGGCATCGCGACCACGGTGCGGGACACCCGCGGCAGCGATATCGACGGCGCCTGCGGACAACTGGCCGCGGAGGTGCGGGAGTCGGCCGCGCCGGCAGGTGCCGACCGGCCCGGCACGGCGAGCGACGAGGAGCAGTAGATGGCGCAGATGTTCCCCCGGGTGTCCGGGACCTCGACGGGCTACGAGCGCGCCCAGGTCGACGAGTTCTTCGCCGAGGCGCGCGCCGCCTACGAGGGCGGCACCGGCATGAGTGCGGACGACGTCCGGCGGGCTGCGTTCGACCTGGTCCGGGGCGGTTATCGCCCGGGCGCGGTGGACGCCGCCCTCGACCGGCTCGAGAACGCGTTCATCCAGCGCGAGCGCACCGCCTTCATGGAGACGCACGGCCAGGACGCGTGGATGGCGGACGTCGCCCAGCGCGCCACCGTGCTCTACCCGCGGCTCAACCGGCCCGCGGGGGAGCGGTTCGCGCAGCCGCGGCGCGGGCGGGGCTACGACCGGGCCGGGGTCGACGCCGTGCTCGACCGGCTCGTCGACTACTTCGACTCGGGCCGGGCCCTGTCCGCGACGGATCTGCGCACGGTCACATTCGCCTCGGCGCGCCGGCCCCACGCCTACGACGAGGGCCCGGTGGACGCGTTCCTCGACCGCGCCGTCGACATCCTCCTCGCCGTCGAATGACCCGGTCGGTCACACTCCTCGGGAGCACGGGATCCATCGGGACCCAGACCCTCGAGGTCATTGCGGCCAACCCGGATCGGTTCACGCTCACGGCCCTGGCCGCCGGCGGGGCGAACCTCGAGCTCGCGGCCCGGCAGGCGGTCCGGTTCGGGGTCGAGGCGCTCGCCCTCGCCCGGGGCGACCGCGCCGAGGCGGCGGACGCGCTCGACCGGGCCCGCCGCGACCTCGGGCGCTCGGCCCGCCCGGAGGTGCTCGTGGGGGCCGAGGCGGCGACGAGGATCGCGGGTGCGGGCATGGACGTCGTGCTCAACGGGATCACGGGCTCGGTCGGGCTCGGGCCCACGCTCGCCGCGCTGGGTGCCGGATCGACCGTCGCCCTGGCCAACAAGGAGTCCCTCGTCACCGGGGGCGCGCTCGTTCGGGCCGCCCGGAGCCGGCCCGACCAGATCGTGCCGGTCGACTCGGCGCACTCCGCCATCGCCCAGGTGCTGCGTTCGGGCCGTACCGAGGAGGTCGCCCGGCTCGTGCTCACGGCCTCGGGCGGGCCGTTCCGCGGCCGCGCGCGGGAGGAGTTGGGCGGGGTGACGCCCGAGCAGGTCCTCGCCCACCCGACCCGGCGAACGGGACCGGCGGTCGCCACGAACACGGCCACGCTCGTCGACCAGGGGCTGGGACTCGTCGAGGCGCAGCTGCTCTTCGACCTGCCGCTCGACCGGATCGCCACGGTCGTGCACCCGCAGTCGATCGTGCACTCGATGGTCGAGTTCGTCGACGGCTCGACCACCGCGCTGGCCTCCCCGCCCGACATGCGGCTGCCGATCGGGCTCGGCCTCGGCTGGCCGGACCGCGTCGCGGGCCTCGTCCAGCCCTGCCGGTGGGAGGAGGAGACGACGTGGACGTTCGAACCCGTCGACTCCGACACCTTCCCGGCGATCGGGCTGTGCCGCGCCGCCGCGTCGGCCTCGGCCTCGCATCCGGCCGTGCTCAACGCCGCCAACGAGGAGTGCGTCGCCGCGTTCCTGGCCGGGCGGCTCCCCTTCCCGAGGATCACCCGGGTCATCGCCCACGTGCTCGACGATCACGACGGCGTCGACGCCGCCGCACTCGACCTGGTCGGGCTCGAGGAGATCGAGGAGTGGGGGCGGGGCCGCGCGCGGGACCTCATCGCCGCCGGCTCGCACAGATGATCCACGACTGATCCGCGACTGATCCACGTCTGATCCACACCTGATCCACCGGGCCTCCGCGTCGCGGCGCCGCCGGCCACGGCCGCGGCGCCTACGATGGGTCAGTGATGTTCTGGTTCGGTGTCCTGGTGATCGCTGTCGGCCTGGTGATCTCGATCGCCCTGCACGAGATCGGGCACCTGCTGCCCGCGAAGAGGTTCGGGGTCAAGGTCCCGCAGTACTTCGTCGGCTTCGGACCCACCCTGTGGTCCACCCGGCGCGGCGAGACCGAGTACGGCGTCAAGGCCGTCCCGCTCGGTGGTTTCGTGCGCATGATCGGCATGTTCCCGCCGAATGGCCGCCAGGGCGAGCCGAGACGGGGACTGCGCGGCTGGATGGACCGGGTCTCCGAGGACGCCCGCTCCTACAGCGCCCAGGAGGTCGATCCGGGGGACGAGCACCGCACCTTCTACTCGCTCAGCACCCCCAAGAAGCTGGCGGTCATGTTCGGCGGCCCGGTGATGAACCTCGTCATCGCCGCCGTGCTGTTCACGATCGTCGTGGCCGGTCTCGGCACCGCGGTCGCCACGAACCGGGTCTCGGCGGTCTCGCCGTGTGTGAGCACGACGGGGGAGTGCACGGCCGAGGACCCCGCCTCCCCGGCGGCGACCGCCGGTCTCGAGGACGGCGACCGGATCGTCGCCTGGAACGGCGAGTCGATCGACGACTGGGCCGACCTCGTGGCGGCCATCTCGGCAGGCGGCGCCGATCCCGCCGAGGTGCGGGTCGAACGCGACGGCGGCGAGTTCACCACGACCATCACCCCGGTGATGACCACGCGGCCCGCGGCCGACGGCTCCGGCAGCGAGACCACGCCGATCGTCGGCATCACCGGCACGTTCGCCCTGCGGCCGCAGCCGCTGACCGAGGTTCCCGGCGTCGTCTGGCAGGTCACCGCCGGCACGGCGGAGATCGTCGTCCAGCTGCCGCAGCGCCTCTACGGGATCGCGACCGCGCTGTTCACCGACGCCCCGCGCGACCCCGGCGTCATGGGGCTCATCGGGGCCGGCCGCATCGCCGGCGAGATCGCCTCCGTCTCGGTCGATCAGTACGGCGCCAAGGAGCGCGCCGCCGATCTGCTCTCGCTGCTCGCCTCGCTCAACATCGCCCTCTTCGTGTTCAACATGATCCCCCTGCTCCCGCTCGACGGCGGACACATCGCCGGCGCACTGTTCGAGGGCACCCGGCGACGCTGGGCCGCCTGGCGCAGCCGCCCCGACCCGGGGCTGGTCGACACCGCCCGGCTCATGCCGCTGACCTACGCCGTGTTCACGGTGCTCCTGGGCATGACCGTGCTGCTCGCCGTCGCCGACATCGTCAAGCCCGTCACCCTCTAGATGGGATACTGAGCCCGTGAGCAGTCCGATCAGCCTCGGCACGCCGGTCGCGCGGGAGCGGCCGTTCGTGTCCGCGCCGCGCCGTGCGGCCGGGCGCGTCGCCCCCACCCGGGGCGCCGCCGACCTGGACGCGGCCGGTCCGAGCCCGTCGATCGCGGTCGGATAGCTCGTGCGTGCGTGGGGCCGGTCGGCCTCGAAGGTGACGACCGGCCGGGAGATCGATCCCGAGCTGATCGTCGCCTTCTGCGCCGCCCACCCGATCGAGACCGCCCTCATGGCCGAGCCGGTCCAGACCCTCCGCTGGTCGGGTGCGCTCGGCGAGTCGGTCCTGGTCGCGCGCGCGCCCGGCACCGGCGGCGAACTGTCGGCGGTCTGCTGGATCGGCGGCAACATCGTGCCGGTCGGCTTCACCCCCGAGCAGCTGGACGAGCTCGCCGGGCGGATCCGCCGGCGGGGCCGGCGGTTCTCCTCGATCGTGGGCCCGGCCGACCAGGTGCTCGGCCTGTGGGAGCGGCTGCGCGACCAGCGCTGGCCGGTCCGGGAGATCCGCAGCGATCAGCCGTCGCTGCTCATCGACCACGATCCGATCGTGCCGCCCGACCCGAGCGTCCGGCCCGCGACGATGGCCGAGTTCGACCTCCTCCTCCCGGCCGCGGTCGCGATGTTCACCGAGGAGGTCGGCTACTCCCCGCTCGGGGTCGCGGGGGCGTACGAGCGGCGCGTGCGGGAGCTGATCGCCGGGGGGCGTTCGCTCGTGCGGATCGACGACGGCCCGCGTGGCCGGGAGGTCGTGTTCAAGGCCGACCTGGGTACCCTCGGCTTCGGGGTCACCCAGGTGCAGGGGGTCTGGATCCACCCCGCCTACCGTGGTCGATCCCTCGCCGCCCCGGCCGTGTCGGCGGTGATCGAGTACGCGCGCCGGCAGATCGCCCCGACCGTCTCGCTGTACGTCAACTCCTACAACGGCAGGGCGCTGGCGACATACGAGCGGGTGGGCTTCGAGCGCATCGGCACGTTCGCCTCCGTGCTCTTCTGACGGCGCGCGCCCGGCAGCCGCGGCCCCGACGGCCTCCCCGGATCCACTAGACTTCCGGCGTGCTCATGCGGATGTCTTCCCTCTTTGTCCGAACCCTGCGCGAGGCCCCGGCCGACGCGGAGGTCGCCAGCCACTCCTGGCTCGTGCGCGCCGGCTACGTGCGCCGCGCCGCCCCCGGGATCTACACGTGGCTGCCGCTGGGGCTGCGGGTGCTGGGCAAGATCGAGGCGATCGTGCGGGAGGAGATGAACCGTGCGGGCGCCCAGGAGGTGCACTTCCCGGCGCTGCTGCCGCGGGAGCCGTACGAGGCCACCGGGCGCTGGACCGAGTACGGGCCGAACCTGTTCCGCGTCAAGGACCGCCGGGACAACGACCTGCTCCTCGCGCCCACGCACGAGGAGATGTTCACGCTGCTCGTCGCCGATCTCTACTCCTCCTACAAGGACCTGCCGCTCACGCTCTTCCAGCTGCAGACGAAGTACCGCGACGAGGCCCGCCCCCGCGCGGGGCTCCTGCGCGGGCGAGAGTTCATCATGAAGGACGCCTACTCCTTCGACGTCGACGACGAGGGCCTGGCGGCCTCCTACGACGCCCAGCGCGCCGCCTACGAGCGCATCTTCACCCGGCTCGGCCTCGAGTACGCCATCGTCTCGGCGACCGCCGGGGCCATGGGCGGCTCGCGCAGCGAGGAGTTCCTGCACCCGAGCCCGATCGGCGAGGACACGTTCGTCCGCTCACCCGGCGGCTACGCGGCGAACGTCGAGGCCGTCACCACCCCGGTCCCGCCCGCCGTCGACGCGTCCGGCGAACCCGCGCCGATCGTGCACGACACCCCCGCCGCCGCCACGATCGAGGCCCTCGTGGACTCGGCCAACGAACTCTTTCCGCGCGCCGACCGGCCCTGGACGGCGGCGGACACGCTCAAGCACGTGCTCGTGACCGCCGTGCACCCCGACGGCGACCGCGAGGTCCTCGCGATCGGACTGCCCGGCGACCGCAACGTCGACGGCAAGCGGCTCGAGGCGGCCCTCTATCCGGCCGAGGCCGAGACCGCGACCGAGGCGGACCTGCGCACCCGGCCCGAGCTCGTGCCCGGCTACGTCGGCCCGCAGGTGCTCGGTCCCAACGCCCCGGAACGTGCGGACGACGCCCCCTCGCCCGTGCGGTACCTGCTCGATCCGCGGGTGGTCGACGGCACGGCCTGGGTGAGTGGCGCGAACGTGCCGGGCCGGCACGTGGCCCACCTCGTCAAGGGCCGGGACTTCGGCGCGGACGGCGTGATCGACGTGGCCGAGGTCCGGGCCGGGGATCCCGCCCCGGACGGCTCCGGGCCGCTCGAACTGGCCCGCGGCATCGAGGTCGGACACATCTTCGCGCTCGGTCGCAAGTACGCCGAGGCGCTCGGCCTGAACGTGCTCGATCGCAACGGCAAGGCCGTCACCGTGACGATGGGCTCCTACGGCCTCGGCGTCACGCGTGTGCTCGCCGCCCTCGCCGAGAAGACCTGCGACGACGCGGGCCTGGCCTGGCCCGTCGACGTCGCCCCGTTCCACGTGCACGTCGTGGCCACGGGCAAGGACGCGGCGGTCTTCGACACCGCGGCCGATCTCGCCGGCCGGCTCGACGCGGCCGGGCTCGAGGTGCTCTACGACGACCGACCCAAGGTCTCCCCGGGGGTCAAGTTCGCCGATGCCGAGATCCTCGGAGTGCCCTTCATCCTCGTCGTCGGGCGCGGGCTGGCGAGCGGGGTGGTGGAGGTGCGCACGCGCGCGAGCGGCGACCGGGTCGAGCTCGCGCCGGAGGCGGCCGTCACGGAGTTGATCGATCGGGTTCGCTCGGCCCTGGCCCACTGAGCAGGCCCGGCCACGGGCCGCCGACCACGGCCCCGCCATGGGTGCCGAAGTACGCCGTCCACGCCTGGTCGAGCGCGGCGGCCCGCTCCGGGCCGCGGCTCTCCTGCGCCGCGGCGATCCAGGCCGCGACGAGTTCCCCCTGGCGCAGCCGGATCGCCGTGTCCACCCCATCCGCGCCGATCGCGTAGGCGGGTCGGCGCGGGTCGGCGTCGGTGCCCGCGGCCGCTGCGATCATCGTGCGCGCCGCCGCCCGATGGTCCGCTGCGCGGGCGGCGAGGGCCTCCTGCTCCTCGCCGTCCGCCTGCGCCGCGGCGATCTCGCCCAGGTACCCGATCGCGTCGAGGTGGGCGATGATCGAATCCTTGGTCGCGCCGTCGTTGAGGTTCACCGGTGCGAGCGGGGCCGGGCAGACCGGCCCGCAGTCGAGGCCGAGGAGGTCGCGGCCCGCGCCGACCATCGCCTGCCGGGTCACGAGCATCGATCCGACGGTCGAGATCCAGCCCTCCGGCAGGTCCTGCTCGGCCAGGTCGGCGAGCTCGGTCAGGGAGGCGGTCAGCTCAGCGACCGCGGCCTCGGGCGAGAGCACGGCCGGTTCTGTGGATTCCGTCGGCTCCGTCGGGTCGACCGGGTCGGTCGGGTCGCCGGAGCCGGCAGGGTCGGCAGGGTCGTGCGTGTCCGTCGCGGGGCGCGGCGGGGGAGTCCAGACCCCGCCCAGGTCCCCGGCCTGCTCCGAACCGATGTCCGAGACGAGCCCGAAGAGGTCCGCCGGGCCCGGCCCCTCGGCCGCATTCGCCGAGGTGGCCTCGACCCGGCTCGTGACGTCCGCCACGCCCGTGGCGTTGCGCGCGAGCAGCTGCCGGAGCTGCTCGACGGCGTCGGGGGACGGGATCGGCGCGGGGGGCGAGCCGATCCGCACCCCGCAGCCGGCTGACAGGGCGGCGATCGCCACCCCGGCGGTCAGGGTGGCGAGGGCCCGGCGGATGGTCATGACGTTGATCGTGCCACGTCCTCGGCCTAGGCTGGTGCACTGCCGCCACGGGTGGGTCGCACGCGCGACCGCGAGACAACTACACAAGGAGGAGCCATGGCCGCCGAACGCGCGGACCTTCGGACCGCATTGACCAGCGTGCTCACGCCGGTGGTCGCCCACGCCGGACTCTTCCTCGAGGACGTCGCCCTGACCGGACCCGCGAAACACCGCACGCTCCGGGTGATCGTCGACCTGCCCGACGGCCCGGGCGGGGTCGACTCCGACCGGCTCGCCGACGTCACCCGCGCCGTGTCGGGGGCCATGGACGACGTCGCCGACCGCATCCCCGGCAGCTACACCCTCGAGGTCACGACCGCGGGCGCGGATCGGACCCTCACGACCGCCCGGCACTTCCGGCGCGCCGAGGGCCGCTCCGTCACCCTCACCACAGAGGACGGTTCCGTCACCGGCCGGGTCGTGGCCGCCGACGACGCGCAGGTCGTGCTGCGCACCGAGGCGGGCGAGACCGCCGTCGCCCTCGCGACCGTGCGCAGTGGCCGCATCAACCTGGACTTCCGCCCCGCCGCGGATCACGCCTGAGGAGGCCGTCATGGAAATCGATATGACCACGCTCAGGCTGGTCGAGTCGGAACGGGACATCCCGCTCGAGGCGCTCGCCTCGGCGATCGAGCAGGCCCTCGAACTGGCCTACCTCAAGACCCCGTACGCCTTCCCGCACGCCCGGGTGGAACTCGACCGTCGCAGCGGACGCGTGACCGTGTACGCGCGCGAGGAGGAGGACCCGTCGTCCCCCGAATTCGACGACACCCCGGACGACTTCGGGCGCATCGCCACCTCGACGGCCCGCCAGGTCATCATGCAGCGTCTGCGCGACGCGGAGGACGACCTGGTGCTCGGCAACTTCCGGGGGAAGGAGGGCGACATCCTCGCCGGGGTGATCCAGCAGGGCCCCGATCCCCGGACCGTGCTCGTCGACGTCGGCGGGGTCGAGGCCGTCCTGCCCGCCACCGAGCAGGTCCCCACCGAGACCTACGTCCACGGCGAACGGATCCGCGTGTACGTGGTGGAGGTCTCCCGCGGCATGAAGGGACCCCACATCACGGTCTCGCGCACCCACCCGAACCTCGTGCGCCGGCTCTTCGCGATGGAGGTGCCCGAGATCGCCGACGGCTCCGTGGTCATCGGCGCGCTCGCGCGTGAAGCCGGACACAGGAGCAAGATGGCCGTCTCCTCGACCGTCGCCGGCCTCGGCGCGAAGGGCGCCTGCATCGGCCCGCTCGGGCAACGGGTGCGCGCCGTCATGAGCGAACTGCGCGGGGAGAAGATCGACATCGTCGATTTCAGCGAGGATCCCAAGGTCTTCGTGGCCGCGGCGCTCTCCCCGGCCCGAGTCGACTCGGTCGAGATCGTCGACGCCGCGGAGCGTTCGGCACGCGTCGTCGTACCCGACTTCCAGCTCTCACTGGCGATCGGGAAGGAAGGACAGAACGTCCGTCTCGCCGCTCGACTCACCGGCTGGCGGATCGACATCCACCCCGACGTGGAGGCCTGAGCGAAGCGGGGTATACACTGGCCCACGGGCCGACGCCCGGTCATCCAGCGTTCACGAGCCTTCGGCGCTCGCACCGTACTCGAGAGGTTCGATCGATGAGTACTCACGTGCCGATACGTTCGTGCGTGGGATGCCGGACGAAGGACCGCAGGTCCGCCCTGGTACGCCTGGTGATCGATCACCGGTCCGACGACCATCCGGTCGTCACCGTCGATCGTTCCGCCTGCGCCCCGGGTCGGGGAGTGTGGGTGCACGAGCACCCACGTTGCCTGGACCGCGCCCTCACCACCCGGGCCTTCCCCCGGGGACTGCGGACCACCCGAGCGGTGGACCTCAGCCAGGTGACGGAGTGGCTCCACACCATCCGTCGTTGATCAAGAAAGCGGGTTAGAAGCCGATGGGCCCCCGATGAGTTCCCAGCGATGAATCACCACTAGCGACGGTCCGTTCCTGTCCGGGCGGACCTGGACAGGAGAGTTGTGTCACGAGTCCGCGTTCACGAGCTCGCCAAAGAGCTCGGCGTTGACAGCAAGACTGTGATGGCCAAATTGGAGCAGCTGGGCGAGTTCGTCAAGTCCGCCTCCTCCACGATCGAAGCCCCCGTTCAGCGGCGGCTCCGTGAGGCCTTCCCCGATCAGCCGGCGGCTGCGCCGGCTAAGAAGAAGACCCCCAAGGCGACCCCGGCCGAGAAGCCGGCCACAGCCGGTGCGGCCGCCGCACCGACCAAGCCGGCCACGTCGAGTGAGCCGAGTGGGCAGAGCGCGCCGGCGACCCCGAGCGGATCGGCCACCGCCGACGCGGAGGCCCCGGCGGCGCCGAAGCCCGGTGCAGTCAAGGCCGGTGCCGTCAAGCCCGGCCCCAAGGCTCCGGAACCCGCGGCGCCCGTGCCACCGGTCCCCGGCCCCAAGGCTCCCGAGCCCGCGGCACCGGCCCAGTCGGCACCGGCCCAACCGTCGGCACCGGCCGCTCCGGTCGCGAAGCCCGCCGCCGGCGAGACGCCGGCAGCGCCGTCCGATCAGGGTGAGGCGGCGGCCCGCCCGGCCCCGCGTCCCGGGCCCAAGCCCGCGCCCAAGCCCGCGGGGCGTCCGGGGAACAACCCGTTCGCCTCGAGCCAGGGCATGCCCCGTCCGGGGCAGCGTCCCGGCGGCGGCGGCCGCTCCGGTGGCGGACCGCGCCCCGGCGCGCCTCGCCCGGGGAACAACCCGTTCGCCTCGAGCCAGGGCATGCCCCGTCCGGGGCAGCGTCCAGGTCCTCGCCCCGGTGGCACCGGTGGAGCGGGTGGCACGGGTGCCGGAGCCGGAGCGGCGGGACCGCGTCCCGGCGGGCCGCGCCCGAGCCCCGGCATGATGCCCGGCCGCTCGAGTGTGGGCCGCCCGGGTGCCACGAACGCCGGTGGCGGTCGCGGCGGCGGTGCCGGTCGCGGTGCCGGCGGCGGCGGCGGTCGCAGCGGCGGTCCCGGTCGTCCCGGTGGTGGCGGCGGCTTCGGTGGCCGCGGCGGCGGTCGCGGTGGCCGTGGCTCCACGCAGGGAGCGTTCGGTCGTTCCGGCGGCCGTCCGGTTCGCGGGCGCAAGTCGAAGCGCGCGAAGCGGCAGGAGTTCGAACAGCAGTCCGCGCCGTCGATCGGCGGCGTCCAGGTTCCCCGTGGGAACGGTTCGACCGTCATCCGCATCCGCGCCGGCGCCTCCCTCATGGACTTCGGCGACCGGATCGACGCGAACCCCGCGAGCCTGGTGCAGGTGCTCTTCCACCTGGGAGAGATGGCCACCGCCACGCAGTCCCTCGACGAGGACACCTTCCAGACCCTCGGCAGCGAACTCGGGTACGTCATCGAGATCGTGTCGCCGGAGGAGGAGGACAAGGAGCTCCTCGGGAGCTTCGACATCGACCTCGAGGCGGAAGAGGCGGCCGAGACCGACGAGGACCTGCAGGCGCGCCCGCCGGTCGTCACGGTCATGGGCCACGTCGACCACGGTAAGACCGCCACGCTGGACGCCATCCGTCACACCGACACGGCGACCCGCGAGGCCGGTGGCATCACCCAGCACATCGGTGCCTACCAGGTCCACGCCGAGCACGAGGGCCTCGAACGCGCGATCACCTTCATCGACACCCCCGGTCACGAGGCGTTCACCGCCATGCGTGCCCGCGGCGCCCAGGTGACCGACATCGCGATCCTCGTGGTCGCGGCCGATGACGGCGTCATGCCCCAGACGGTCGAGGCTCTCAACCACGCACAGGCGGCGAACGTTCCGATCGTCGTCGCGGTGAACAAGGTGGACAAGCCCGACGCGAATCCGGACAAGATCCGGGCGCAGCTCACCGAGTACAACCTCGTGGCGGAGGAGTACGGCGGCGACACCATGTTCGTCGACGTCTCCGCCAAGCAGCGCACGGGCATCGACGACCTCCTCGAGGCCGTCCTGCTCACCGCCGACGCCGCCCTCGACCTGCGGGCCAACCCCGACAAGGACGCCCGCGGCGTCGCCATCGAGGCGAACCTCGACAAGGGCCGCGGAGCGGTCGCCACGGTGCTCGTGGAATCGGGCACCCTGCACGTCGGCGACGCGATCGTCGCCGGCACCGCCCACGGCCGTGTCCGGGCCATGTTCGACGAGCACGGTGAGTCCCTGACCGAGGCCGGTCCCGCGCGGCCGGTCCAGGTCCTCGGCCTCACGTCGGTCCCGGGAGCCGGGGACAGCTTCCTCGTCGCGCCCGACGACCGCACCGCCCGGCAGATCGCCGACAAGCGGGAGGCCGCCGAGCGTGCCGCGATGCTGGCCAAGCGTCGTAAGCGCGTCTCCCTCGAGGACTTCACCGAGCACCTCGAGGCCGGCAAGGTCGACACGCTCAACCTGGTGCTCAAGGGCGACGTCTCCGGTGCCGTCGAGGCACTCGAGGACGCCCTGCTCAAGATCGATGTGGGCGACGAGGTCGCGCTGCGGATCATCCACCGCGGTGTCGGTGCGATCACGCAGAACGACGTCAACCTCGCCACGGTCGACAGCGCCGTGATCCTCGGGTTCAACGTCCGTACCGCCGAGCGGGTGGCCGAACTGGCCGACCGCGAGGGGGTCGAGATCAAGTACTACTCGGTCATCTACCAGGCGATCGACGAGATCGAGAGCGCGCTCAAGGGCATGCTCAAGCCCGAGTACGAGGAGGCCCAGCTGGGCTCCGCCGAGGTTCGGCAGGTGTTCCGCTCCTCCAAGGTCGGTTCGATCGCCGGGTCGATCGTGCGCTCCGGCACGATCAAGCGCGGCACGAAGGCCCGCCTCCTGCGCGACGGCGTGGTCCTGGCCGACAACCTCACCATCTCCTCGCTCCGGCGGGAGAAGGACGACGTCACCGAGGTCCGCGAGGGCTTCGAATGCGGTATCGGCCTCGGCCACCGCGACATCATCGAGGGGGACGTCATCGAGACGTTCGAGATGCGCGAGATCCCGCGCGACTGACCGTCCGCGGCGTCATCGCCTCAGGGTCCCGGCCACTAGGCTGGGGCCCTGAGGCGCCTCCCGGGCCGGCCGGCGTGCCGGCGGCCCACCCACACACGGCCCATCACACTCCCCGCGCGGGTCGCGCGGGGGCCGAGAGCAGGAGAAGGAACATGGCCGATCACCCCCGCGCCCGTAAGCTCGGTGAGCGTATCCACCAGATCGTCGCCCAGATGCTCGACACCCGGATCAAGGACCCGCGCCTCGGCTTCATCACCGTGACGGACGTGCGCGTGACCGGGGACCTCCAGCACGCCACCGTGTTCTACACCGTCTACGGCGACGAGACCGACCGTGCGAGCACCGCCGCGGCGCTCGAATCGGCCAAGGGCCTCATCCGATCCGAAGTCGGCAAGCAGACGGGCGTGCGGCTCACCCCCACGCTCGAGTTCACCGTCGACTCCATCCCCGAGACCGCCGCCCACCTCGACTCGGCCCTCGCGCGGGCGGCCGCCCACGACGCCGAGGTGGCGAAGCTGCGCGAACGAGCGGGCTACGCCGGCGACGCCGATCCCTACCGGACCCCCCGCGCCGAGTCCCCCACGGACGAGGCACCCTGAACGCCCCCGACGGCCTGCTCCTGCTCGACAAGCCGGCGGGCCTCACCTCCCACGGCGCCGTCGCCCGCACGCGGCGCGCCCTGGGGACCCGCAAGGTCGGACACGCCGGCACCCTCGATCCGATGGCCACGGGCCTGCTCGTGCTCGGCATCGGGCGTGCCACCCGGCTGCTCACCTATATCGTCGGCGTGGACAAGACCTATACGGCCACCATCCGGCTCGGCCAGGGCACGAACACCGACGACGCCGAGGGGGAGGCGACCTCCTCCCCGGGCGCCCGCCTCGCCGCCGGCCCGGAGCGCGTCGTCCGGCTCGAGCCGGACGGGATCGAGGCCGTCGCCGCGGGGCTGCGCGGACCGATCGAGCAGGTTCCGAGCGCGGTCTCGGCCATCAAGGTCGACGGCAAGCGCGCCTACGCCCGGGTGCGCGCGGGGGAGGAGGTCGCCCTGCCTGCCCGGCCCGTGACGATCCACCGGTTCGCGCTGGCCGAGCCCCGCGCGTCGGTCGCCGCCGACGGCACACCGGTCGTCGACGTCGACGCCGTGATCGACTGCTCCTCCGGCACCTACGTGCGCGCCCTCGCCCGGGATCTCGGCGCCCGACTCGGCTGCGGCGGCCACCTCACCGCGCTGCGGCGCACCCGGGTCGGACCCTTCGACCTCGACCCCGAACCCACCGCCACGGCTGCCCGAACTGCGGCGGTCCGCGCCGACGACACCCTGCCCCGGACCGCCCCGGATGCGCTGCTGAGCGTGACCACTGCGCTGCGGCTGCTCTTGCCCGCCCGCGAGCTGACCGAGGGCGAGGCCCGGGCCGTCCGCTACGGCCAGTCACTCGCGGCGGGCGGCATGGCCGAGCTCGCCGGCGCGTTCGACCCGGCCGGGCGCGGGATCGCCGTGCTGAGCCTCGACGGTGAGCGGGCCCGCCCCGTGCTCGTGCTCGACCCGGCCTGATCCCCGGGGCGCGGGCCACTCTCCCCGCTCGGTTCCGGTCCGCCGGGCGACACCGAGAGGCCGGTTTGATAGTCTCGATTCGGTAACGATCGGTCGATCCGCGCGCAGGATCGTGGTGCGGCCGGTCGTCCGCCCGAGACGCCGACCCAGGGGAGAACGTGGCAGCAGCACCGAGGACAGCGGGCCTCCGCGACCCCGGAGGCGACGTCGGCCTGGCATCGGGCGCATCCGGGGTACCTGCGGCGAGCAGCCCGAGCGACCGGTCACGGCCGAGCGGGCGGCGAGCTGCGTCGTCCACACGCGCGCGCTTCCAACCGGAGATCCAGGCGCTGCGGGCGCTCGCGGTGCTCGCCGTCATGGCCTATCACTTCCGCCCGGGCGCCCTGCCGGGCGGCTACGTCGGCGTCGACATCTTCTTCGTCATCTCCGGCTACCTCATCACCGGGCTGATGATCCGCGAGATCGCCCGCGAGGGCCGGCTGAGCTTCCGCGGCTTCTACGGCCGGCGCATCCGGCGGATCCTGCCCGCGGCGAGCGCCGCGCTGGCCGCGATCACGGTCGCCGGCGTGCTCATCCTGCCGATGAACCGGTGGACCGACCTCGGCCACGAGGCGCTCGCCACGACGTTCTTCGGCCAGAACTGGTATCTGGCCCATCAGTCCGTCGACTACCTCGCCGAAGGGGCTGCGGCGAGCCCGCTGCAGCACTACTGGAGCCTGTCGGTCGAGGAACAGTTCTACTTCGTGTGGCCCGCGCTGCTCGTGGCCTCGATCGCCGCGGCCACGTGGTGGCGCCGGCGGCGGGGGCACGGACCGGCCTCGCCGCGGCTCGTCGCCGGCGTCGTGCTGTGGGCGGTCGTCGCGGGCAGCGGCGCCTACAGCGCCCTCCAGGTGATCGCCGGGGATCCGGCGGCCTACTTCGTCACCCCCGCCCGCGCCTGGGAGCTCGCCCTCGGCGGCCTGGTCGCCGTGCACTGGCCGCAGCTCCAGCGACTCGCGCGCGGCCCCCGTCGGGGCGGGGCCTGGCTCGGATCGGGGACGGCGCTCGTCGCCTTCGCGCTCGTGACCTACGACGCCGCCACGCCGTTCCCCGGCGTCGCGGCGCTCGCGCCGACCGTCGGCACCGCGGCGATGATCCTCGGGGCGAACCGGTGGATCGAGGCCAGGCCGGACGGCGCCCTCGCGCACCTGATCGGCGCCCGCAGCGTGCAGTGGTGCGGCGACGCCTCCTATTCCCTCTACCTGTGGCATTGGCCGGTCGTCGTGTTCCTGCCCTACCTGTTTCCCGGGGTGAGCCCGGCGGTGGCGCTCGGGTTCGGGGTCGCGCTCGCATTCCTGCTCGGCGCACTCTCCCGCCATCTCGTGGAGCTGCCGTTCCTGCACCACACCTCCGCCAACACCGCCCTGCCGCGGCTCGTGGCCGTCGCCGCGGTGAGCATGTCGTTCACCGCGATCGCCGGCGCCGGCACGGTGGGCTGGTTCCACCACAGCAGCACGACCCTCCAGAGCGAGGCCCAGGCGCTCGAGTCGAATCCGCCGCGCGGTTTCGGATCCGAGTCGATCAGCCGCAGCGGATACCGCCCGTTCGTGCAGAACGCGGCCGGGATCGCGCCGACGCCCTCCCGGGCCCGCGAGGACCTGCCGGAGAGCGCCAAGGACGACTGCAAGTCCTCGATCGACGACCCGACCACGCCGCGCTGCGTCTTCGGCGACGAGGACGCGGGCACGACCGTCGTGCTCGTCGGCGACTCCCACACCGAGCAGTACCTGCCCGCGTTCCAGAAGATCGCCGAAGAGCAGAGCCTGCGCATCGTCACCTACCTGCACGCCTCGTGCCCGTTCAGCTTCGCCCAGCGGGAGTCCGACGCCACCCGCGGGGGCCCGTGCCTCGAGGCGAACCGGGCGACCCTGGCCGACATCGTCGACCGGGACGAGGCCGACCTGTTCGTCACCTCCAACCTCACCGACCACCCCTTCGTCGAGAGCGCGGACGTGCCGAGCCCCACGGACGGCTTCCGGCAGATGTGGAAGGACCTGCGCGCGGTCGCCCCCGTGGCGGTGTTGAGCGACAACCCGATGATGCTGCCCAAGGACGAGACCACGGAGTGCGTGCTCGAGAACCTGAACGATCCCGAGGACTGCGCGATCGACAAGGACGACGCGATGCCGCTCGACCGCCAGCGGGCGGCCGCCGCGGGCGATCCGGACGTCACCTGGGTCGACATGACCGGGCAGTACTGCACCGCGGACGAATGCCCGCCGGTCATCGGCAACGTGATGGTCTATCGCGACCAGCAGCACGTGACCGAGACCTACGCCCGCACCCTCGCCGACTACGTCTGGGGCCAGGTCGAGCCGCTGCTCGGCACGGGGGCGGCCGCCGGGTGAGGCCCGCCGGCGGTCGCGTGGGCGGGCGCCAATTCGCGCAGGCACCCGCCGTGGTGGCACGCTAGGACCGGCGAGAGCGAACTGGAGAGGCGGAACCGCGTGCAGATCTGGCGTGGACTGAAGGAGATCCCGGCGGATGTGGCCGGCGCCGGAACGGCGATCACCATCGGGAACTTCGATGGCGTGCACACCGGCCATGCCGCCGTGCTCGCGGCCACGGTGCGCGCCGCCCGCGAGCGGGGTGTCATGGCCGTGGCGATCACCTTCGATCCGCATCCGGCGCGCATCCATCGCCCCGAGGGCGCGCCCGTGCTGCTCACCGGGCTGGCCGACCGGCTCGACCTGCTCGCCGCGGCCGGCCTCGACGCCTGCCTCGTGATCCACTACACCCCGGCCTTCGCGGCCCAGAGCGCGGTGGCCTTCGCGCGCACCTACCTGCGCGACGGCCTCGGGGCGCGAGCGGTCGTGGTCGGGGAGGACATCCGGTTCGGCGCGGGGAACGAGGGGGACCGGGGCACGATGGCCGAGCTCGGAGGCGAGCTCGGCTTCGAGGTCGGGATCGTCACCGACGTGCCCGCCGACGGCTCCCACCGGCGCGCCTCCTCCACCTGGGTGCGCGAGCTCCTGGCCGCCGGAGCGGTGGCCGATGCGCGCCGCATCCTCGGGCGCTGGCACCGGATGCGCGGCGTCGTCGTCCACGGGCAGGCCCGCGGACGCGACCTCGGATTCCCGACGGCGAACCTCGCCCCGGACGCGAGCGGCACCATTCCAGCCGACGGCGTGTACGCCGGCTGGCTCACGACCGATTGGGGCAGCGGCACCTCCGAGCGGATGCCCGCGGCGATCTCCATCGGCACGAACCCGACGTTCTCCGGGATGGCCCGCGTGGTCGAGGCGCACGTGCTCGGGCGCACCGACCTCGAGCTCTACGGCCGGGAGATCGTCGTCGAGTTCGTGGCCCGGCTGCGACCCACCCTCAAGTTCGACGGCATCGACGAGCTCATCGCGCGGATGAACACCGACGTCGACCAGGCGGCCGATCTGCTCGGTGTCCCGCGGCCCTCGGTTCGGCCCTCGATCCAGCCGATCCAGCCCTCGATTCAGCCGACCCAGCCCAGGGCGAACCGCGCCTGAGCCGTGTGGGAGGGGCGCCTGCGCGGTGTGTGCGCCGTCTCAGTCGCCCGCCCGATACCCGGACGCCGCCGCCTGATACGATGGACGTTGCCGTTCGATCGGCCGCGGAATTGTTATGCCCGGGTGGATATGCCCCGGAGCTCCGCGCAACGGAAAACGAAAAGGAGACGCCGGTGCCACTTGCTGCGGACGTCAAGAAGAAGATCATCGCCGAATACGCGACCAGCGAAGGCGACACCGGGTCGCCCGAGGTTCAGGTCGCCCTGCTCACCCAGCGGATCACCGATCTGACCGAGCACTTCAAGACCCACAAGCACGACCACCACAGCCGTCGTGGTCTGCTGCTGCTCGTCGGTCAGCGCCGCCGCCTCCTCGGCTACCTGCGCGAGACCGACATCGCGCGCTACCGCACGCTCATCGAGCGACTCGGCCTGCGCCGCTAGCCTGACCGCCCCGGCTCGGTCCCCTCGGGGACCGGGCCGGTGTCGTGTACCGGCCGGGGTTCCCGGCCGCAGCCAGAAACGAGAACAACCAGAATCGCCGGCAGGCGAAGGTCCTCGGTAGTGGCTCCCGGATCGTGGATCCGTGGGCCTCGATCGATGACCGCCGCGGGCCGGGATCGATCCACACGAAGGAGGGCACCCATGGAGGGTCCCGAGATCAAGTACGCCGAAGCCACGATCGACAACGGTCGGTTCGGCACCCGCACCATCCGCTTCGAGACGGGCCGCCTCGCCCAGCAGGCCGGCGGCGCCGTGCTCGCCACGCTCGACGAGGAGACCGTCGTGCTGTCCACGACGTCCGCGGGCAAGCACCCCCGGGAGGGATTCGACTTCTTCCCGCTGACCGTCGACATCGAGGAGCGCCAGTACGCCGCCGGTAAGATCCCCGGCTCGTTCTTCCGCCGCGAGGGCCGCCCCTCGACCGAGGCGATCCTCGCCTGCCGCCTCATCGACCGCCCGCTGCGCCCGCTGTTCGTCAAGGGGCTGCGCAACGAGGTCCAGGTCGTGGGCACCGTGTTCGCGATCCACCCGGACGACTCCTACGACATCCTTGCCATCAACGCGGCGTCGCTGTCCACCCAGATCTCCGGCCTGCCGTTCTCCGGCCCGGTCGGCGCCGTGCGCATCGCCCTGATCGACGACCAGTGGGTCGCCTTCCCGCGCTACTCCGAGGTCGAGCGCGCCGTGTTCTCGATGGTCGTGGCCGGACGGATCGTCGGGGACGACGTCGCGATCGCCATGATCGAGGCCGAGGCCACCGACCAGGCATGGGACCTCATCAAGAACCAGGGCGCGACCGCCCCGACCGAGGACGTCGTGGCCGCCGGGCTCGAGGCCGCCAAGCCGTTCGTCGCCGCGCTCGCCCAGGCACAGCTGGACCTGGCCGCCCAGGCGTCCAAGGAGACCCAGAGCTTCCCGCTCTTCCCCGACTACGAGGCGGACGTGTACGAGGCCGTCGAGGCGAAGGCCGCGGCCGACCTCGACGCCGCCCTGTCCATCGCGGGCAAGCAGGAGCGCGAGAACCGCCTCGACGAGCTCAAGTCGGAGCTCGTCTCCTCTCTCGCCGGCCAGTTCGAGGGGCGCGAGAAGGAGCTGTCCGCCGCGTTCCGCAGCGTGCAGAAGCAGGTCATCCGCACCCGCATCCTCTCCGACGGCTTCCGCATCGACGGCCGCGGGCTCGCCGACATCCGGACCCTCTCGGCCGAGGTCGAGGTGCTCCCGCGCGTGCACGGCTCGGCCCTGTTCGAGCGCGGCGAGACCCAGATCCTGGGCGTGACCACGCTCAACATGCTCAAGATGGAGCAGCAGCTGGACACCCTCTCCCCGGTGACCCGCAAGCGCTACATGCACAACTACAACTTCCCGCCCTACTCGACCGGTGAGACCGGCCGCGTGGGCTCGCCCAAGCGTCGCGAGATCGGCCACGGCGCGCTCGCCGAGCGGGCGATCGTGCCCGTGCTGCCCGCGCGCGAGGAGTTCCCCTACGCGATCCGTCAGGTCTCCGAGGCCCTCAGCTCCAACGGGTCCACCTCGATGGGGTCGGTCTGCGCCTCCACGCTCTCGCTGCTCAACGCCGGTGTGCCGCTGCGCGCCCCGGTCGCCGGCATCGCGATGGGTCTCGTTTCCGGGACCGTCGACGGCGAGACGAAGTACGCCGCCCTGACCGACATCCTCGGCGCCGAGGACGCATTCGGCGACATGGACTTCAAGGTCGCCGGCACGGGTGAGTTCATCACGGCCATCCAGCTCGACACGAAGCTCGACGGCATCCCGGCCTCCGTGCTCACGAGCGCGCTGACCCAGGCCCGTCAGGCCCGCCTGACGATCCTCGACGTCATGGCCGGCGCGATCGAGGCCCCGGACGAGATGGCCCCCACGGCCCCGCGCATCATCACGGTGCAGGTCCCCGTGGACAAGATCGGCGAGGTCATCGGGCCCAAGGGCAAGATGATCAACCAGATCCAGGACGACACGGGCGCCGACATCTCCATCGAGGACGACGGCACCGTGTTCATCGGCGCGGTCGACGGCCCGTCCGCCGAGGCGGCCCGCCAGGCGGTCAACGCCATCGCGAACCCGCACATGCCCGAGGTCGGGGAGCGGTTCGTGGGAACGGTCGTCAAGACCACGTCCTTCGGCGCGTTCATCTCGCTCACCCCGGGCAAGGACGGCCTGCTGCACATCTCCCAGGTGCGCAAGCTCGTGGGCGGCAAGCGCATCGACGCCGTCGAGGACGTGCTGTCGGTGGGGCAGAAGGTCCAGGTCGAGCTCGCCGAGATCGACCCCCGCGGCAAGCTCTCGCTGCACGCGGTGGTCGAGGAGGAGGCCGACGCCTCCGCCGCCGAGGCGAAGTAGTCCCCGGCATCCATGGTTGACCTCGTCCTCGGCCCGGCCGCCGCGCCGGGCACCGAGGTCTCGCTGGAGGCGGGCGGCGCGCTCATGCGCCGCTCCGTCCTCCCCGGCGGGATCCGGCTGCTGACCGAGTCCGTTCCGGGGCAGCGATCCGCAGCGATCGGTGCCTGGGTGGCGGTCGGGTCGAGGGACGAGACCGGGGGACACCACGGGTCCACCCACTTCCTCGAACACCTGCTGTTCAAGGGCACCCCCACGCGCACGGCCCTCGACATCGCCGCCGCGTTCGACGGCGTCGGCGGGGAGGCCAATGCCGCCACCGCCAAGGAGTACACGGCCTACTACGCCCGCGTGCTCGACGCGGACCTGCCGATGGCCAGTGAGACCATCCTCGACATGGTCACCTCCTCGATCATCGACGCGGACGAGTTCGAGTCCGAACGCGGCGTCATCCTCGAGGAACTCGCCATGGCCGGCGACGATCCGGTCGACGTCGCCCACGAGGCGTTCGCCGCCGCCGTCTTCGGAGAGCACGCCCTCGCCCGCCCGATCGGCGGCACCCCGGCGACGATCAATGCCACGGGGCGCGACGCCGTCCTCGAGCATTACCGGGCGAACTACCGCAGCGACGAACTCGTCGTCTGTGCCGCCGGCAACGTCGACCACGACCGGCTCGCCGGCGCCGTGCTGCGCGGCGTGGCCGCGGGCGGGTGGGAGCTGCCGGCGGACCTCGCCCCGGTGGCACGCCGCAGTCCCTCCCTCGCCGGCCCCCTGCTGGGGGCGACCAGCGGGCTCGCCGGCGCGTCCTCGAGCCGCGCGATCGCCCGCCCGTTCGAGCAGGCGAACATCCTCCTCGGCGGGCTCGGGCCGAGCGCCACGGACGAGCGCCGGTTCACCCTCGCCGTGCTCAACGCCGTCCTCGGCGGCTCGATGAGCTCGCGACTCTTCCAGGAGATCCGCGAGAAGCGCGGCCTGGCCTACTCCGTCTACTCCTTCGCCGCCGGGTACGCGGACACCGGGCTCTTCGGCGTGTACGCCGGCTGCGCGCCCGATCGCGCCGAGCAGGTGGTCGAACTCATCGAGACCGAGCTCCAGCGCCTCGCCCGCGAGCCCGTCGGCGCCGACGAACTCGCCCTCGGCATCGGCCAGGTGCGCGGGAACCTCGTGCTCGGGCTCGAGGACTCCGGCGCGCGCATGGCCAGGCTGGGCCGCGCTGAGATCACCCTGGGCGAGTTGACGACCGTGGACGAGAACCTCGCCCGCATCGCCGCCGTGACCGCCGAGCAGGTGCGAGAGCTCGCCGCCGACCTCGCCGGGCAGCCGCGCCACCTCGTGGCCGTCGGGCCGAGGGACGACGCACTGCCGCTCCCGTAGCCCGCCGCGGGTTCGCCCCTGTCGCTGCCGGAGCCGACGTGGCACACTGTGTGGCTCGCGCACGCAGATCTCGTGAGGAGCCGTGATGGCACAGTCCCTGGCAACCTATATCGCCCTGCCCGGCACGACGGCCGAGGCGATGGCGCACTGGCACGAGGTGCTCGGCGGCGAGCTCGACATCCTGCGGTACGGCGACGCGCCACCGATGGCGGGCATGGGCTTCGAGCCCGACCCGAACGCGGTCGCCCATGCGACGCTCACGTTGCCGGCCGGCGTCATCGCGGGCGGGGACTCGATGGATCCGGGCACGGACTATCCGGTCGGCGGCACGGCGTACTCGCTGCTGTTCACGACCGAGACCCCGGAGGAGGCGCGCGGGTACATCGACGCCTTCGTCGCCGGCGGGGGCCACGTCGGGATGCCGTTCGGGCAGGCGCCGTGGGGCGACTACTACGGTCAGGTATTCGACCGGTACGGGGTCATGTGGGCGTTCTCGTGCGAGGCCACGCCGGCCGCGTGATCCGGCGCGCCGCGCAGTGATCGGCAGGATCAGCCCGGCTGGTTCCGGGCGGAGCTCTCGGACCGGAACATCAGGGCCGCCCGGCGCAGCGTCGTGCGGGCGCGCCGGCGGTCCCCGGCGGCGTCGTAGGCCCAGCCGAGGTTGAACCAGGCGCGCCAGTCCTGCGGCGAGGCCTCCGCGATCTCGGCCAGCGGGCCGAAGCGTTCCGCCGCGGCCGCCTTGTCGATCCGGCCGCCGCGGGAGCGGGGCAGGTCGTCCACGACGAGGCCGTCCTCCGCCTCGAGGGTCGCGTACATCCGCGACACGACGGCGGCCTGGCGCCACTCGGCGACGAGGAACCACACGGTCACGACCGGGATCACGAACACCGCGACCCCGATGCCCACCGCGACCGGGATACCGCTGCCGATGAGGACGAGCGCGCGGGTGCCGACGATCCAGATGTACAGCGCGAGCAGCGCCGTCATCGCGGCGGCGTAGGCGATGCTCCCGCCCCGGGATCTCATCCGAGCCGTCTCACGTGGGCCTCAGCCGAGCAGGGGGTCGAGGCCGACGGTCAGGCCGGGGCGGCCGGCGACCGCGCGCACGGCCAGGAGCACGCCGGGCATGAAGGAGGCGCGGTCGAAGGAGTCGGTGCGGATCGTCAGCTGCTCGCCGGGGTTGCCGAAGAGGATCTCCTCGTGGGCCACGAGACCGCGCTGGCGCACGGCGTGCACGCGCACCCCGTCGACGTCCATGCCGCGGGCCTCGAACCCCGTCTCGGTCGCATCGGGCATCGGGTCGAGCCCGGCCCGCGCGCGGGCGGAGGCGATCCCGCGGGCCGTGTGCATGGCGGTGCCGGAGGGGGCGTCCACCTTGTTCGGGTGGTGCAGCTCGATCACCTCGGCCGACTCGAAGTAGGGGGCGGCCATGGCCGCGAAGCGCATCGCCAGCACCGCCGAGAGCGCGAAGTTCGGGGCGATGACCGCACCGAGGCCCGTGCCGTCGAGCGCGGCGCGCACCCGATCGAGGGAGCCCTCGGTCCAGCCGGTGGTGCCCACGACCGGTGCGATGCCGGCCTCGATCAGGGCGTGCACGTTCGCCTCGGTCACCGACGGGACCGTGAAGTCGACGGCGACGTCGACCGCGCCGGCGAGCGCCGCGATCTCCTCGGCCGTCCGGCCGCTCGCCGGGTCCCCGCTCGAGGGGTCCACCTCGGCCACCAGCTCCAGGTCCGCGGCGCCGGTGACGGCGGCGCACACCTGACGCCCCATCCGTCCCCGGGCACCCACAACCGCCACACGCAATGTCATGCCTCCCACCCTACTGGGACCTGGACGGACCGGCAGCAGCGGCCCGGGCGCGCGATCGAGTGGACCGGTCCGCCGGTCCCCCTAGCCAACGCGAATGCGGCGTTGATAGGCCTGAAGGGGGCAGGCATCAGTCACCGCCCAGTCGTCGCTTCCGGGCCAGGGAGGGGTCGTGTCGCATCCGAGGTCACCCCACGAGGTGCCGCCGAGATCCCATCAGGACCGCTTGATCGAACAGCATCTCGGCCTGGCCCGGTCGCTGGCCGCCCGATATCGCAGCCGGGGAGTCGAATTCCAGGACCTGGAGCAGGTGGCCTGCCTCGGCCTCGTCGGTGCGGCTCGCCGGTATCGGAGCGAACGCGGGGAGTTCGGGGTGTTCGCGGCGATGACGATCGAGGGCGAATTGAAGAAGTACTTTCGCGATCACGCATGGGTGATCCGGCCACCGCGACGGATCCAGCAGCTGCGTTCGGAGTTGGCCACCTCGTATCGCGATCGGCTGACCGATGCGGAGCAGCAGGTGCTGGCGTGCCGGCATGGCGTGACGCGACGCGAAGTCGGCGAGGCGCTCGCAGCGACCACCTGCTTTCGGGCGGATTCACTCGATGTCCCGGCGCGGGACGGTCGAGCGCCCCGGTCGGCGTCGATCTGCGATGGGGTCGATGGCGACCACGCGGGGCTGGAGGACCTCTTGGATCTGCGACGTGTGCTCGCCGCGCTGAGTGCCCGCGAACGCACCCTGATCCGGTTGCGATTCTTCGACGAACTCACGCAGCAACAGATCGCCGAGAGACTCGGGATCAGTCAGATCCAGGTCTCGCGGAGGCTGACGCGCGTGCTTGCGCGCCTCCGCGCGACCCTGGAGGCGGGTCCGCAATTCGCTTCAGCGGACCAGGGTACGGCGGGCCATGTGAAGCGAACGTTCCCGCCACAGGCCGCCTAGCCGCACCGATCCGTTGCCACCTCGAGGCCTCGAGCATGAGCGCGTGCACACAGGCCTGGGGCAGGTTGCCACGCAGTAGCTGCTGAACGTGTCGTACTCCTCGGATTGCAGGCGTGGCGGCCCACACGCGGCGCGGCTGCGTTCGAACCACATCCGTGCCGCGGTGAGCTGGCCCCGTCGTGCGCCGCCCGCGTCACGAAGAGGCCGCACAGCAGGAAGGCTCCCTCGGCGTGTCCGAGCGGGGCCGGTTCATGCCGGAATCGGTAGACGAACCCGTCCCGAGAGCTCGGCGCTGACCGCGTCATGAGACTGGTGAGGCCCACGAGCACCGCAGAGGCATGCCGGGCGTCCCACGGCGTGATCGTCGCGTTCATGTCTGGAACGGTGCGTCGCCTCGGTGGCCGACCGGGTGGCGTGAGCGTGCGGTTGTCGTAGTGCCCGCTCGCGGCTGCTCCCGAACGGTCCCGAACACGGTCGGCCTGCGTCAGTCATCCTGCCGGTCCTTGGAGTCCGCCGAGCCGTCGTCGTCGGCCTCGCCGGCGGTGAGCGGCATGGCGATGCTCTCGAGACTCGCCCGTTCCGCCTTGACCCCGAAGAACAGCTCGGCGATGCCGCCGAGTGCCATGACCCCGGCGCCGATGAAGAACGCGATCGAGACGAGTCCGGCGTCCTTGCTGTTGATGAGCGCGCCGAAGAGGAGCGGGCCCGCGATCCCGCCGACGGCCGTACCGATGGCGTAGAAGAACGCGATCGCGAGCGCCCGGGTCTCCATCGGGAAGATCTCGCTGACCGTCAGATAGGCCGCGCTCGCGCCGGAGGAGGCGAGGAAGAACGTGGCCACGAGAACGATCATGAACAGCCAGATGTTGCTCGTGCCGGAGATCATGACGAACGCGAGGACCACACCGAGCGCGGCCGAGCCGAGATAGGAGATCGAGATCATCGGCTTCCGGCCGACCGTATCGAACAGCGGGCCGAGGATGACGGGGCCGGCGAAGTTCGATACGGCCCACCCGGCGATGAAGAAGGGAACGATATCCGCCGACCGGTCGTAGAAGGTGGTGAGCAGCAGGCCGAGATTGAACGTAATCCCGTTGTACATGAACGCCTGACCGACGAACAGAGCGACGCTCAGGACCGACCGTCGAGGATACGTCTTGAACGCGACCTTCGCGATCTCCCGGAAGGGGATCGACCGCCGTTGACGAATCGTGAGCGAATCGCCCGGATCGGCCAGTTCGGCCGTGGTGCGATCGTTGATGTCCTGCTCGATCCCGCCGACGATCTCCTCGGCCTGATCTTGGTAGCCGTGGATGAACAGCCACCGCGGGCTCTCGGGGATGCCGCGCCGGACGTAGAGCACGCCGAGGCCGAGAACCGCGCCGATCCCGAAGGCGATACGCCAGCCGATATCGGCCGGGAACAGCGCCTTGTCGAGCAGCACGACGGCAGCAAGGTTGCCACCGACCGCGCCGAGCCAATAGCTGCCGTTGATGATGAGGTCGACGCGGCCGCGCACCCGGCCCGGGATCATCTCGTCGATCGCCGAATTGATGGCCGCATACTCCCCACCGATGCCGGCACCGGTGAAGAAGCGCGCGAGGAAGAAGTACCACGGAGCGAACGCGAACCCGGTGGCGACGGTGGCCACGAGGTACACGATGAGCGTGATCATGAACAGCCGCTTGCGGCCCAACTTGTCGGTGAGCTGCCCGAAGAACAACGCGCCCAGGCATGCTCCGGCCACATAGACGGCTCCGGCGAGACCGATCTGGGCGGAGTTGATCTCGATGCCGCTGCCGGACTGGGTGAGCCGCGAGGCGACGGCACCGACCATCGTGACCTCGAGCCCATCGAGAATCCAGACGGCACCGAGGCCGATGACGACCCGCCAATGGAAATTCGACCACGGGAGCCGGTCGAGCCGGCCGGGGATCTTCGTTTGGATGGTGCCCAACTGCACGTCCCTGCTCGCCATGTCACGCCTTCTTCGCCTGGTTGCGACGTTCGAACCATCGCCACAGGCGTAACGGGAAGAGACCGATGAGTGGGGCTCGACGACCGAGGTCGTCCCGGTCACGACGATCGAATGCGTGGGCGTACCGGGCGGCGGATTCCGGGTCGGCGTACTCCTTACGACCTCCCGCACCGCAGCGGCGGGTGCAGGTCCACCGCATCGTCGAGCCGTCGGCGGTGAAGTGGTAGTCGTGTCCGAAGACCGTGCAGACCAGCGGGGGAGCGGTGAGCGCCGGCGCGCTGGCTCCCGCGACTGTGTGGGAGGTGGTCGGCTGCGGGTCCTCGTCCGGGCTGCCGGCGCGTCCAGTGGTCATTGTCATCCACTCCTCGGGTCGCGACTGATGTGCTCAGTTGGCCGTGTGAAGTGTCTGCACCCCCGTCGCCCGAATCTATGCACCCGAGCCAGGACGCCCCGCGCGTGGGCCCCGTGACCGCCGGACCCGGCCCTGCGGATCCTGGATCGGTGCTCCAGTTGTCGGAGCGGCCGCGATCCGGGGGGAGACCCGGTGGGTCAGGAGCCCTGGATCAGGGCGAGGACCCGTTCGGCCTCCTGCGCCGATGTGAATGTGAGCTGGACGGCACCACCGGTGAGCGGTTCCATGACGGCGGGTGCGCCCACCACCTCGTTGCCGGCCCGCATGAGCAGCCGGTCACCGGAATCGGCGGCCTCCTGCGAGAGGTCTTCGAGCATCGCCGCGCCGGCATCGTCGAGCTGCACGGCGATCGTGTCGCCGTCCCCGAGCTCCGCGGAGGCGACGCCCGCGCGTTCGTAGGCGCCCGGGTCGAGCACGTGCGTGCCGCCCGCCTCGACGCATTCGGGAGCCGAGTCCGGCTCGCAGCCGGTCGTGAGCGCGAGGTCGATCGAACCACCGACACCACCGACACCGCCTGGACCACTGCCGCCATCGGCACCGTTGCCACCGTTGCCACCGTTGGCACCGGGTGAGCCGCTGCAGGCCGCGACGACGAGGCTCGTGGCGAGCACGCCCGCAGCCCATCCCGCCATCCGCCCGACGGGCCCCCGCCGGGTCGCCCGATCCGTCACCGTGCCCGCCTCGATCGGGATTCCCCGTTCCATCCGGCCCCTCCTCAGGGTTCACGTCCTCCGCGTCGTGCTCTGCCCCACACTCTCATACAGCCCCTGTCTCGGGTGGGGAAACTTCTGGGTCCCCGCAACGGATCTTCCTCCCCGCCGGGGCACGGAGCGCGCGGGCGGCGTGGAGCGGGGAAGAGTACCCGTCGCCCGCAACGAATAGTTTCCCCGCCGGGGCACGGAGCGCGCGGGCGGCGTGGAGCGGGGAAGAGTACCCGTCGCCCGCAACGAATAGTTTCCCCGCCGGGGCACGGAGCGCGCGGGCGGCGTGGAGCGGGGAAGAGCACCCGTCGCCCGCAACGAATAGTCTCCCCACGGCGCGGAGGCGAACGAATAGTCTCCCCACGGCGCGGAGCGGGGAGAGCACCCGCTGCCGGCAACGAATAGTCTCCCCACGGCGCGGAGGCGAGGGTCGCGCGCCGGTTCAGTCGCCCAGCTGCGCGCCGTAGGCCTCCTGGGCCACCTCGGTGCCGCCGGCATCGAAGGTGCGGCGCGTCCCCGTGGGTCCGAAGCCCGCCGCGGTGAAGAATCCGATCCGGCCCTCGTTGCCGACCGGGATCCAGGTGCGCAGCCCGGTCGCGCCGGTCTGACGCAGGATGTCGGCGCAGGCCGCGAGCAGCCGGGACCCGTGCCCGGCGCGGGCATGATCCGGGTCGACCTCGAGGGCGACGATCTCACCGGTCTCCTCGTCGGCGGGCGCCAGGGCCGCGAAGCCGACCACGGTGGCGCCCTCGCAGGCGGTGAGCATGCGGTGCTTGGCGGACGGGGGCGAGGCGATCGCCGCCGCCCACGCGGAGGAGAAGGCCGCGGCGTCCACGAGCTCCTCCGCGCTCGCCGGAACCCTGCCGTCGGCGAGCCATGCGGCCGCCTGGATGCGACCGAGCAGCGGGGCGTCCTCGTCGACGGAGGGACGCACGCTCGCGTCGGCGGTCAGGTCATGGCTGTGCCCGTGAGAATGCGACATGCCGCCCAGCCTATGCGGGCGCGGTACCGTTGTGTCCATGTCCACCCCCTCGCGCAGCTTCGGTTCGGTCGCCGTGGCCATGGTCACGCCCATGTTCCCCGACGGGTCGATCGACTACGAGTCCGCGCGCCGCCTCGCCCGCCACCTCGTCGACACCGGCTGCGATGCGGTGCTCGTGAGCGGCACGACGGGCGAGTCGCCCACGACCCACACCCCGGAGAAGGACGAGCTCATCCGGGTCGTCGTGGACGAGGTCGGCGCCGAGGCGATGGTCATCGCGGGCGCCAGCTCGAACGACACCGCGCACGCGGCCCGCATCGCCCAGGCCGCCGAGGCGGCCGGCGCCCACGGGCTGCTCGTGGTCTCGCCCTACTACAACCGGCCCTCCCAGGAGGGCGTCTTCAGGCACATCCGCGACATCGTCGAGTCCACGGCGCTGCCGGCGATGGTCTACGACATCCCGGGCCGCACCGGCGTCGCGATCGGCGACCGGTGCCTCGACCGGCTGGCGGAGGTACCCCAGATCAAGGCCGTCAAGGACGCCACCGGCAACGTGGCCGCCGGCTTCGACCGGATGCGGCGCACCGGCCTCGAGTTCTATTCCGGGGACGACGCCCTCAACCTCGCCTGGCTCGTCCACGGCGCCTCCGGCGTCGTGTCGGTCACAGGCCACCTCGTCGCCGGGGAGTACCGGCGCATGGTCCAGGCCACCGACGCCGGCGATCTCGACGAGGCCCGCAACCTCTCCGCCCAGCTGTCCCCGGTCTGCGATGCGATCATGGGGGGCGGGCAGGGAGCCGTCATGGCCAAGGCCGCCCTCACCCTGCAGGGCCGGATCACCCACGCGAGCGTGCGCTCGCCCCTCGTTGAGGCCGGCGCCGAGGAGATCGAGCAGCTGCGCTTCGACCTCGAGCGCCTCGGCCTGCTCGACTGATCAGTCAACCACTGGAGAATACATGTCTCACCCGCACCCCGGTCTCGGGCTGCCCGCGCCGCTGCCGGAGAACGGCCTGCGCATCATCGCCCTCGGCGGGCTCGGGGAGGTCGGCCGGAACATGGCCGTCTTCGAGCACCGCGGCCGGCTGCTCATCGTCGACTGCGGGGTGCTCTTCCCCGAGGACACCCAGCCCGGCGTCGACCTCATCCTGCCGGACTTCTCGATCATCGAGGACCGCCTCGACGACGTCGAGGCGATCGTGCTCACCCACGGCCACGAGGACCACATCGGCGCCGTGCCCTACCTGCTGCGCCTGCGCCGCGACATCCCGCTCGTGGGCTCCAAGCTCACGCTCGCCTTCATCGAGGCCAAGCTCAAGGAGCACCGCATCACGCCGGTGACCAAGCTCGTGACCGAGGGGCAGCGGCACTCCTTCGGCACGTTCGACTGCGAGTTCATCGCGGTCAACCACTCGATCCCGGATGCGCTCGCCGTGGCGATCCGCACCCCGGCCGGCACCGTGCTGCACACCGGCGACTTCAAGATGGACCAGCTTCCGCTCGATCGGCGCATCACCGACCTGCGCGCGTTCGCCCGCCTGGGGGAGGAGGGCGTCGACCTGTTCATGCCCGACTCGACCAACGCCGAGGTGCCCGGCTTCACCGTGGCCGAGCGTGAGATCGGGCCCGTGCTCGACCGCGTGTTCGAGCAGGCCGCCGGCCGGCTCGTGGTCGCCTCCTTCGCCTCCCATGTGCACCGCGTGCAGCAGGTCCTCGACACCGCCTACACCCACGGCCGCCGCGTGGCGCTCGTGGGCCGGTCGATGGTGCGCAACATGGGCATCGCGGCCGACCTCGGCTACCTCACCGTGCCGGAGGGGGTGCTCATCGACCTGAAGAAGGTCGGCGACCTGCCCGACGACCGGGTCGTGCTCATGTCCACCGGTTCGCAGGGGGAGCCGATGGCCGCCCTGAGCCGGATGGCGAACCGCGATCACAAGGTCTCGATCGGCCCCGGCGACACCGTGGTGCTCGCCTCCTCCCTCATCCCCGGCAACGAGAACGCGGTGTTCCGGGTCATCAACGGCCTCACCCGCCTCGGCGCGAAGGTCGTGCACCAGTCGAACGCCCGCGTGCACGTCTCCGGGCACGCCTCGGCCGGCGAGCTGCTCTACTGCTACAACATCATCCGGCCGAAGAACGTCATGCCCGTCCACGGCGAGATCCGCCACCTCGTGGCCAACGGTGCGCTCGCGGTCCAGAGCGGCCTCGCCCCCGAGCGGGTCGTGCTCGCCGAGGACGGCGTCGTGGTCGACCTGATCGACGGGGTGGCCCGCATCGCCGGCGCCGTGCCCTGCGGCTACGTCTACGTCGACGGCTCCTCCATCGGCGGCGTGACCGAGGACCAGCTCAAGGACCGCCGGATCCTCTCCGAGGAGGGCTTCCTCTCGGTGTTCGCGGTGGTCGAGGCCGCCACGGGCACGATCGTGTCCGGGCCGCAGCTGCACGCCCGCGGCTTCGCCGAGGACGAGGGCAAGCTCCAGTCGATCGTGCCCGACATCGAGGCCGCCCTCGTGGCCGCCATGGCCGAGGGAACCGTGGACACCCATGAGCTCCAGCAGGCCGTTCGCCGCGTGGTCGGGCGCTGGACCGGGCGCCGGCTCCGTCGCCGCCCGATGATCATCCCCGTGGTCGTCGCCGTCTGAGCGCGACCCGCGACCGAACCGCGGCTCCCCACGGCGCCGTCGGGCGTATGGACGACGCCCGCGCGCCGTGGGCGCGGGTGTGTCACTCACGTGTCGGGTGGGCGCCGTCTGGTTGACTGAACTCTCACGGGTGTCTTCTCGCGCCCGGTAGGAGGAAGAGACTCATGGCACCCCGCACGAAGCCGACCTCCGGCCGCGGTAGCAAGCCGGCCGGTCGCCCACCCGCTCGCCGGCCCGAACCGGAGCCGGAGGAGCCGTCGCTGCCCGTGCGGATGGTCAAGGGCACGTGGCTGGGCATCGCGCACCTGATCGGCGGCACGGCCCGCAGTATCGGAACAGGAGCACGCAACTTGGATCCCGCACATCGCCGGGACGGCCTCGCCTTCCTCATCCTCGCCCTCGCGATCGTCGTCGCGGTGCGGGAGTGGTTCGGGATCTCCGGGGCCGCCGGCGACGTGATCCACGCGGCCGTGGCGGGCGCCGTCGGCATCCTCGCGGTCATCGTTCCGGCGCTGCTCGTGTTCATGGCGGTCCGGCTTATGCGCCATCCCGACCGTGGGCACGTGAACGTGCGCATCACGATCGGACTGCTCGCGCTCACGACCGCGATCTGCGGTCTCATCGCCGTCGGCTCCGGCCTGCCCACGCCCACGGAATGGGACGCGGTCTTCGCCGCCGGAGGACTCCTCGGCCTGGCCGTGGCCAATCCGCTCTCGATGCTGCTGTCCACCTGGGTCGCGGTGCCCGTGCTCGTGCTGCTCGGGACCTTCGGGATTCTCGTGACCACCGCCACGCCCGTCGCGACGATCCCGCGCCGGCTGCGCCAGTTCGGCGACTGGGTCCAGGGCAGGGAGCCCGCCGGCGCCGCGGGGTCCGACCACTCCGGTGACCCGAGCGACCCGGGCGACCCGCACGCGCCCACACCGGCCACGCGTGACGGCGCGCCCGCAGCGAGAGGCAAGCGACGTCGTCCTCGATCGACGGGCGCGGCCCGAGCCGGCGACGAGGCGTTCGCCCACCCCCACGACGTGGCAGCCGAGGGCGAGGTGGCCGACCCGTCCGGAGACCCGTCCCACCCGGACGACGTGTTCGACGTCTACGAGGAACACGACCATGCGACCGGCGCGACCGGTGCGACCGGCGGGGCCGGGCACACGAAGGTCATGGACCCGGACGCGACCACGCTCCTCGGGGCGGACGGGTCCGAGGCGGTCGAGACCGAGAACCTGAGCGCCCCGCCGACCGAGCCGCTGCCGGCGCGGGCCGAGCAGCTCGAACTCGCCCCCGACCTCATCTACAACCTCCCCACCGACGAGATGCTCGTGAGCGGGCCCCCGCACAAGCTGCGCTCGGCGGCGAACGACCGCGTGGTCGAGGCGCTCACCACCGTGTTCACGGAGTTCTCGGTCGACGCCGAGGTCACCGGCTTCACCCGCGGCCCCACGGTCACCCGCTACGAGGTCGAGCTCGGCCCCGGGGTCAAGGTCGAGCGGATCACCGCCCTGACCAAGAACATCGCCTACGCCGTGGCGAGCGCCGACGTGCGCATCCTCTCGCCCATCCCCGGCAAGAAGGCGATCGGGATCGAGATCCCCAACACCGACCGCGAGACCGTCGTGCTCGGTGACGTGCTGCGCTCCTCGGTCGCGCGCCGGAACGAGCACCCGCTCGTGGTCGGCGTGGGCAAGGACGTCGAGGGCGGCTACGTCGTGGCGAACCTGTCGAAGATGCCGCACCTGCTCGTGGCCGGGGCGACCGGCTCGGGCAAGTCGAGCTTCGTCAACTCGATGATCACCTCGATCCTCATGCGCACGACCCCGGAGGAGGTGCGGATGGTGCTCGTCGACCCCAAGCGGGTGGAACTGACGATCTACGAGGGCATCCCGCACCTGATCACGCCGATCATCACGAACCCGAAGAAGGCGGCCGAGGCGCTCGAATGGGTCGTGCGCGAGATGGACCTGCGCTACGACGACCTGGCCGCGTACGGCTACAAGCACATCGACGACTTCAACGCCGGCGTGCGTTCGGGCAAGGTCCAGCCGCTGCCCGGCAGCGAGCGCAAGATCGCCCCGTATCCGTACCTGCTCGTGATCGTCGACGAGCTCGCCGACCTCATGATGGTCGCCCCGCGCGACGTCGAGGCCTCGATCCAGCGGATCACCCAGCTCGCGCGGGCCGCCGGGATCCACCTCGTGCTCGCGACCCAGCGCCCGTCCGTGGACGTCGTGACCGGGCTCATCAAGGCGAACGTGCCCTCCCGGCTCGCGTTCGCCACGAGCTCGCTCGCGGACTCCCGGGTCGTGCTCGACCAGCCCGGCGCCGAGAAGCTCATCGGCCAGGGCGACGCGCTGTTCCTGCCCATGGGCGCCTCGAAGCCGATGCGGGTCCAGGGCGCCTGGGTCGGGGAGTCGGAGATCCACGGCGTGGTCGAGCACGTCAAGTCCCAGCTTCAGCCGGTCTACCGCGACGACGTCGTGCCCACCGCCGCGAAGAAGCAGATCGACGAGGACATCGGCGACGACCTCGACGTGCTGCTGCAGGCGGCCGAGCTCGTGGTCACCTCCCAGTTCGGTTCCACCTCGATGCTGCAGCGCAAGCTGCGGGTCGGCTTCGCCAAGGCCGGCCGGCTCATGGACCTGCTCGAGTCCCGCGAGATCGTCGGCCCCTCCGAGGGCTCGAAGGCCCGCGACGTGCTCGTGACCCCCGAGGACCTGCCCGGCGTGCTCGCACTCTTGCGGGGGGAGACCCCGCCTGGCGATGGTGCCCGGGATGCCCACGACCCGGACAGCGGCGGCGACGCCTACGGCGACGACGATTGGGAGGACGAGGAGGGCGCCGAGTCCGAGGACGCCTGGGAGTTGACGGGCCGCTGAGGGCCCGCGGGTCCGAGCACCCGCGCTCAGCGCGTCGGCGGGCTATCGTCGAGGCCGTGCGCCGCATCCTCCCGAGCCTGGCCGCCCTCGCGGCGGCCGCCACGCTGTGCGCCGTGTTCACCGGGTGCGGCGGCGCGGGCGGGACCGCCTGCACGGAGATCGGGGCGCGCGCCGGAGTCCACCCCGACTGCGCCCGCCCGACCGACCTCAGCCGGCGCGCGGCACGACGACGGGCGGCTCGCCGGTCGGCTCGGGCGGCGTGGTGAGCAGCGGGAAGTCCGCGCCGGCGGAGTTCTCCATGATCGACTCCACCCGGGCCATCCGGTCCTCGAGGGTCGCGCGGGAGAGGGTGAGTGCTGCGGGGGGCTCGCCCTCGAGGAGTCCGGGCAGGGGATAGGCCCGCTGGTTCCCGAGCCGGTCGACGGTCATCGGCGTCCACTCCATGCCGGTGACCCGCGCCGGGCCGTCCGCGGGCTTGGTCACGGTCGCCGTCATGAACAGCCCCGTAGCGGTCTCGGGGATGCAGCAGTTCGAATCCTGATTCGAGATGAAGTTCCCCAGGGAATAGGCGACCCACATCCCGTCGCCGCCGGGGCCTCCCGGGAGCTTGGCCATCGGCTGGGGCACGTGCGGGTGGTTCCCGATGATCAGGTCGATCGCGCCGGAGGCGGCGAGCTTCTCGGCGAGCGCCTCCTGCTCGGGGTTCTGCCGGAGCTGATACTCCAGGCCCCAGTGGAGGCTCGCCACGACGAGGTCGGCGCCGTTCTCGCGGGCCGTCTCGGCCTGGGCGATCAACTGGTCGGCGTCGAGGAGGGTGACGAGCCAGGGCTGGTCGGGTGGGATCGGCAGCCCGTTCGTGCCGTAGGTCGCCGCGATCTGCGCGACCCGGATCTGCTGGCCGGCCCGCTCCAGGTCGTAGTACTGGGGGGTGGCCGCCTCCTGGGCCGAGCGGGCGCTGCCCGCGTGCCCGAGGCCCTCGGAGTCGAACACGTCGAGGGTGTACATCGCGTTGTCCGCGCCGCGGTCGATCGTGTGATTGGTGGCGGTGGCGCAGCCGTCCCAACCGAGGCCGGCCAGATTCGCGACGATCTGCATCGGCGCGCCGAACAGCGGGTAGCCGCTCGGGCGCTCCCCGGGCATCGACAGCGGCACCTCCATGTTGCACAGCGCCAGGTCGACCCCCTCGCTCCACTCGCGGGTCGCCTCAAGCATCGGCGTGAAGTCGTAGTCGTCGCCGCCGGTGTGCGCAACCCGGATCGGCGTGTCGTGCGGGAGCACGTCGCCGACCGCGCCGATCGTGAACACGGCATCCGGCGCGGGCGTGGGGCTCGGGGTCTCGGTCGGGGACGACGCCCCCTCGCTCGGCGCGTCGGTGGGGGACGCCCCCTCACTCGGCGCCGCACCGGTGAGGCCGCCGGGACCGTCGGCGTCGTTCCAGGGCTGCCAGGTCGCCGTCGCGGTGACGAGGGCGACGAGGATCGCCAGGCACGTGAGCAACAGCCATCGGGCGGGACGGCGAGTGGTCGGCGGCGTGGAGTGTGCGGGCACCCGCACAGTGTAGGCGGCGGCCCCGGCTCGAGGCTCGCGGGGTGGGCGGGGCCATCGCCCCGCGCGACCGATAGGCTGGTGAGGTGAGGACAACGAATGACGACGCCGCCCCGCGGGTGAGCTTTGTGTGGAACCTGCCCAATATCCTCACGCTCGCGCGCGTCGCGCTCGTGCCGGTCTTCATCGTGCTGCTCGTGCAGCAGACCATGGCCGCGCGGCTGTGGGCGTTCGGGGTGTTCGTGCTCGCCTCGCTCACCGATCGCTATGACGGCCACCTCGCCCGCAAGTACAACAAGGTGACGGCGTTCGGCACCCTCGCCGACACGATCGCCGACAAGTTCCTCACCGGGGCCGCGTTCATCCTGCTCTCCTGGCTCGATGCGATCCCATGGTGGGTGACGATCGTCATCCTCGTGCGCGAGGTCGGAATCACGCTGCTCAAGCTGCTCATGGTCTCCCACGAGGTGATCTCCGCCAGCGCCGGCGGCCGTCTCAAGATGGTGCTGCAGATCGCCGGGATCTGCGTGCTGCTCGTTCCCTGGGCGGACCTCGTCGGGGCACGGATCGGCGACTGGATCGTGCTGCTCGGCCAGATCGTCATCTATCTCGCGCTCGTGCTCACGGTGCTCACCGGCATCGACTACCTGGTCAAGGCTCGGCGAACGACCCGTGGCATCCGCGACTGACATCGCCTCGGCCCGGCTGGTCCACCTCGCCCGCGAGCGGGGGGTGAGCCTCGCGGTGGCCGAGTCCCTCACCGGCGGGGCCGTCACGGCCGCCCTCGTGTCCCAGCCGGGCGCCTCGCGCGTGCTGCTCGGGGGAATCGTCTCCTACACGAACGAGATGAAGATCGCCCTGCTCGGGGTGCCGGCCCGCCTGCTCGCCGACCACGGCAGTGTCGACTCCCGGGTCGCGCTCGCGATGGCGGCCGGGGCACGCCGGGTCACCGGGGCCGACGTCGGTCTCGCGACGACCGGGGTGGCCGGGCCGGGAGCGCACGACGGCAAGCCCGTGGGCACCGTCTACGTGGCCGTGTGCGACGACACGGGTGAGCGGCTCGAGGGGTTCTCGTTCAGCGGCGACCGCGATCAGATCAGGGAGCAGGCGAGCCTCGCCGCGCTCGACCTCGCGCTCGAGCACCTTGCCGGCTGAGGGCCGGCCGAGGGCCGGCCGCGGGCGGCCGAGGGCGGACTGAACGCCGGGAGCGGGCACAGGGAGCCGGGAACAAACGACTCCGGCGGCGTGTTGTGCCGGGTGATGAACTCGAATGACCTGACGACCAGCCCGCAGCGCCCGGCCCGACACTCTCCCGCCCATGCCCGGCGGTCGCCCGCCCGGATCCTCGGCAGGCGGGACGGTCTCACCTCCGCAACGATCCGCCCGACAGATGCACCGGCCGTCGGTGGTGCACGGTACGGTAGTACCAAGCAGTCACTCACCCGGAAGGAGGAACCCACCATGATCGTGCTTCGCCACCAGATCGGCGACGTTCTCCGTGGTGTCCGCCAGCGTCAAGGGCGCACACTACGCGAGGTCTCCTCCTCGGCTCAGGTCTCACTGGGATATCTTTCGGAAGTGGAACGCGGCCAGAAGGAGGCCTCCTCCGAACTGTTGTACTCGATCAGCTCGGCGCTGGACATCCCGCTCTCGCTCGTGCTCCGAGAGGTGTCCGACCGGGTCGCCCTCATCGAGGGCATCGCGATCCCGGACACGATCCCCGCGGACCTGACCGAACGCGACGAACTCGCCGCCGTCTAGAACCGGCAGCATCGAACAGCACCTCGGCCCGCCGGCCCAGCCGGCGGGCCCGCGTGTGTCACGAGCACGCCGGCGGGCCGGGGTGTGCTGAGCCGGCCGGCCGGAGGCTTTGGGTGAGCCGGGTGAGCTGGGTGGGCCGGTGGCGCCGTGGTCGGGTCGGGGGACCCGGGTCGCGCGTGCCGGCAGTCAGTCCGGCAGTCAGTCCGGCTGGCAGGCGGGGCAGTAGTAGCCGGGCCGGTCCGGCAGCGCGCGAGCGGCCTCGGCGGCGACGGTCGACGGCCGGACCCCGGCCACCGCGATCGGTGCGCCGCACCGCCGGCACGGGCGCCCGGCCCGGCCGTGCACATGGGTCGTCTCCCCGGGCCGCGTGCTCCCGGTCGCGGTGAGGGCCGGCGCATCGGCGCTGCGGCGCATGAGGGCCGCCGCCGTCGCATAGAGGCGGTCGAGCCCGGGCACGGCCGAGACCGGACGCCACGGGTTGATCCGGCACACCCACAACGACTCGGCCAGGTAGATCGTGCCGATCCCGGCCGCGACGCGCTGGTCGAGCAGCACCTCCCCGATCGGGCGGTCACCCTCCCGGCGCGCCCGCCGAGCGACGTCGGCGAGGTCGACGCGTGGGTCGAGCAGGTCCGGGCCGAGGTGCCCGAGCAGGGCTCCCTCGCCGGCGGTGGGCACGAGGTCGCACATCCCGAGCAGCGTGCCGATGCAGGTCCAGCGCACATTCGCCAGGACCACCCGGATGTCGGGGTTCCCGAGGCGCTGGGGCGGGTCGGCGGTGTGGCGCACGTGCCAGCTGCCGTCCATGCGCAGGTGAGTGTGGAGCGTGCGGCCGTCGTCGAGCCGGAGGAGCAGGTGCTTGCCGTAGCTCACGCATTCGGTCACGCCCGCCCCGGCGAGATCCATCGCGCCCAGGGTGGGCCAGCGCAGCTCCCCGCGAACGAGCACCCGGCCGGCCAGCGCCTCCTCCAGCCGGCGCGCGACCCGCCGCAGCACGTCCCCCTCAGGCATCGACGCACCCGCCCGCCGACTCCAGTCCCGATCCAGGCCCCGATCCCGCGCCCGGGCCGCTCGCGGCCGTCGTCTCGGCCGCGGGGGACACCGATTCCGGCCTGCTCATGCGGCTCCCCGCAGCCGCAGCCCGCGCGGATGCGGCACGAACCCGGCGCCCCGGAGCGCGGCGGTGGCGGCCGCGCCGGTCAGGGCGGCCGCGCCGTCGATCGTGGTGAGGGTGATCCGGCCCAGCCGGCCCGCGCGGATCGCCTCGGCGAGCGCGTCGGCGGCGATCGCCAGTACACCCGGCTCCGTGGTGAACGTCAGCAGGGAGCGGCCGCCGCGCTCGAGGTAGAACACGAGCCGGCCGGCCACGAGGGCGACGCACGCGCCGATCTTCCGGCCCGGACGGTGGCCGCCCGGGCCGCATGCCTCGGGCCAGGCGAGCGCGGCGCCGTAGGCCTGCGCCGGGTCCGTGGCGGCGAGCACGAGCCCGGACGGCGGGCCGGGCGCCGGGGCGGCGGCGGCGCGGAGGCGTTCGACCGCCTCGGGCAGCGCGAACTGCGCGGCGCCGAGACCCTCGACGAAGTATCCACGCCGCACCTGCCCCGACTCCTCCGCGCGGGCGAGCACCCGGTAGACCGACCCGAAACCGCCGGGCAGTCCCTCGGGCACCGAGCCGCGCAGCACCACCCCGTCCCGGTCCACCAGCGCGAGCGAGCGGCCGAGGATCCGGGCGGTGGCTTCACCCGCGCCCGGAACGAGCGACCAGCGTCCGCTCAGGTGCGGCGCGGTGGTCGACGGGGCGTCGATCCGCCGGCGGGCCCGCATAGATCGCAGCCCGGAGCGGGCCCGCGGCGCCCGGGTGGCCCGGGTGGCACGGGTGGCCGGAGCGGCCAGGGTGGCCGGATGGGCGGACCCGCCGAGGCGGGCGCGCAGCGGCGCGAGGGAGTCGTTGCTCAGGAAGCCGGCCCACGCGAGTTCCCAGATCGCCTCCGCGAACTCGGCCGGGGTCGGCGGGGGGAGCGGCGGCGCCGTCGTGCCCGCCCGTGCCGCGACCTCGGGCGCCAGTTCGCGGGCGAATCGGCCGACTCCGGCCGGCCCGGCGGCGAAGATCTCGATAATCCACCGGGCCGGCTGCGAGAGCTCGGTGATCTCGACCCGCCGATCGGGTGCGAGATCGGCCACCGCGTCGGCCGGGACGAGCGCGACCCAGCCGTCCAGGCCCGTGGCACTCGCCCCGGCCCCGATCCAGACGACCTCCCCGCTCGTGGTCAGCTCGTCGAGGTCCTCGGGCCGGTAGTCGACCACCCGTGCCGGGAGCACGAGGGACTCGAGCGCGCTCGCCGCCACCGGGGTGCCGGCGAGGGTCTCGACCGCGGCCGCCACGCCGTCGACGCCCCGCAACCGGCCGACCTCGTGCCAGCCCGGGAGGAAACCCGCGAACACCTCCGGCGGCACGGGCTCGACGTCGGCCCGCAGCGCCGCGAGGGAGCGCCGGCGGATCCGGCGAAGCACGTCGACGTCGCAGTAGTCCGGGCCGGGCATCCGGGCGCCGGCGGCCTCGGGCGGACGCAGGTCGCCGCTCGTGAGGGCGCCGGCGGCCACGAGGGCCGCCAGCGCCGCCATGACCGCGCCGAGCCCGATCCCGTACGCCGCGGCCACCTCGCCCCCGCGGAACGGGCCGTGGGTGCGAGCGAACCGGCGCACCAGCTCGAGCAGCGCCTCGGGATTCGCCCGCGTGAACGGCTCGGGCACCCCCGGCGGGAGGGCGACGCCGAGCCCGTCACGCAACCGGGCGGCGTCCTCGATCACCGCCCACGCCTCCCGGCCGGCGACGCGCACCCGCAGGACGCGCCGCGACCGCTCGAGGTCGTCCAGCCAGGCGGGCACGCCCGCGGGCTCCGCGGCCCGCTGCGCCAGGCCGTCCCCGCTCAGCGGCCCGGCGAGCCGGAGCACGTCGACGAGCTGCTCGGCGGAGGTGATCCGCCACGCCTCGGTGCGCAGCCCCACCTCCGCCTCGACCGAGGCGATCGCCTCCGGATCGAGCAGGTCGGCCAGGCCGCCGGGGCCGCCGAACCCGTCACCGAGCAGGTCGGAGAGCAGGCCCGGGTCGAGGGTGAGGGCGGCCGCGCGACGCTCGGCGAGCGGGGCGTCGCCGTCGTAGACGAACTGGGCCACGTACCCGAACAGCAGCGACTTCGCGAACGGTGAGGGCGCGGCGGTCTCGACCTCGACGACCCGGACCCGGCGCTGCCGCACCGCCGTCATGAGCTCGACGAGCGCGGCGACGTCGAAGTCGTCGCTCAGGCACTCCCGGACCGCCTCGAGCATGACCGGGAACTGCGGGTATCCGGCCGCCACGGCCAGCAGCTGGGCCGCGCGCTGCCGCTGCTGCCACAGGGGCCGGCGCCGATCCGGACGCCGCCGCGGCAACAGCAGGGAGCGGGCGGCGGCCTCGCGGAACCGGGCCGCGAAATGGGCCGACCCGCCGAGCGCGTCGACCACGAGCGAGCGGACCTCCTCCGGTTCGAGCAGCAACTCCTCCAGCTCGACCCGTGCCCCGCCTCCCGGTCTACCTGGGCCGCCCGGGCCACTGAGGCCGCCCGAGTCATCCGCGCCCACATCGGCGCCGGTCGGGAGTGCGAGCGGGTCGAACGGGTCGATCGCCTCCTCGGTGTCCGGCAGCCGCAGCACGATCCCGTCGTCGGTGTGCATCGCCGCCACGTCCCCGAACCGCTCGCGCAGCCGGGCCGCGAGCACGATCGCCCACGGCGCGTGAACCTGAGCGCCCCAGGGGGAGTGGATGACGATCCGCCAATCGCCCAGCTCGTCGCGGAACCGCTCCACCACGAGCACCTCGTGGGTGGCCAGCCTCGTCGCGCTCGCCCGCTGCTCGCGCAGGTAGGCGAGCAGGTTCGCACTCGCCCACTCGTCCAGCCCCCAGCCGGCGATCGCGGCGGGATCGAAGTCGGCCTCCTCCAGCTCCGCCAGCCGCTCGCCGAGGGCCCGGCCCAGCTCCGCGGGGCGGGACGGGGAGTCGCCGCGCCAGAACGGCAGCCGGCCCGGCAGCCCGGGGGCGGGGGAGACGAGCACGCGGTCCGGGGTGATCTCCTCGATCCGCCACGTCGAGGACCCGAGGGTGAACGTGTCGCCGGCGCGCGATTCGTAGACCATCTCCTCGTCGAGTTCACCCACCCGCTTGCCGCCCCGGGCCGCGGCGCCGCCCTCGCCGGCGACGTAGACCCCGTAGAGCCCCCGGTCCGGGATCGTCCCGCCGCTCGTGGTGGCGAGCCGCTGCGCGCCCGGCCGGCCGGTGAGCGTATCGCTCACCCGGTCCCATACGACGCGAGGTCGCAGTTCGGCGAACTCCTCGCTCGGGTACCTGCCCGAGAGCATGTCCACGACGGCGACGAGGGTCGCCTCGGTCAGGGTGTGGAACGGGTCGGCCCGGCGCGCGAGCTCGGCCAGCTCGGACATCGTCACGGGGTCGAGGGCGGTGATCGCGACGATGTGCTGGGCGAGCACGTCGAGCGGGTTGCTCAGCACGTGACTGCGTTCGATCAGGCCGGCGCGGGCACGCAGGCAGGTCGTGGCGGCGGCGAGCAGTTCGCCGCGGTGGGTCGGGATGACGACCCCGCGGGAGGCCTCGCCCACCCGGTGCCCGGCCCGACCGATCCGCTGGAGCGTGCTCGCCACGCTCGGGGGCGCCCCGACCTGCACCACGAGGTCGACGCTGCCCATGTCGATCCCGAGCTCGAGGGAACTCGTGGCCACGACCGCGGGCAGGGTGCCCTGCTTCAGGGCGGTCTCGATCGCGGTCCGTTCGGCGCGGCTCATCGACCCGTGGTGGGCGCGGGCCAGCACGCGGGCCGCGGGGACCGGGAGAGCCGTGCCCGCCTGGCCGGGGAGCTGGGCCGCCCAGGTCGAGCCCGTCGAGCCCGCTGAGCCCGTCGAGCCCGCTGAGCCCGTCGAGCCCGCCGCGCCCGCGTCGACGTCGCCCACGCCCGCCCGCGCGGCCGCCTCCTCGTTGATGCGGGCCGTGAGACGTTCGGCGCCGCGCCGGGAGTTCGCGAACACGATCGTGGACCGGTGTGCGGTGATGAGGTCGACGAGCCGGGAGGTGACATGCGGCCAGATCGACCCGGGTTCGCGCCGGGCGCCGGCCGCGTCACCACTCAGGTCGGCGCCCGGGCCCGAGTCTTGGCCGATCGCCGGGCCGATCGCCGGGCCGATCGCCCGGCCGGTCGGTGGCCCGGTCGTCGGCGCGGCGGCGAGGTCGGTCAGGTCGGGGACCGGAACGGCGATGTCGATCTCCACCTGCGGCCCCTGACCGGGCGCGATCACGCGGACGTCCCGGCCGCCGTCGGCCCGGTCGCGGTGGCCGGCGAGGAAGGCGGCCACGTCGCCCGGCGGGCGCACCGTGGCCGACAGCCCGATCCGCTGCGCCGGCCGCTCGAGCAGGAGGTCGAGCCGCTCGAGGGAGAGGGCCAGGTGGGCGCCCCGCTTCGTGCCGGCGAGCACGTGGATCTCGTCGACGATGACGGTGCGCACCCCGCGCAGCCCCGCCCGCGCCCCGGAGGTGAGCATGAGGAACAGGGACTCCGGCGTGGTGATGAGGATGTCCGGCGGCCGCGTGGCCATCGAGCGCCGTTCGGAGGCGGGGGTGTCGCCGGTGCGGACCCCGACGCGGAGGTCTCCCGCCGCGCCGGTCGCGGGGCCGAGGGCGCGCATCCCCGCCAGCGGCGCCCGGAGGTTGCGCTCGATGTCCGCCGCGAGCGCCTTGAGCGGCGAGACGTACAGCACGCGGCATCGCAGCGCCGGCTCGGGCGCCGGCTCCGTGGCGAGCCGGTCGAGCGCCCAGAAGAATGCCGCGAGGGTCTTGCCCGAGCCCGTCGGGGCGACGACGAGCGCGTGATCGCCCGAGGAGACGGCCTCCCACGTGCCCGCCTGGGCCGGGGTCGGCTCGGGGAACGCACCGGTGAACCAGGCACGGGCGACCGGGCTGAACCCGGCCAGCGCATCCGAGGAGTTCACGCACCTATTGTGCCGACCGGCTCCGACATTCGCACCGGGTCGTCCCTCGCGCCCCTCGTGTGCCTCGCGCCACCGCCCGCCCGCGCACGTCGACGCGCGCCCGCGCGCACGACCGCGCGCCCAGTCATGATCGAACCTGACGGGGCGTGTGACATCGTGAGCACAAGGCGTTAACATCAGATGTCTGCGGGTGGGGTGCCGTCGTGGCGACCCGCTGCTCGACTCACGATGGAGTGCACATGAATCACTGCGACAGGCCCGCACCGATGCGATCGGCCCACCAGGGACGCCCGCGACGTCGGGGTCGCGGCGGGACATTCGTCGCTGCGACCGGAGCCCTCGGCCTCCTCGCCGCGATGACGAGCTTCGCGGCCATCGGACCGGCGAGCGCGGCCCCGACCGACGACCTGAACATCGGCTTCGCCGGTTCGCTCGTCGACACGACGGGCTACACGACCCAGGGCGAGGAACGGATGCGCGGCGTCGTCCACCGGATCGACGGCGCGGAGGAGCAGCTCGCGACCGGGGGAGTCCGGCTCGACGGCGGCGCCCAGGGCATCGCGTTCGAGGCCGCCGACTTCACGCTGACCGGCGGCGCGGGCAACGCCGGCACGACCGGCTTCGTGGCCGAGGTCGAGTTCACGCCCGCCGGCTGGGGCGACATGTCCACCGTGCTCTCCGCGGGCGGAAACCTGTTCGTGCGCTCGGAGAACGGCCGGCTCGCCTACGGCTTCGACTCGCAGAACCCCGGCGGCGGTTGGTCCAAGCACCGCAACCAGGCGGACCTGCCCGCCATCGGGGCGGAGCACGCCCTCTCCGTGCGCTACGAGGCCGACGGTGCCGGCGCGGCCACCCTCGAGGTCTGGCTCGACGGTGAGCCGCTGCCGACGGTCACCGCGGACGGCCAGGCGGCCGTCAACGCCGCCCTCGTCGACACCTTCGGGTTCGGCAACGAGGTCCACCCCGCCGGCGGCGACCGCGGCATCGCCGGAACCCTGTCGCGGGTGCGGGTCGTCGGCGACTCGGGTGCCGACGAGCCGTTCGAGTTCCAGCCCACCCCCCTCGCCACGGACCTGCTCGACCTCGGCTTCGACGGGACCCTCGCCGGTGCCGAGTACGAGCCCGCGGCGGGCGACGTGCTCGACGGCGCCCTCGCCGTGCGCTCGGGAACCCAGATCTCCGGCGGCGCACTGGTCACCTCCGCGCCGACCCACGGCGCCGACTTCACCGCGACCGAGGACCCGTTCGGGGTCACCGCGCTCGACGCCGGCTTCGTGACCGAGATCGAGTTCACGCCGAACGGGGAGCAGGCCGAGCTCGGCACGGTGCTCGCCGTCGGCGGCAACTTCTTCGCACGCTTCCAGAACGGCCGGTTCCGTTACGGCTTCTCCTCGAACGCGAGCGGCTCCTGGCAGGACTACGTGCAGGACGTGCCCGCCCCGGCCGCGGGCGAAAGCCACGTGCTCTCCCTCGCCTACGACACGGATGCGGACGGCGTCACGCTCGTCGCCTGGCTCGACGGCGACGAACTTCCGCAGGTGAGCGCGCCTGCGCCGTCCACACGCAGTAGCGCCGCCGAGGCGACGCTCGCCGTCGGCAACGAATTCGCCGGACAGGCTCCGGAGCGTGCCTTCGCCGGCGAGATCGAGCGCGTGCGATTCGCGCTGCTCACCGGCCCGTTCGAGGGCCGCGCGTTCACCTACCAGCGGCTCGACGCGACCGTGTGCGACCCGATCGACGACCTCGAACCCGGCAACTACATCTCGGTCGGCCCGAACGAATGTGCCGAGAACATCATCGGCAAGGCGAACCTCGTGCGCCCGACCGCCGAGCAGCTCGACTGGCAGGAACTCGGGCTCACCGCGTTCATCCACTTCGGCATCAACACGTTCTACAACCAGGAATGGGGCCACGGCACCGAGGACCCGGCCCGCTTCGACCCGACCGGTGAGCTCGACGTGGACCGGTGGGTCCAGACCCTGCGCGACACCGGGCATCGCCTCGCGATCCTCGTGGTCAAGCACCACGACGGCTTCCTCTCCTTCCCCTCGCGCTACAGCGACTACTCGGTGGCCTCGACCCCGTGGCAAAACGGAGAGGGCGACATCCTGCGCGACTTCGTGACCGCGGCCCACAAGTACGGAATGCAGGTCGGGGTCTACATGTCGCCGGCTGACTCGAATCAGGAGATCGAGGGCACCTTCGGCAACGGGTCGGCCACGACGGAGCGGACCATCCCGACCCTCGTCGAGGGCGACGACCGCGCCGGCGAGGACCTGCCCACCTTCACGTACGAGGCGACCGACTACGGCGAGTACTTCCTCAACACGCTCTACGAGGTGCTCACCCAGTACGGCCCCATCGACGAGGTGTGGTTCGACGGCGCCCAGGGCAACACCGCCAAGCACGAGACCTACGACTACCCGGCGTTCTACGACATGATCGGCGAGCTCCAGCCGGACGCCGTCGTGGCCGTCGGCGGCCGGGACGTGCGCTGGGTCGGGACCGAGGCCGGATGGGCGCGGAACGACGAATGGGCCGTCGTGCCCATCTCGAACCCGGCGGACGGCGGCAAGATCGGCCTCGTGGGAACGAGCGGCAACATGGATCAGGCGCTCGGATCACGCGCCCAGATCGAGGCGGCCGCGCGCGCCGGCGCCGACGCCCTGCACTGGTGGCCCACCGAGGCCGACATGAAGCTGACCCAGGGATGGTTCGCGCACCCGAACGACGCGCCGAAGAGCGGCCAGACCCTGCTCGCGCACTACCTGGAGACGACGGGCCGCAACTCGCTCATGCTCCTCAACACGCCGCCGACGACCACCGGCACCTTCGCACCCGCCTCCGAGGACGCCCTGGCGGACTTCGCGGCGGAGCGACGCCGCTCGTTCACCCTCGACCACGCCCTCGGCGTGCAGGCGAGCGCGGACGGCGAGGCGACGGCGGCGATCACCGACGGCAACTCCCGCAGCTCCTGGCTCAGCGGCGACGACACACCCGAGGTCACCCTCGACCTGGGCGCGCCGGAGCGGGCCGACTACGTCGGCCTGAGCGAGGACGCGCTCCGCGGCGGGCAGGTCGTCGAGGGCGTGCGCGTCGACGCCTGGATCGACGGCGCCTGGACCGAGGTCGGCAGCGCCGGGGTCGTCGGCGTGCAGCGGATCATCGACCTGGACGAGCCCGTGACCGCCCAGGAGTTCCGGATCACGATCACCCGGGCGCGCGGCCCGGTCGCCCTCGCCTCGATCAACCTGTGGGAGCGTCTCGACGCCGATCCGGGCAAGCTGACCGAGGTGCACCTCGACCCGAGCGCTCCGGTGGCCGGCGACGGTTCCGCCGAGCGGCCGTTCAACCACCTCGAGCAGTTCCGGCGCGCGGAGCTCGCCCCCGGTGCGAGTGTCGTGCTCCACGGTGGAACGGCGGAGGACGCCGACGTGCCCTTCTGGGGCTACGGCACCGATGACGCCCCGATCACCGTGACCGTGGCCGACGGGGACGAGGCGCCCTCCTTCGGGGATCGAACGGCCGCCGACGTCTTCGGCCCGCTCACCGCGCAGGGCTGGGTACTCGACCTCGAGACCGGCGGCGACGGATCGGACGGCGGGTCCGACGGTGGGTCGGATGGCTCCGACGGCGGCCCCGACGGAGGGTCGGATGGCTCGGATGGCTCGGGCGGCGGGTCTGACGGCGGGTCTGATGGTTCGGGCGGCGGGTCTGACGGCTCCGACGGCGGCTCCGACGGTTCCGACGGTTCGGACGGCTCCGATGGTGGATCCGATGGCTCGGACGGCTCCGATGGTTCGGATGCTGGTTCTGACGGCGGGTCGGACGGTTCCGATGCTTCGGACGGCAGTGCCGGTGGTGCCGACGGTTCTGACAGCGGTTCGGACGGGCCCGATGGCACCGATGGCTCCGACGCAGGCGCCGGCAGCGACCAGGACGCGGACGCCGAGGGATCTGGCCCCGGCTCGGGGTCGGGTGACGGTTCCGACGGTGCCGATGACGCAAACGTGGGCGCCTCCGGCGCCTCGGACGCGGGTGCGAACCCGGGCTCCGGGGGCACTCCCGCCGGGGGCCTGCCGAGCACGGGCGCTGCGCCGATCGGCCTGGTCGCCGGGGCCCTGGCTCTGCTGGTCGGGGCGGCGGCCCTGCTGACCCGGCGAGCCGCCCGTCGCTGACGGTGCGACCTGGGTGCGCTCGACACGACGTGGTCGGCTTGAGTGCACCCACGTCCGTCGTGGCCTGGAGCTGGGTGGTCTGGACACGACGTGGTCGGCTTGAGGTCACCCAGCTCCGTACGGGCTTGGAGCTGGGTCATCTGGACACGACCTGATCGGCTTGAGGCCACCCAGGTCGCCCCGGGAGGTGCGGGGTCCGGCCACGAGCCGTGCCCGGACACCGGTGGGAGAGTCGTTACCCTGGGGGCGTGAAGCACTCGGAGTTCGCCGGCGCCGTGGAGGCCACGTTCGGCAGCTACGGCGCGAGCGTGCGCGCGGATCTCGTGCTCTCTGCGCTCGGCGGGCGCACGCCCGATGAGGCGCTCGCGGACGGCGCCGCACCCCAACGCGTCTGGGATGCGATGTGCGACGCCCTCGACCTGGGCGAGGCGCAGCGTTTCCCGCATCGGCGGGGTCACCGCCGCGCCTGAGACCACACGGCGAGGGCGCCGGTGCGATGACCCGCACCGGCGCCCTCGCCGTTCTCCTGGACCGGCCGGCCGTCAGGCCGCCAGGTGTCGCCTGCGCGCCAGCACGACTGCGGCACCGGCTGCCAGCAGGAGTGCCCCGAGGCCGATGAGGCCGCCCGCCTGGCCGCCGGGTGCCCCGGTCGTGGCCAGGTCTCCCGGCGGCGTCGCCCCGTCTGCGCCGTCCGTGCCGTGCGAAGAGTCTGCGCCGTCCGGACTATCCGAGGCATCCGGCCCGCCCGTGTCGGTCGGGGACGGCCCGCCGGTGTCCGAGGGGGAGGGCTCGCCGGTGTCGGTCGGGGACGGGCTCGGCTGGGCAGCGATGACGTCGAAGGTGGCGTCGGCGCGGACCGTCGGGTCGTTCGCCGCCGGATCGGCGGGGACGACGCTCACCTCGTACGTCCCCGCCGTCGCGTCCGCGGGGACATCGACGGCCACGACGGCGCGACCGTGCTCGTCCGTGGTGAACGTGGCCGAGCCGAACTCCGTCGTCGCCGTGTAGGCGGTGCCACGCACGAGGCCGGTCACATCGAAGGCGGTCGTGTCCCCGGCCTCGACGTCGCCGGCGATGAGTTCCGGCGTGGGCCGGAACCGGGTGTCCACCATGCATTCGTCGCCGGTGATCACGTTCGAGTGCACGTCCTTGGTCGGCACGCCCTCCGCGCCCGGTATGTCCGCCGGCACCACGAGGGTGTCGACGTAGGCGTTCGCGATCTGCGTGGCGCACTCGGAGCCGCCGTAGGAGGTGTGGCTGTAGCCGGCCACCGTGAGGAGCGTGGCGCCCATCGCGGCGGCGGCCACCACGCCGTTGTCGTACGGTGTCGCCGAGTCGTACGTGGTGGAGACGACCAGCACGTTCGGCATCGCCTCGAGGGTCTCGCCGGCGGGCAGCGTGAACTGATCCTCGTAGTAGGTGCACCAGTCCTCGACGGGCGCCATTCCGCGCTCGGGATGGTCGTTCGTGCGGGGATCGGTGAACGGCGCCGCCGCATAGTAGCCCTCGAGGTCGGCGATGATGCCGGCCGTGTCCTCGTTGTAGCCCGGCGGGGTGCCGGCGTCGGTGCACCAGATCGACGGGAACGCGGCCAGGTCGAGCGAGTAGGAGCCGTCGGGGCCACGGCCCGCATACGCGTCCGAGAGGATCATCATCCAGTCCTCGTTGCCCTCGACGGCGTCGGTCGCCTCGAGCAGGCCGGAGTTGAGGTAGCCCCAGTAGGCCTCGGTGTACATCGCCATGAGCGTGCCCTGGTTGAAGTCCGCGAAGCTCAGCGGCCGCGGGCCCCCGATCGAGCTGGAATACGTCTGGGCGCCCCAGGCCGCCCGGGCGATGTCGCGGTACCGCTCGAGCAGGGCGGGAACCGTGTTGTCGGGTGTCTCTCCGTCCGGGACGTCGTCGGTGCCCTGATACAGGGCGCACTCGAACGTCTCGGTGGTGCCCGCTTCGTCGACGACGACCTCCTGGCCCTCCATGCCCGCGCACCAGGCGAGGAACTGCTCGAACGTCGCCTGGAAGCCCGCGATCTGAGCGGTCGCGCCGTCCTGCCCGATCGACTTCGCGTACTCGGAGTATTTCGCGAGCTCGTCGGGGTTGTTCTCGAGCACATTGACGACGCCGTCGATCACCATCGCGCGGATGTTGTCCGGGAACTGGCGGGCGTACTCGTAGCCGATCGACGTGCCGTAGGAGAAGCCGATGTAGTTGAGCTTCTCGTCGCCGAGGACGCTGCGCAGCAGGTCGAGATCCTTGACGACGTTCACGGTTCCCGAGGCGCCGATGAGGGCACGGCCGTCGATCCCGAACGGCGCGCCGGTGTTCTCGTAGCACTCGTCGGTGTTGTACTCCAGGATGGCGTTGAGTTCGCTCGCAGCCAGGCCGTCGGACCCCTCCCGTTGCCGGTCCCAGGCGTCGTTCGACTGGCAGCGGATCATCGGAACGGAGGCGCCGACGCCGCGCGGGTCGATCCCGACCGTGTCGAAGTCCTCGGCCAGGCCCGCGAACATCCCACTGCCGGCGAGCACCAGGCCCGGGCTGCCCGGGCCGCCCGGGTCGGTGAACACGGCCCCTCGGCTCTCGCCGGTCGCGTTCGCGCGGGCGACCGCGAGGGCGATCGTGTCCCCGCCCGGGTCGGCGTAGTCGAGGGGGGCGATGACGTAGGCGCACTCGTCGGCCCCGCCGGTGGCGCCGAAGCCCGCGCAGGAGCCCCACTCGACCTGCTGGTCGTAGAACTCCTCGAGCCCGTCCGGCACGGTGCCGGCGCCCTCGCCGCCCGGAGCCGGCCGCGGGATCGTGTACTCGTCGTCTCCGGTGGCGAACCGCTCCGCCGCCGGGGCGATGCCGTACCCCTGGGGATCGGGCACGATCGCCTCGAAGTCGGTCGGGTCCGGAACGGGAAGGGCCGAGGGGAGCGGAGCGCTCGCGCGTGCGGCGAACGACCGGATCACCCGTTCGACCTCGTCGGAGCTCGCATCGGGGGCGAGCAGGTCGCCCGCGGGTCCGGGGATCAGAGCGCCGTCCGGCTCGGGTAGCGGTGGCGGTGGTAGCGGATCGGCGGCCGCCGGCCCGGCCGTCAGGAGGGTCGCCACCAGTGCGGCGGCACTGAGAACGGCTGTGCGTTGTCCCCATCGTGGCATCGTGAGCTGACCTCATCATCTTCTCGTGGGCACCCCGGAGGGTCGTCGCATCGGTGCGACACTCCGAGGGTAGCGGGCTCGTGGTGCTCGATGGGTGCAGAACCCGACGGGTGGTGCCCGTATCCCGGCGTGTCGGATCCTCGCATTCGAACGTCCGTGCGGTTAGGCTGTGGACTGTGAGGACGACGCGGCTCCGTCCACAGTTCGGGTCGGTGCTGCGGCGGATGTCGGTGGTCGGGCATAGCCTCCCAGGTATCGCGCTCGGAGAGGGCGCAATGGCCTGAACAGACCAGTTCCATACCCGCAGCGGCGACCCGGACGGGGCGCCCGAATGAGAAAGAGGCACCGTTATGGCTGCTCCCAAGGCAGATCGCGAGAAGGCACTCGAGGCCGCCCTCGGCCAGATCGACCGCCAGTTCGGCAAGGGCTCGATCATGCGCCTGGGCGACGACACCCGCCCCCGCGTCGCGGTGATCCCCACCGGGTCGATCGCCCTCGACGTCGCCCTCGGCACCGGCGGCCTCCCCCGAGGCCGGGTCGTCGAGATCTACGGTCCGGAGTCCTCCGGTAAGACCACCGTGGCGCTGCACGCCGTCGCCAACGCCCAACGGGCCGGCGGGATCGCGGCCTTCATCGACGCCGAGCACGCACTCGATCCGGAGTACGCCAAGAAGCTCGGCGTCGACACCGATGCGCTCCTCGTCTCCCAGCCCGACACGGGGGAACAGGCCCTGGAGATCATGGACATGCTCATCCGTTCCGGGGCGCTCGACGTCGTGGTGATCGACTCGGTCGCCGCGCTCGTGCCCAAGGCCGAGATCGAGGGGGAGATGGGCGATTCCCACGTCGGTCTCCAGGCCCGGCTCATGTCGCAGGCGCTGCGCAAGATCACCGGCGCACTCTCCGCCTCGGGCACCACGGCGATCTTCATCAACCAGCTCCGTGAGAAGATCGGCGTCTTCTTCGGCAGCCCGGAGACCACCACGGGCGGCAAGGCCCTCAAGTTCTACGCCTCGGTCCGCATCGACGTGCGCCGGATCGAGACCCTCAAGGACGGCACGAACGCGGTCGGTAACCGCACCCGCGCGAAGATCGTGAAGAACAAGATGGCGCCGCCGTTCAAGCAGGCCGAGTTCGACATCGTCTACGGGCTGGGGATCTCCCGCGAGGGCGGACTCATCGACCTCGGCGTCGAGAACGGCATCGTTCGCAAGTCCGGATCCTGGTACACCTACGAGGGCGATCAGCTCGGCCAGGGCAAGGAGAACGCCAGGAACTTCCTGCGCGACAACCCCGACCTCGCGATCGAGATCGAGGAGAAGATCAAGGCCAAGCTCGGTATCGGTGCCGCCGCGGACACGGCCGCGGAGAACGAGGTCGCCCCGGTACCCGTCGACTTCTGATGGCGGGCACAGACCCGGCCGCGGACGATCCGACCTCAGCCGCGGACGATCCGCCCCCGGCCGGGGACCTGCCGCGGGATCCGGCGAGCGCCGAGGCGACCGCCGACACGATCGCGCAGCTGCGCACGATGCTCGCCGACCACGCGGCCGGCCGCCTCCCCAGCGACCTGTGGCAGGCCTCCGAGCCCGCCGCCGGCACCGGTGAGGCGGTGGCGTCGCCCGAGCCGGTACCGCCGGGATCGGAACCCGCACCCGAGTCGGTACCCGCCCGCCGGTCGGCACCCGCCGGTGGGCCGGTGCCCACTGGCCGGTCGGCACCCGATCCCGCCGGCGTGCCGGCTGCGGAGGAGGAGCGTGAACGCGCCCGCGAGATCGCTCTCCAGCAGCTGTCCTTCTCGGCGCGCTCCCGCCACCAGCTGGCCCAGGCGATGACCGCCCGAGACGTCCCGGAGCCGATCGTGACCGAGCTGCTCGACCGCTTCGAGCAGGTCGGACTCATCGACGACGCCGAGTACGCGGCGATGCTCGTGCGCACCCGGTACCGGGAGCGGGGCCTCGCGCGCCCCGCCCTCGCGCAGGAACTGCGCCGCAAGGGGATCACCGGCCCACCGGCCGACGCCGCGCTCGACCAGATCGATTCCGGCGACGAGCGCGCCGCCGCGCGCGACCTGATCGCCCGGCGGATCCGCTCGATGGGCGAGGTCGAGCCGGCCAAGCGCCGGCAACGGCTCTATGCGCTGCTCGCCCGGCGCGGCTACGCCGCGGCCGTGGCGGTCTCCGTCGTCGACGAGGCCCTGGCCGCCGAGGGGCTCAACCGCTACTGAGCCCGGTCCGCTCTGCTGGTCACGAGCAGGCCACGGGCAGGCCACGGGCAGGCCACGGGCAGAGCACGGGCAGGGCACGCGTAGACCACGGATAGACCACAGGGGCCCGGATCGCCGATGCGATCCGGGCCCCTGTGGTCTGTGGTCGGTGCCGACCTGGCGGCGCACCGACCTGGCGGGGTCAGCCCTTGACGGAGCCGGACATGAGTCCGCCGACGAAGTACTTTCCGAGCAGGATGTAGACCACGAGGGTCGGCAGCGAGGCGAGGAGTGCGCCCGCCATGGATGCGCCGTAGTCCTGGAGCTGTGCGCCGTTGGCGAGGTTGTTCAGGGCGAGGGTGACGGGCCCATTCGCGGCGGTGGAGAAGAACACCGCGAAGAGGAAGTCGTTCCAGGCGGAGGTGAACTGCCAGATGAGCACGACCACGAAGCTCGGGATCGAGATCGGGAGCACGACCGAGGCGTAGGTACGGAACATGCCCGCGCCGTCCACGCGTGCCGCCTCGATGAGTTCGTTCGGAACGGACTCGTAGTAGTTGCGGAAGATGAGCGTGCAGATCGGGATGCCGTAGACGATGTGCAGCAGCAGCAGGGAGGGCACGCCCGAGGGCACGTTGAGCCCGAGGAGGAGCTGGTTGAGCGGGATGATCACGGCCTGGTAGGGGATGAACATCCCGAACAGGATGAGCGTGAACACGATGTTCGCGCCGCGGAAGCGCCAGCGGCTCAGCACGAAGCCGTTGAGCGATCCGAGGAAGGCCGCGACGATCGCCTGCGGGATGACGAACTGGACGCTGCGCCACATCGAGGGGGAGAGGGTGTCCCACGCCTTGGCCCAGTTCTCGAGGGTCCAGTTCTGGGGCAGGGTCCACGCATTCGTGGCGGTGGCCTCGACGCCGCTCTTGAAGCTGGTCACGAGGAGCACGTAGACGGGGATGAGCACGAGGACGAGCCCGAAGTAGAGCGCCAGGTATCGCAGCGTGCGGGCGGGGCGGAAGCGGGAGGTCGACGTGGTGCGCAGGGGCATGGTCGCGGTGGTCATCGGGCGCCCTCCTCTTTGCTCGTGTAGATCAGGTAGGGCACGACGAGGATCGCGACGATGACCAGCAGGATGCCGCCGACCGCCGCCGCGTTGGCGAAGTCGTAGTTCGACTTGAAGATGTACATGTCGACTGCGGGGACCTTGGTCTGGTAGTTCGAGGCCTTCGAGATCGCCATGATCAGGTCGAAGGACTTGAGCGACATGTGTCCGATGATGATGAGGGCCGAGAGGGCCACCGGCGTCAGCTGCGGGAACACGACGTGGCGGTAGACCTGCCACTCGCTGGCGCCGTCCATGCGTCCGGCCTCGCGCAGCTCGTCGGGGACGCCGCGGAAACCGGCGAGGAAGAGCGCCATGACGTAGCCCGAGAGCTGCCAGACGGCGGGCAGGGCGATCGCCGCCACGCCCCACGAGATGTTGTTCCACCAGGGGTTCTGGAGGAAGTCGAGGCCGACCATCTGGAAGAGCCGGTTGAGGCCGCTGGCGTGCTCGCCCTGGTTGGAGTTGAGGAGCCAGCGCCACACGACACCGGAGGCGATGAAGGAGACGGCCATCGGGAACAGGTAGATCGAGCGGAAGACGCCCTCACCCTTGGTCGGGCGCTCGAGCAGCCAGGCCCACAGGAAGCCGATGACCATCGTGCCCACGAGGAAGACGACCGTGAACACCACGAGGTTGCGCAGCGAGTGCTGGAAGTCGGGATCGGCGAACAGGTCGAGATAGTTGCGGAACCCGACCCAGCTCACCGGCTTGCCGCCGGCCGCCTGCGCGGAGGTGTGGTTGTCCGTGAAGGACGTATTGAAGTTGATCGCTATGAAGCCGTAGACGAAGACTCCGAGCAGCAGGATCGATGGGGCGAGCATCAGCAACGGAGGCCCCAGTCGTTTCAGGCGGTTCACGTGACTCCTTTTCGTGCCTGATTGTGGACGGCGGCGGTGCGTCGGGCGGTCCGGTCCGGATCCGGTGTGGTCCGGACCGTACCCTCCCGTGCGCGATCGGTGGCCGCTTCCGGCCACGGACCGCAGCGGGCGGGTGCCCCGTCCTGGAGCACCCGCCCGGTGTGCGTCGTGCGAGGGGTCAGCCGTTGACGGCTGCTCCGAGCTCGCTCTGGAAGGTGGCCAGGTCGGAGCCACCGGCGGTGAACTTGCTCACCGCGTCGGTCACGCCGTTGAGGACCGCGACCGGAGCGGCCGCGCCGTGCGCGAGCGAGGGAACGATCGTGTCGTTCGCGTAGGACTCGATGGCGGTCTGCTGGTACTCGGAGAACTCCGAGGGGTCCGCGTCGGTCCGGGCCGGGATCGAACCCTTGGCCTTGTTGAACGCGACCTGGCCCTCGAGCGAACCGATCGTCTCGAGCCAGGCCTTCGCGCCCTCGGCGTGCTTGGCGCCCACGGGCAGGGTGAAGGAGTCGGCGAGGAAGCCGAACTGCTCGTCCGAACCCGGGACCGGGAAGTCGACGAAGCCGGTGCCGCGCTCGATGTCGTTCTCCTCGAACAGGGCCACGGCCCAGTCGCCCATGACGTTGTAGCCGGCGACGCCGTCGATGACCTTCTGGGTGGCGTCGGGCCAGTCCAGACCGTCACGGTCGGTGTTCGTGAAGCCGATGAGCGTCTCGAAGTGCTCGAGCGCGCCGGTCACCTCGGCGCTCGCCCAGTCGGTCGAACCGTTCCACAGGCCGTTGTAGCCCTCGGCGCCGAGATCGGCCATGAGCACGGTCTCGAGCAGGTTGACCTGGGTCCAGGGCGCCGCGACCGACAGGGCGGTCGCGCCGGAGTCGGCGACCTTCTGCAGGTCCGCGATCCACGCGTCGATGTCCTCCGGCACCGCGGCCGGGTCGACACCGGCGGCCTCGAGCACCTCGGGGTTGGCCCACACGACGTTCGAGCGGTGGATGTTCGAGGGCACCGAGTAGATCTTGCCGTCGACGGTGAGCAGGTCGAGCAGGTCCTGGGGGAAGACCTCGTTCAGGCCGAACTCGTCGTACAGGCCCGAGACGTCTTCGAGCTGGCCCGCGTCGATGTAGTCCTGCAGCTCCATGCCCGCGTGGGCCTGGAACGTGTCCGGCGGGTCGCCGGCCTGCAGTCGGGTCTGCAGGAGGTCCTTCGCCGCCGAACCGGCGCCGCCGGCGACCGCGCCGTTGATGAACTCGGTGTCGGGGTGCTGCTCGGCGAAGACCGCCTCGAGCGCCTGCAGGCCGGTCAGTTCCGAACCGGCCGCCCACCAGGTGAAGACCTCGACCTTGCTGGCCGAGTTGTCGCCACCGGCGTCGGCGTTGTCGCCGTCGTCGCTACCGCCGCCGCAGGCGGTGAGCACGAGTCCGGCTGCCGCAAGCGCAGCGACCGCTGAGATGCGTCGCATCTGGTCACTCCTTTGTGTAGGGGAGGGGAGTTAGAGGACATCGTATGCTTCCGCACCGTCGTCCTGACCCACACAAGTCCACAAATACTCAGAAAACAACAAATGTACTCAAACTGTGATCTGGAGCTGGGGGCCGTGCGGGTGTGCCCGATGGGGGGAATCGGGGCCAGGTTGCACGGATCGAGCGGCGGCGTCGATGTGTGAGCCACACGGTACGGCCCCTTGATAACGTTGTCAACGCGTGTGAGGCCCCTCACCCCGGGAGCGTGTCGCGCGCGGCTTGTACGATCGGTTCCCGTGACCTCTCCAGCAGCCCCGCCGCTCGACTCCCCGGCCGCTCTCCCCGCCGTGGGGGCGGGTGACCGCGGCCGGCCCCGCACCTACCTCGTGCGCACCCTCGGGTGTCAGATGAACGAGCACGACTCGGAGCGGATGGCGGGGCTGCTCACCGACGCCGGCTATGTCGAGGCCCCGACCGCGGGTGCGGGCTCGCTCCTCGGCGAGGTCGACGGCGCCGACGTCGTCGTGATCAACACCTGTGCGGTGCGCGAGAACGCCTCCGACCGGCTCTACGGCAACCTGGGACAGCTCGCCTCCATCAAGAAGCGCCGGCCGGGCTTCCAGATCGCCGTCGGCGGCTGCCTCGCGCAGCAGGATCGGGCCGGGATCGTCGAGCGCGCACCCTACGTCGACGTCGTCTTCGGCACCCACAACATCGACGTCCTGCCGGTGCTGCTCGAACGGGCCCGGCACAACGAGGAGGCCCAGGTCGAGATCGAGGAGGCGCTCAAGACCTTCCCCTCCACGCTGCCCACGAAGCGCGACAGCGCCTTCTCGGCCTGGGTCTCCATCTCCGTCGGCTGCAACAACACGTGCACCTTCTGCATCGTGCCGCACCTGCGCGGCAAGGAGCGCGACCGCCGGCCCGGTGACGTGCTCGCCGAGGTCGGGGCGGTGGTCGCCGAGGGGGCCATCGAGGTCACCCTGCTCGGCCAGAACGTCAACTCCTACGGCGTGGGCTTCGGCGACCGCGGGGCGTTCGCGAAGCTGCTGCGCGCGTGCGGCCGCATCGAGCACCTCGAGCGGCTCCGCTTCACCTCCCCGCACCCGGCGGCGTTCACGGACGACGTGATCGAGGCGATGGCCGAGACCCCGGCCGTCATGCCGACCCTGCACATGCCCCTGCAGTCCGGTTCCGACCGGGTGCTGCGGGCGATGCGCCGGTCGTACCGCTCGGCCAAGTTCCTCGGCATCCTCGACCGCGTCCGTGCCCGCATCCCGGACGCCGCCATCACCACCGACCTGATCGTCGGGTTCCCGGGCGAGACCGAGGAGGATTTCCAGGCCACCCTCGAGGTGGTCGAGCGGTCTCGGTTCTCCTCCGCCTTCACCTTCCAGTACTCCCCGCGCCCCGGCACGCCGGCCGCGACGATGCCCGATCAGGTGCCCGCGGACGTCGTCGCCGACCGCTACCGCCGGCTGCTCGCCCTGCAGGAGCGCATCTCAGGCGAGGAGAACGCGGCCCAGGTGGGCCGCACGGTCGAGGTCCTGCTCGCCGATTCGGACGGCCGCAAGGACGCGGCGACCGCGCGCGTGTCCGGTCGCGCCCCCGACAACCGGCTCGTGCACGTGGGGCTTCCCCCCGACGTCGCCGCCCTCCCCGCCGACCGTCGCCCCCGCCCCGGGGACCTCGTCACCGCCACGATCACCCACGCGGCCCCCCACCACCTCATCGCGGACTCCGGCCCGGCCGGAGGGACGTTCGCGCTGCGGCGCACCCGTGCGGGCGACGCGTGGGAGCGGGCCCGCCACGCCGTCGCGGCCGCACAGGCGGAACCCGCGGGGCCGCGTCCCGTCGGGCTCGGGATGCCCGCCCTCCCGCCCTCCCGCCGGCCCGGTGACGGCCCGTGATGGACCCGGTGATGGCCCGGTGATGGGCCGGGCGGGAGCCCCCGCGATCCGGCCGGCCGGAGGCGTCGTCGCGATCGTCGGCCCGACGGCGACGGGCAAGTCCGACCTCGCGCTCGATCTGGCCGAGTCGCTCGACGGCGAGATCGTCAACGCGGATGCGATGCAGCTCTACCGGGGGATGGACATCGGTACGGCCAAGGTGCCGGCGTCCGAGCGTCGGGGCATCGCCCACCACCAGCTCGACGTGCTCGAGGTGACCGACGAGGCGAGCGTGGCCGCGTATCAGCGGCATGCCCGCGCGGACCTGGGCAGGATCGCGGCCGCCGGGCGGCGAGCGATCGTCGTCGGCGGCAGCGGGCTCTACGTGCGGGCGCTGCTCGACCGCATCTCCTTTCCCGGCACCGACGAGGCCGTGCGCGCCGGCATCCAGGCCCGCGCCGACGAGCTCGGTCCTGGCCTGCTCCACGACGAGCTGGCCCGGGCGGACCCGGCCGCCGCCGAGCGGATCGACCGTGCCAACACCCGCCGCATCGTGCGGGCGCTCGAGGTGATCGAGCTGACCGGGGAGCCCTTCTCGGCCCGGCTGCCGACGTATACGTACGAGATCGAGGCGGTTCAGCTCGGCATCGCCGTGCCCGCCGTCGACCTCGAGGATGCGATCGGGCGGCGCACGCGGGCGATGTTCGCCGCCGGCCTGGTCGAGGAGACCGAGGAGCTGCTCGCCCGCGGCCTGGCCGGCGGCCCCACCGCGGCGAGGGCGGTCGGATACGCCCAGGCGATCGGCGTCGTCCGCGGCGAACTAGGGGTCGAGGAGGCGCGCGACCAGGTCGCCCTCGCCACCCGGCAACTGGCGCGCCGCCAGCTCAAGTGGTTCCGGCGGGACCCGCGCGTGACCTGGCTCGAACCCGGTTCGGACCTGGCCCGCCGAGCGCATAGGCTCTGCCCATGAGCACCGATCCCACCCTCATCGACGAGACCGGCCCCGCGCCCGCGCGGGCCCCGATGATCGACCTGACGAAGGCCCACGGCGCCGCCCGGGCCTATCTCGTGCACTGCGACCGCGACGGAACCGGCGAGCTGAGTGCCGCCTCGGTGCGGGCCGTGACCGATCCGGTGCGCGGGATCGGCGCCACGGGCATCATCCGGCTCGTGCTCAGCTCCGTGCTCGGGAAGTCCGGCCCGGCCTGGTTCGTCTCGGCCGTCTCCCCGAGCGGGGGGCCCGCCGTCGTCTCGACCGGCGTGCTGCGCGTCGCGGCCGCCTACCTGCACACCAGCGGTGAGGTGAGTGCGGGGGAGGGCGACACGATCGCCCTGCTCTCGGACGCCGGCCGCCACTACGTCACCTACCGGGACGGTCAGTACGGGATCACCGTCGGCGCCTGGCGCGGCCTCGGCGGCACCAAGACCCTCGACGAGGGCTTCAACGCCACCGTCGCCGTCAGCGGCCTCGACGAGCCGCGGCCCGGTCTCCAACTCGACGTGGGCGCCACCCACACGATCGTCGCCCTCGAGTCCGCCGACGAGCTCGCCGGCCTGGATCTGAGCGCACCCACCCGCGTCGAGCCCGCCACGGACGGCACCGGCAGCCTCGCGTTCGTGGTCCCGCTCGGCGAGCGCGACGTCGAGGTGATCGGCGCCGGCGGCGCGGTGACCGGCTCCGAGCGGATCGGGGCGGCGCAGGTCCGGCTCGCCACCGCCGACGGCGCGGAGCTGCTCGGCGACGACTACGCCGCCGCGGCGGCCACGGTCGCCGTGCGCCACTGGCTCGGTGCGGAGGCGGCTGCCGAGTGGGTCGTGCTCACCCCCGGCGGGTCCCAGCGCGTCATCGTGCACCCGTCGCGGTCGGTCGAGGTGGCCGAGGAGATCGTCTTCCCCGCCACGATCGCATGGAAGGCCCAGCCGGCTCAACCGGTCCAGCAGGCCTGAACGGGTCCGATCGGGCCGACGTCCCGTGCCCGCCCGGCCCCCGCTCGCCGGAGGGTGCCCGGATCGGGACGGTTCAGGTGCGCGCCGGGCGCACCCGCAACACCCGGAAGCCCTTGTGGCTGGCGACCCGCGCGACCGTCACCGGCAGCTCCTGCTCGAGCCAGCGGTGCAGCGAGTCCGAGCCGAGGTTCTTGTTCACCACGAGGTAGGCCTCGCCGGCGGGCGCGAGCCGGGGCAGCCACGTGCGCATCATCTCGTGCAGGACCGCCTTGCCCACCCGGATCGGCGGGTTCGACCAGAGCACGTCGATCGGGGCGGGGCCGGCGAACTCCTCGGGCGCGCGGGCCTCGACCGCGAGGCCGTTGCGGTGGGCGTTCACCTCCGTCAACGCCCGTGCCGCCGGATTGACGTCGATCCCCACGACCCGCAACCCCGGCGCGGCATCGGCCATCGCCAGCGCGATCGGCCCCCACCCGCAGCCCAGGTCCACACCGAGGCCGCTCGCCGGCGGGTCCGGGACCTCGCGGAGGAGGACCGCCGTGCCTGGGTCCAGTCGGCCCCCCGAGAACACCCCCGCCGCGGTGCCGGCCGTCATCGGGCGCCCCCGCAGGACCACCCGCACCTCGCGTTCACGCGACCGGGCGGGGGGCTCTGAGCTGAAGTAGTGCGACACGCAGAACAGGATAGGCCCGCGCGGGCGCGCGCTCGCAGCGAAATCACCTTGGCCCGCGACCTGGAGCGTGCGAGAGTGGAGAACACCACTCCACCCCACTCGAAGGATGATATGCCCGCACCTGGTCACGACCGTGGCACCACCGCCCGTGCCGACCACTCCGGCAGCCCGGCACCGGTGAACGACCACCAGCGCGCCGAGGATCTGGTCGCCCGGATCCTCGCCCGGTCCGGAACGGCCCTGCAGGAGCGGGCAGCCGAGCACACCGACTACGACGGCGACCAGTTCGACGTCGAGGAACGCGCGGCCCTCCGCCGGATCGGCGGGCTCTCGACCGAGCTCGAGGACGTCACCGAGGTCGAGAACAGGCAGCTGCGGCTTGAGCGGGTCGTCCTCGCCGGGATCTACACCTCCGGCCGGACCGAGGCCGCCGAGGTCTCGCTCCGGGAGCTCGCCGCGCTCGCCGAGACCGCGGGCTCGACCGTGCGGGGCGGGGTACTGCAGCGGCGCCCCCATCCGGACCCGGCCACCTATCTCGGCTCGGGCAAGTCCCGGGAACTCGCCGACATCGTGCGCGAGACGGGGGCGGACACCGTGATCGTCGACTCCGAGCTGGCTCCCTCCCAGCGGCGCGCGCTCGAGGACGTGGTCCGGGTCAAGGTGATCGACCGGACCGCCCTCATCCTCGACATCTTCGCCCAGCACGCCAAGTCCCGAGAGGGCAAGGCCCAGGTCGAGCTCGCCCAGCTCGAGTACCTGCTGCCGCGGCTGCGCGGCTGGGGCGAATCGATGTCGCGGCAGGCGGGCGGCCGCGCGGCCGGCGGCGAGGGAATCGGCTCCCGCGGCCCCGGTGAGACGAAGATCGAGCTCGATCGCCGACGGATCCGCTCGCGGATGTCCAAGCTGCGCCACGAGATCGCCGCGATGGCCCCGGCCCGGGAGACCCAGCGTCAGCACCGGCGCGCGGGCGCCGTGCCCTCGGCGGCGATCGTCGGCTACACGAACGCGGGAAAGTCCTCCCTGCTCAACCGCCTCACCGGCGCCGGGGTGCTCGTGGAGAACGCGCTGTTCGCGACCCTCGATCCGACGGTGCGCCGCTCGCGCACTCCCGACGGGCGCGAGTACACGCTCGCCGACACCGTCGGCTTCGTGCGGAGCCTGCCCACCGAACTGGTCGAGGCGTTCCGATCGACGCTCGAGGAGGTCGGCCTCTCCGACGTCGTCGTGCACGTGGTCGACGCGGCGCACCCGGACCCGGAGGGCCAGATCGTCTCCGTCCGGGACGTGCTGCGCGACATCCCCGGGACCGCCGACCTGCCGGAGCTCGTGGTGCTCAACAAGGCCGACCTCGCCGAACCGGAGACCCTGGCCCGACTGCGCACCGCCGAGCCCGGGGCGATCATCGTCTCCGCGGCCACGGGCGCCGGGATCGAGGAGCTGCGCGAGCGGATCGCCGCGGACCTCCCGCGGCCGCGGATCGAGGTCGACCTCGTCGTGCCCTACGACCGGGGCGACCTCGTGCACCGGGCGTACACGACCGGGGAGGTGCTCAGCGAGCTGCACGACGCCGAGGGCACCCACCTCGTCGCCCGGGTCGACGAGGTGCTGGCGACCGATCTGCGGAAGGCGACCCAGGCGTCGTCCTGACGCCAGCGGGCCGCCCCGGCGACGCGGCTAGACGCTCGCCGGGGGGCGTTCGCCCGAACCCCGTTCGATGAGACGCACGGGCAGCGTGACGTTCTCCGGCGGCCGCGAGTCGCCCGCGATCCGATCGAAGAGCAGCTCGGCCGCACGGCGCCCCATCCCGCTCGCATCCTGCGCCACGACGGTCACGGGCGGGTCGAGAACGTCGGCCAGCTCGAAGTCGTCGAACCCGACGAGTGCGAGTCGCTGCAGGATCCGCCGGCCCGTGCGGAGCGCGGCATGGGTGAGCCGGTTGTTGCCCGTGATGAGCGCCGTGGGAGCCGGATCGAGGTCGAGCAACCGGGCCAGCACGGCGTCGACCTCCGCCACGTTCGGGGTGCCGAGGTGGATGAGGCGCTCGTCGACGCCGGCGCCTGCGGCCTCGAGGGCGGCGCGGTAGCCGGAGGCGCGCTCCCGCGCGGTGTACAGGGACGGGTTGTCGCCGAGGTAGGCGATCCGCCGATGGCCGTGGGCGAGGAGGTGCTCGGTGGCCAGGCGGGTGCCGCCCGCGTTGTCGGCGAGCACCGTGTCGGCCTCGAGCCCGCGCACCGGCCGGTCGATGAACACGAGCGGGGCGCCCATACGCAGCTCGGTCGCCAACCCCTCCGACTCGATGCCCTCGGTCGGGGTGAGGAGCTGTCCCTCGACCTGGCGGCCGTTGAAGGTGTTGACGAGCCCGACGGCGCGGGCGGGATCCCCCTCGGAGGAGGCCGCGACGAGGAAGACCTCGCGTGCCGCGGCGACCTCCTCCGCGGCACGGGTGACCACCGAGTAGAACGGGTCGGAGACGTCCTCCATGACGAACGAGATCGTGTTCGTGGAGCCCTGGCGCAGCTGGCGCGCGAACTCGTTGCGGCGATACCCGACGGCATCGATCGCGGCGGTCACGCGCGCTAGCATGTCGTCACTGACGTAGGGATCACCGTTGACTACCCGGGAGACCGTCTTGTGGCTCACGCCCGCGAATGCAGCGACATCGTGCATCGTGGGCCGCGACGTGCCCCGTCGACGTGAGTGGGAGGGCCCGGCAGTCGTCATGGCGGACGATCCTTTCTGGTGTGCTCCGACCGGAGCCAGGTGGCGAGATGGCCGGAATCAAGCGATTGACATCGTTAACAGGACATCCTAACGCGCTTGGGCCCCGGCGGGGACGATCCGTGGACGCGCGTTCGCGCCGACTGCGAACCTGGGAGGATGGGCGGGTGAGTGGCGCAGACGTGGACGAGGTGCTCGACTCCGTCGTCTCGGCGATGGCCGGATCCCGGCGGGAGGGCCAGCACGAGATGGCCCGGGCGGTCTCGGCCGCCGTCGCCGGGGGCGGCCGGCTGCTCGTACAGGCGGGCACCGGCACCGGGAAGTCCATCGCCTACCTGCTGCCGACGCTGCTGCACACGATCCGGACCGGGGAGCGGGCCGTCGTGTCCACGGCGACCCTGGCGCTCCAACGGCAGATCGTCGGGGTCGACCTCCCGCGGCTCGAGCCGGTCGTCACCGCCGCGGCCGGCCGCGCACCCGAGGTGGCGCTCCTCAAGGGATGGCACAACTACCTGTGCAAGCACAAGCTCGCCGGCGGCTACCCCGATGAGGAGGAGGCGCTGTTCTCGAGCGAGGGCCTGCGGGCGGAGGACCATGCGCCGCCCGCCGGGGAGTCGGACCCGGGCGAGGGCGGCCGGGAGCGGAGCGGCCTCGCCGCCCAGGTGCTCCGGCTGCGCGACTGGGCCGCCACGAGCGAGACCGGGGATCGCGACGACCTGCCCGCGGGCGTGAGCGACCGGGCCTGGCGGCAGGTCTCGATCAGCGCGCTCGAGTGCCTCGGTCAGAAGTGCCCACTCCTGGACGAGTGCTTCCCCGAGGCGGCGCGCAGGCGATCGCGGGAGGCCGACGTCGTGATCACGAACCACGCCATGCTCGGGGTCGCGGCCTCGGGCTCCCCGCGCGCCCTGCCGGAGCACGATGTGCTCATCATCGACGAGGCGCACGAACTGCCGTCCCGGGTCACCTCCCAGGCGACGGTCGAGCTCTCCGGAGCGGCGGTCGAGCGGGTCGCCCGGCTCGCGCGCCGGCACGCGGGCCTGGCGACGACCGCCCTCGACGAGGGGGCCGCGGCCCTGCGGGAGGCGCTGGCCCACGCGCAGCCGGGCCGATGGCCCCGCGGGCTGCCGATCGAGGTGAACGCGGCGGCCCGCGCGATCGACGCCGGCACCCGCGAGGTGCTCACCGCGTTGCGGGAGAGTCGCGGCGCGGGGAAGGGCGACCAGGGTGGCACGCTCATGGCCCGCTCCGCCCTCGTCGAACTCGCCGAGGTGACCGACCGACTCCTGTCGGACTCGATCGCCGAGAACCGTGATGTGGTCTGGTGCGAGGCGCCCCGACAGGCCGGCGAGGCTCCCCGGATCATGGTCGCCCCGCTCGAGGTCGCGGGGCGGATCGCGGGGGAGCTGCTCGGGGAGAAGGCGGTCGTGTGCACCTCCGCCACCCTCACCCTCGGCGGGCGGTTCGAGCCGGTGGCCGCCATGATCGGCCTCGCCGGCGACTACGAGGGAATCGAGGTCGCCTCGCCGTTCGACTACCGCGCCCAGGGCATCGTCTACGTGGCCAAGCACCTGCCGCCACCGGGGCGAGAGGGCCCGAGCGACCAGCTCCTCGACGAGGTGGCCGAGCTGATCACGGCGGCCGGCGGGCGCACGCTCGGCCTGTTCTCCTCGCGCCGGGCCGCCGAGGCCGTGGCCGAGGTCATGCGCGAACGGCTCGAGGTGCCGATCCTCGTCCAGGGCGAGGACTCCATCGGCTCGCTCGTGCGTCGATTCATCGAGGACGACGCCAGTTGCCTCTTCGGCACGCTCACCCTGTGGCAGGGGGTCGACGTGCCGGGGGACACGTGCCGACTCGTGCTCATGGACCGCATCCCATTCCCGCGGCCGGACGACCCGGTCATGTCGGCGCGTTCCGACGCCGTCAAGGCCCGCGGCGGCAACGGCTTCATGCAGGTGGCGGCCGCGCACGCAGCCCTCCTGCTCGCCCAGGGGGCCGGTCGGCTCATCCGGGGGGTGGGTGACCGCGGCGTCGTGGCGGTCCTGGACCCGCGGCTCGCGACCGCCCGCTACGGCAGCTTCCTCGCGGCGTCCCTGCCTCCGCTGTGGCCCACGACCGACCCTGCGCTCGTGCGGGCCGCCCTCACCCGGCTGCGCGAGGGCTCCTGAGGCTCGTCCCCGCGCCCCAGCAGGAGCGGGGGAGCCGGCGCGAAGGAACGGGCGGCTAGAGTGCGCGCAGAACCGCGACGACGCGCCCGAGGATGACCGCGTGGGTGCCGTCGATGGGGGAGTAGTTCGGGTTCGCCGGGTGGAGCCAGCGGCCGTCGTCCGCGTGCCGCAGCGTCTTGACCGTGGCCTCGCCGTCGATCATGGCGGCGACGATCTCGCCGTTCTCGGCCACGGACTGTGACCGGACCACGACCCAGTCGTCCTCGCAGATGGCGGCCTCGATCATCGAGTCGCCCACCACCTTGAGAAGGAACAGTTCGCCGTCGCCGACGAGCTGCTTCGGCAGGGGGAAGACGTCGTCGATGGCCTGCTCGGCCAGGATCGGCCCGCCCGCCGCGATTCGGCCCACGACCGGCACGAAGGAGGGCTCGACCGTCACGGCGCCCTCGTTCGTGGCGAAGGTCGGCGCGCCCTCCGTCGAGGGGGCGTCTGCCGCGTCCGTGCCGACGGAACCGTCGGGATCGATGAGCTCGATCGCCCGGGTCGCGATCGGGTCGCGTCGGAGGAGACCCTTCTCCTCGAGCACCTGGAGCTGATACTTGACGGACGACGGGCTGGCGAGTCCCACGGCCTCGCCGATCTCGCGCATCGTGGGCGGGTAGCCGCGTTCGCTCAGGGAGTCGCGGATGCACGCCATGATCCGCGCCTGCCGTTCGGTCAGATCGGCGGCGGGGCGCCCGGTCTCGGCGGTGGGGCTCATGGACTCTCCTTCGTTCCGTTCCGGCCGGGGGCCCGGGACCGGGGCGTGGCCACGCCGCGAACCTCCCGGCGCCGGAGATCCGAACGGGTCGATCGGATGTCGGTGGTCGGTGCTCAGCTTGGTCGTGATGTTGATCAGCCTACGGCCGCAGACACCGGTTCGCCCAACATATGTTCGAACCGCGTGTCGACATCGGCCGGGCTTCCTGTTATCTTCGTACAAGCGTACGACGAACGGACGTTCGAGAGGAACGACGATGAGTGTTCTAGCTTCAACGAAGCCCCACCGTGCCGGCCGCCCACTCCCCGCCGCAGTCCCGCAGCGGGGACCCCGCCCGACCGACCCCGCGCGCCGCTCCCGCCGGGCCCACATGGTGCTCCTGCCCGAATGGAGCGAATCGCCGGAGCGGGCCGAGGACCGTGCTCCCGGCCGCGGGAGCGGAGCGGGCGATGTCGCCGCCCGGCTCCCGATCCGGTCGCTCCCGCATCGTTCCACCACCGTCCCCGCGACCGCACCCGTGACCACCCCGCTCCCGACCCGGGCGCCCGTCGAGCCTCGACGTGAGGCCGCCCCGGCCGTTCGGACCGGGCTCCACCAGCACGTGGGAGAGGCGCTCTCGCTCGTGGTCTCCCGGCCCGTCGGCCGCATCGTCAACCGGCCGGTCGGCCGGATCGAGCCGACGCCGACGCTTACGCGGGCTCCGGCGCGGGTGCCCTCGTCTGCGCCGCGGTCGCTGTCACATGCGGCAGCCACGCACTCGGTAGCCACGCACTCGGTAGCCACGCACTCCGTCGCGGCGAGCCCCGCGCGCCGGCGGAGCTTCTCCCAGCTGACCGTCCGCGGCCAGCGGGTCCTGGTCGGCGCCGGGTTCGCCCTGGCGGTCGGACTCGGATCGCTCGTGGGTGGCCTCGTGCAGTCCGGCGGAGACGTGCCCGCGGCGACCGACGTCGTCACGGTCGAGTCCGGCGAGAGTCTCTGGCAGATCGCCGGCGCCGTGGCCGAGCCGGGCGCGGACCTGCGGCCGCTCATGGAGGAGATCCGCGCGCTCAACTCCCTCGACGGTTCCGCCCTCACCGGCGGCCAGAGCCTCCTCGTCCCCGTGGCGGCGGGCTGAGCATGCCACCGCGGCCACGTGCACCGGCGGGGCGGAGCCCGACGTGCACCGGGGGCGGAGCCCGACGTGCACCGGCGGGGCGGAACTCCACTTGCACCGGCGGGGTGGAACCCGTAGCGTTTCCCGGAGTTACAGATATGTGATTCGAAGGGATGGTGCACGGGTGCATTGCCCATTCTGTCGACACCCCGACTCGCGAGTCGTCGATTCGCGAACCGCCGAGGACGGCTCCTCGATTCGGCGCAGGCGTCAATGCCCCAACTGCGGTCGGCGTTTCACCACGCTCGAGACGACGAGCCTGTCGGTGATGAAGCGCTCCGGCGCGGTCGAGCCGTTCAGTCGTGACAAGGTCATCGCCGGCGTGCGGAAGGCCTGCCAGGGCCGCCCGGTGAGCGAGGATCAGTTCGCGCTGCTCGCCCAGCAGGTGGAGGAGGCGGTGCGCAGCACGGGGGCCGCGGAGATCGACGCGCACGAGGTCGGCCTGACGATCCTCGGCCCGCTCCGGGATCTCGACGAGGTGGCCTACCTGCGCTTCGCCAGCGTCTACCAGGGCTTCAGCTCCCTCACGGACTTCGAGGACGCGATCTCCACGCTGCGACGAGAACGAGACGAGCCCGCGCCCGAGACCCCCTGATCGGCTCTCGCCGCAGCGCGGCGGTGACGCCCTCAGGCGTCGCTCGAGCGGGCCCAGATGTTGATGTCGCCGTCGCGCGCGAAGCGGTCGATGCGCTCGAGTTCGTCCGCCGTGAAGTCCAGGTTCGCCAGCGCACCGAGCGTGTCGCTCAGCTGCTCCACGCTCGAGGCGCCCACGAGGGCGGTGGTCACGCGCGGGTCGCGGAGCACCCAGGCGATCGCCATCTGCGCCAGGCTCTGGCCGCGCGCCTGAGCCACCTCGTGGAGTGAACGGATCGCCGTCAGATTCTGCTCGCTGAGATGCTCGGAGCGGAGCGAACCGTGCCGCGCGGCCCGAGAGCCCTCCGGGACTCCGTGCAGGTACTTTCCGGTGAGCAGTCCCTGTGCCAGCGGGGAGAACACGACCGAGCCCATGCCCGCCGACCCGAGCACGTCGAGGACGCTCTCGCCCGAGGTGTCGGGCTCCTCGATCCAGCGATTGAGCATCGAGTAGGACGGCTGGTGCACGAGCAGGTCGAGGCCGATGTCGGCACAGACGGCCAGGGCCTCGCGAGTGCGGGTCGCCGAGTACGAGGAGATCCCCGCGTACAGCGCCCGGCCCGAGTCGACCGCGGTCTTGAGGGCCCCCATCGTCTCCCGCAGCGGCGTGTTCGGATCGAATCGGTGACTGTAGAAGATGTCGACGTACGGCAGGCCGAGTCGGTCGAGGGAGGCGTCGAGCGAGGCGAGCAGGTACTTGCGGGAGCCCCATTGGCCGTAGGGCCCGGGCCACATGTCGTACCCGGCCTTCGTCGTGACGACGAGCTGGTCGCGCAGGCCGGCGAGGTCCGAGTGGAGCACTCGGGCGAAGTTGCGCTCGGCCGACCCCGGCGGCGGTCCGTAGTTGTTCGCCAGGTCGATCTGCGTGATCCCCTGGTCGATCGCGTGCAGGATGATGTCGCGCTGGCGCTGCAGCGGCGTGTTGTCGCCGAAGTTCTGCCACAGGCCCAGCGAGATCGCTGGGAGGTCCAAGCCGCTGCGTCCGGCGCGACGCATGGGCATCCGGTCATATCGATCAGCTGCGGGGGTGTACATGCCCCGACCCTATCGGCACCGATCGGGGGTGGGCCCCGAGTGATCCGGGCCGATCCGGTCCGATCCGGTCCCGGCCGACCCGGGCGCGGCCGGGCCGACGCGGGCCGACGCGGGCCACGCCGTCAATAAGCTGGGCAGCCGCGACCGTCCTTGGCAAGCTGGGGGGAGTGGGTCAGCCGGACCCCGGTACAGACAGGTCACTAGGAGGCTCAGATGGCTGAGAACCAGGACGAATACGCCGACGCGAAGGCGAAGATGCGCGCAGCGCTCGAACGGAAGAAGGAGACCGAGCATGCGCGGGCCGACGGCCGCTCCAACACCGGGTCGATCCACGGCTCGGAGGTGACCGGCGCCGAGGGGAGGCGGATGTTCCGCCGCAAGTCCGGCTGAGCGCCACCTGCCGCAGACCAGCGGGGACGCCTGGCCACCCCCCGGGTGGTCGGGCGTCCCCGCTGTGTGTGTCCGCTCCGGGCGACTCAGGCGCCGGCGGGGGTGAGCACGCGCACCCGGATGGTGCCGTCGATCTGCTCCATGCCCGCCACGGCCTCGGCCGCGAGCCGGGAGGAGACGTCGGTCACCGCGTAGCCGAGGTGGCCCACGGTCCCGAGCACCTGGGACTCGATGTTCGCGCCCGCGGTCGAGAGCACCTGGTTGATGCCGGCCAGCACGCCGGGAACGTTGCGGTGCAGGTGCGTCACGCGCACGTTCGACCCCCGCGGGGTCTCGAGCACGAGCGCCGGCACGTTGACGGAGAGGTTCGTGGTGCCCAGCGTGAAGTAGTCGCGCAGCTTCGCCGAGACGAACTTGCCGATATCGGCCTGCGCCTCCTCGGTCGAGCCGCCCACGTGCGGGGTGAGGATGACGTTGGGCAGGTCGCGCAGCTCCGAGTCGAACGCGTCGCCCTGCACCTTCGGCTCGGTCGGGAAGACGTCGACCGCCGCGCCCGCGAGTCGGCCGGAGAGGATCTCCTCGCGCAGGTACGCGTAGTCCACGAGGAACCCGCGGGAGAGGTTGAGGAAGATCGAGCCGTCCTTCATCCCGCGGAACTGCGGCGGGCCGAACATCCCGGCATTGCCCGGGCGGCCGTCGACGTGGAGCGTGACCACGTCCGCCTCGGCGAGCAGGTCCTCCAGCGAGGTCATCCGCCGGGCGTTGCCCAGGGCGAGCTTCTCGGCCGTGTCGTAGAAGATGACGCGCATGCCGAGCGCCTCGGCCACGACGGACAGCTGGGTGCCGATGTTGCCGTAGCCCACGATGCCCAGGGTGCGCCCGCGCACCTCGTGCGAGCCCGTGGCGGACTTGTCCCAGATGCCGGCGTGCAGCGCCTTGTCCTTCTCGGTCAGGCGGCGGGTCAGCGCGATGATCTCCGAGAGCGCCAGCTCGACCACGGAGCGGGTGTTCGAGAACGGGGCGTTGAACGCGGCGACGCCGGCCTCGGCCGCGGCCTGCAGGTCGATCTGGTTCGTGCCGATGCAGAACGCGCCGACCGCGAGCAGGTCGGGCGACTCGGCGATCACGCGCGACGTCAGGTGCGTCTTCGACCGGATACCGAGGAGCTGCACCCCGGACAGTGCCGAGACGAGTTCGTCCTCGTCGAGCGCCCCCTTGGCGGTGGTCACCTCCACCCCGGCCTTTTCGAGGGATTCCCGCGCGAACGGATGGATGCTTTCGAGAAGGAGTGCCTTGACCACGTCGTCTATCATGACCCATCCCGCCGATCGGACCAAACGGATATCACGCAGTGGACGGCGCCCGCTCGCGCCCCGCCGGTCAGGCGAGCCCGGCCGGCAGCTCCTCGCTGTGGACGACGTCGAGGTGCCGGGTCGGCCGCGTCATCGCCACATACAGGTCGCCCGGCCCGTGCCCCTCCCGCTGGATCCGGGCCGGCTCCACCAGCACGACGTGATCGAACTCGAGGCCCTTCGCCTGCCCGGGAGTGAGCACCACCACAGGGTCGCGCAGGTCGCCGTCGAGACTCACACCGAGCGCCCGGGCCACCTCCGCCACGAGTGTGGCGGGCGCGATGACCGCGATCGCGCCGGTGTCCGCGGGGATCGCCGCGACCACCGCGGCCGTGGTGGCGGGGGCGTCGAGGGCGTGATGACGACGCAGCGCCCCCTCGACGTCTCGGGCGGAGGTGAGCGTGGCGGGGGGATGGGCGGGGTCGGCCGCCGCGGCCACCGCGTGGGCCGCCGCCATGATCGAGGCCGGGGTGCGGTAGTTGACGCTCAGCGTCTCGAGCCGCCAGCCGTCGCGCAGGCGGGAGTCGAGCGCCTCGCCCCAGCTGCGGGCACCGGCGGCGGTGGAGGTCTGGGCCACGTCGCCGACCACGGTCATCGACCGGGACGGATTGCGCCGCAGCACGGCACGCCAGGCCATCGCCGACAGCTCCTGCGCCTCGTCGATGACGACGTGCCCGTAGGTCCATTGCCGGTCTGCGCGGGCCCGGTCGGCGAGGGAGCCCACGGCGGCGCCCCCGTCGAATCGGTCGGCGAGCATCTCGGCGCTCACCATGCCGCCGCCGGCGCCCGAGGCGCTGAGCATCTCCTGCGCATAGGCCACCGCCTCCGCCCGCCGGGCGGCCTCCCGGCGCGAGTGTTCACGGTCGAGGGAGTCGTCGGCCCCGAGGAGCTCGGCCAGCTCGTCGAGGAGCGGCACGTCCGCGGGGGTCCACTCCGGCCACTCGCCGCCCGGGCCGGGCACGCGATCGGCCGGCCAGGCGAGCCGGGCCCGGGTGCGCGCGCCGAGTTCGGGGGCGGCCTCGAGCAGCCGGTGCGGCTTCGTGTACAGATCCCGCAGGAGGGAGGCGGGAGTGAGCGGCATCCAGGCGAGGTTGAGCGCGACCCGCACGTCCCGCGCGGAGCGCACCTCCTCGGTCAGCTCCGCCCAGTCGGCCTCGCCCACCTCCTCGCCGAGGGCCTGCGCGTACTGCTGCGCGAGCGCGGTGAGCATGTGCCGCACGAACGTCACCCGGGCCTCGTTGTGGGGCTTGCCGGTGCGGCGTGCCTTCGCCTGCGCGGCGCGCAGGTCGGCCGGGCGCAGGGTGAGGGTCTCCCGGGCCACGCGCAGCGGCCGCTCCGAGAGCACCCGCTGCCGGGCCCGCACGGCGCGCGGCAGGATCCGGGCCCACACGCCCCGGCCCTTGATCGTGGCGATCTCGTCCGGCTCCGTGCCCGTGGCGGTCACGTCCGGGAGCAGGCCGGCGATCGTCATCGAGACGACCCCCGTCTCCCCGAGGGCGGGCAGCACCTGTTCGATATAGCGCAGGAACACCGGCGTCGGCCCGATCACGAGCACCCCGGAGCGTTCGAGCCGCTCGCGGTGGGCGTAGAGCAGGTAGGCCGCGCGGTGCAGGGCGACCGCGGTCTTCCCGGTGCCCGGTCCGCCCTGAACCACGAGCACGCCGGCCGAGTCGGAGCGGATGATCGCGTCCTGCTCCGCCTGGATCGTCGCCACGATGTCGCCCATCCGGCCGGTGCGGTGCTGGGCCAGGGCCGCCAGGAGGGCTCCCTGGCCGGCCACCTGCGAGGGGTCGGTCACGGCGTCGAGGTCGAGCACGTCGTCCTCGATCGAGACCACGGAGCGCAGCCGCGTCTGGATGTGTCGGCGCAGGACCACACCGCCGGGGTGGGCGGCGGTCGCCTGATAGAACGGCTCGGCCGCCGGCGCGCGCCAGTCGGTGAGCAGTTGGGAGTGCTCGGCGTCCGAGAGGCCGATCCGGCCCACGTAGCGCTCCTCGCCGTCGGTCAGGTCGAGCCGGCCGAACACGAGCCGCTCCTCGACGGATTCGAGCTGTGCCAGCCGGTCCTCGTAGAGGGTGGCGAAGGCGTCGCGTTCGCTCCGGTTCTGCGGCGAGCCGCTCGGGCCCTCGCGGCGCACGTGGGCGAGCCGGCCGCGGGTGTGGGCGCGCAGTTCGTCGAGCCGGAGGTAGACCTCGTCGAGGTGGAGCTGTTCGTCGGTCAGGGGGGTGGGCGTGGGTCGGGGATCAGCGGCAGCCGACACGATCACGGGTCCTTTACGCGCAGGGGAGGCCGGAATTCCGCCGCCAGGGGCGGACCGTCTATTATCCATCCGGCGGGCCGGGATCGAGCCCGGAAGTCCGCCAGCAGGCACGTGCGCGGGTGTGACGTGGCCCGCACCGGGCGGCGACGGGCGGGGAATGTCCCAGGCCGTCCACGTGTTGTGACCAGCGAGGTGATACCCGATATGAGCAACCCGCGCAACCCCCGTGATCTGTTCGTCCGCTCCGAGGAGCCGGCCGAGGCCGTCGCCGTGCTCGTGCACGCGTTCCAGGGCGCCTTCGACGCGGGCCAGGCGGGTCAGCAGGCCGCCGACCACCTGACCGCGACCCTCGGCGGCGAGCGCGTCGCCACGTTCCGTGTGGACGAGCTGCTCGACTACCGCTCCCGCCGCCCGGCGATGATGTTCGAGAACGGCGCCTTCACCGACTACGACCGGCCCGAGCTCGTGGTCGACCTGCTCCGTGACGACGAGGGTGAGCCGCTGCTGCTCCTGCACGGGCCCGAGCCCGACCTGCAGTGGGACTCCTTCGTCGACGCCGTCGAGGCGATCGTCGACGACTTCGGGGTGCGGCTGACCATCGGCATGCACGGCATCCCGATGGGGGTCCCGCACACGCGCCCGCTCACCGTGACGGCCCACGCGACCCGGCGCGACCTCATCGCCGATCACCCGAACTTCATCGGCTCGGTCCAGGTGCCCGCCTCGGTCTCCGCGCTGCTCGAGTACGAGTTGGGGCGCCGCGGCCGCGACGCGCTCGGGATCTCCGTCAACGTGCCCCACTACCTCGCCCAGACCGAGTTCCCGCAGGCGGCGGCCGAGCTCCTGCGGCAGGTCTCGCGCGCCGGCGACCTGTCGCTGCCCCTCGGCGACCTCGAGGCCGAGGGCGTGCGGGTGCTCGAGGAGATCGACCGCCAGGTGGGCGAATCGGCGGAGGTGAGCGGCGTCGTCCATGCGCTCGAACGCAACTACGACGAGCACGCCCAGCGGGCCGTCGCCGAGGGGCGCCACCCCCTGCCCGCGCCGGTCGACGTGCCCAGCGCCGACGACATCGCGGCCCAGGTCGAGGCCTTCCTCGCCGGCCACGAGTCCGAGACCGACTCCGGCGACGAGTTCGGGCCACAGGGGCCGGCGGCGGAGTGAGGTGGGCCGTTCGGCCCGGCATCCGGGTGTCCACCTGGTGGGCGGTTCGGTGTGCCGCCCGTCGCGATAGTGGCGATCACGCGGCGTCCATGCAAGACTGTCCCGCAGTTGCACCAGTTTCTCTTACGTAGCACCCGGGATAATCACCCAAAGCACGACGTGGGCGAGGCAATGCGGCACCGCGAGACGGACACACGGTCCGTCTCGACAGAAAGTCCCGGAAGGACACAGCAACATGGCACAGGGAACCGTCAAGTGGTTCAACGCTGAAAAGGGCTACGGCTTCATCGCCCAGGATGGTGGCGGGGACGACGTCTTCGTGCACTACTCGGCGATCGAGAGCGACGGCTACCGCTCGCTCGAGGAGGCTCAGCGCGTGGAGTTCGACATCACCCAGGGCCCCAAGGGCCCGCAGGCGGAGAGCGTTCGCGCCGTCTGATCCAGGCGTGAGGCGGGCCCGTGACCGGTTGGTCACGGGCCCGTCGTCGTTTCTCATGGACGACGAGTCCCCGGCTCCGGCGGTCCCGGCGGCTGCGGTGACGTCGGCGACTCCGGCGAACGTTCGCGACTCGGGCGACTCGGGGCCGAGGCGGCTCAGGGGGCGGGCGGGTCCTCGAACGGGCGGTGACCGGCGAGGAAGTCGAGCGCCTGCGGGCCGGTGACCAGGCGGGCCGCCACGGGCATGGAGCGCAGGAGCCGCGCCGCGGTGTCGGGGAGCGGGCGGTGGGAGCCGACGAGCACGACGTTGCCGTAACGGCGCCCGCGCAGGATGGCCGGCTCGGCGACGATCCCGACGTGGGCGAACACCGCGGCCAGCGTGGCGGCCTCCCGGCGCGCGACCGGCAGGGGTGGGCGGTCGGCGACGTTGGCCAGGTAGATTCCGTCCTCGGTCAGCCGGGCGGCGACCGCACGTGTGAACTCCACCGTGCGCAGGTGCTGGGGAACGACCCGATCGGCGAAGGCGTCGCGCAGGACGACCTCATAGCGCGCGGGGCCCGGGGAGTCGACCGCCGCGCGCGCATCGCCCACACGGATCCGCAGCCGTGGCGCCCGGGGCAGCTCGAACCATTCCCGCATGTACTGCGCGAGCAGGCCGTCGATCTCAACGGCGAGCTGCCGCGAGTCGGGCCATTCGGCCTCGATCGCGCGGGCCATGGCGCAACCGGCGGCCCCCAGGTGCAGCGCGCGCAGCCGCGGGGCGCCGCCCGGGCCCGCCGGCGGGAAGGCCGCGCGGATCACCGCCTGCATGTGCTGCATGTACTCGAAGGTGAGGTCGGCCGGGTCGAGCAGGTTGAGGTGCGAGCTCTCGACCCCGCCGAGGAGCACGGTCACCTGCGTGCGTTCGATGTCGTAGGCCAGTTCTACGGTGGTGCACGAGGTGGCCACGGGCCCCTCCGGCCAGCCGTCCGCTCCCTGGGGCGTGCGGCGGGCGCGGGCAGCCGAACCGGAGCGACGGGAGCGGGATGAGGACGACGACCGACGGGGCACGTGGGCAGCCTAGCCGCCGGGCCGATCGGGCCGATCGGGTGGCTCGGGTGGCTCGGGCTGATCGGGTAGGTCGGGCCGGTGGGGCCGATCGCTCCGGAACCCTTGACTCGTTCAAACGGATGTTCGATACTGGTGTCGGGAGGGCATCATGACCATCGCAGCGCATCGGCAACTCACCCGGGCCCACGGCGAACTCGACGACGCCGCGCGGGCGCGGGCCGACACCGAGATCTTCCTCCACGCCCACATGGCCGCGCTGCGGGCGGCGGCCGCCGTGACGGCGGGCAGTTCTGCCACGGGACGGCGGCGCCTGCGCAGCGTGTGGGAGCAGCTGGCCGAGCGCGGCGGGCCGTGGGAGCCCTGGGCGGAGCGATTCGCGGCGGGAGCGCCCATCCGCGCGGGCATCGAGTCCGGGCAGCTCGACTCGCTCCCGCCGGGGCGGGCCGCCGCGGCCCTGGCCGCCGCCGGCGAGTTCGTCGCCGCCGTCGAGCGCGAGCTCGACGGCCGGGCGGCGACGCTCGTGCCGTGGACGATGGCCCCGAGTGCGGATCGGTTCGGGCGGGCCTTCGCCCGCGACGGCCACGGGGCGGCGAAGGCCTCGTGAGCCGCTCCCCCCGCGCCGCGGGCGTGCGCCGCGACTGGGGCGAGGACGACTCCTCCGCCCCGATCCTGCACGTCGACATGGACGCGTTCTTCGCTGCGGTCGAGCTGATCGACCGCCCCGAGTTGCGCGGGCTACCGGTCATCGTCGGCGGGGAACACCGGGGCGTCGTGCTCTCGGCCACGTACGAGGCGCGCGCCCTCGGGGTGCGGTCGGCGATGCCGATGCGCCGGGCCCGGATCCTCGCCCCCCGGGCGATCGTCATCCGCCCCGATCACGCCCGCTACCGGGAGGTCTCGCGGTCGGTCATGCAGATCCTCGGGGACATCACCCCCGTGATCGAACCGGTCTCGATCGACGAGGCCTTCCTCGACGTCTCCGGCGCGCGGCGGCGGATCGGCGGCCCCAGTCGGATCGGCCGGCTCATCCGGGCCCGCATCGCCGCGGAACTGCACGTCGTGGCCTCGGTCGGCATCGCCTCGACGAAGTTCGTGGCGAAGCTCGCCTCGCAGCACGCCAAGCCCGACGGGATGCTCCTCGTCCCGCACGAGGCCACGATCGACTTCCTCCACCAGCTCCCGGTCGGCGCGCTCTGGGGCGTGGGGGAGCGCACCGAGGCGGGCCTCGCCGGGGCGGGGATCACCACGGTCGCCGCGCTCGCCGAGACCCCGGTGGCGCGCCTCGCCGCCCTCGTCGGCGTCCGCGGCGCGGAGCGGCTCCACGACCTCTCGTGGGGAAGGGATCCGCGCCCGGTCGAACCCGTGCGCGCGGAGAAGTCCATCGGGCACGAGCAGACCTTCCCCACGGACCTGACCGACCTCGACGAGCTGAACGCCGCGCTCCTCGATCAGGCGCACCGCTGTGCCGCGAGGCTGCGAGCCGCCGAGGTGCTCGGAGGCACCGTCTCCATCAAGGTGCGCATGCACGACTTCACCACCCTGAACCGTTCCCGCACGCTCGCGGCCCCCACCGACGTCGCGCACGAGCTGTACGGGGCGGCCAAGGCCCTGCTCGCGGGGATGAGCGGCCTGAGCCGGGGCGTGCGGCTCCTGGGGATCCGGTGCGAGTCGCTGCAGCCCGCGGCGACCGTCGCGATCCAAGCCGCATTCGACGATCCGGGTCCCGAACGGCGTGACGCCGAACGGGCGATGGACGAGGTGCGGGCGAGATTCGGGTCGGAGGCGATGCGAGTTGGCTCACTGGTCCGCGGTCCGGGTACCGAGAACGGCGAAGGGGAACTATCCTAGAGAAAAGCACCGATCCCCGATGCCGAGCGACCCGTCAGGAGCCGACATGCCACTCTCCGAGTACGAGCAGCGCGTGTTGGAGCAGCTGGAGCAGCAGCTCCGCTCCGATGACCCCCGCCTCGTCGAGGTCATCTCGCGGCAGGGGCCGCGTCGACCGCTGACTGTGGCGATCGGTGTCCTCATCGTACTCCTCGGCCTCGGCGGACTCATCGGAGGCGTCGCCTCGGGGCACATCTGGCTCGGTTCGCTCGGCTTCGTTGCGATGTTCGGCGGAGTCCTCCTCGCGATGCGGCGCAGTGGCCCTCCGAGCGATCCGCGCGGTCACTCCGGCCGGGGCGGGAGCCCGCGCGGAAACAAGCCGCACGGAGGCAAGGCGCCCACGTCCAAGCGCCCACTCCTCGATCGCCTCGACGACCGGTGGGAGAAGCGCCGCCGCGACCGCTGAGCCGCCCTTCGCTACCCGCCGAGCGCGGCGGCGAGTTGGTCGGCCCACCGCCACGCCTGCTCGGGAGTGGCCCGCGATCCGGCCGGGCCGTAGCGGTGGTCGTTCATCGCGACCGCGAGCGAGCTCAGCGCGGCGATCGCCGCTGCGCCGTCGGCGGTCTCGAGCTCGCCGAGTCGATCGGCCCCCAGCGCGGCCACCTGGAGCGGGGTGAGCGCGTCCACGTCGTCCAGCCCGGACCGGCCGAGCATGCGCAGCGCATGGTCCCAGGCGGCTGAGATCGACGTGGCCCGCCGCTCGCGATCCCGGCGGCGGGTGAGCACGATCCCGGCGGCGGCCGCCGCCGCGACGATCGCTGCCGCGAGCGCGAGCGTCCACCCGCGCGTGGAGCCGCCGGTATCCTCCCCGGCGATCGCCGCGGCGGCCGTGGTCGAGGTCGCGGTGGTCGGGTCCTCGCTCGCGGGCTCGGTGGGCGCCGTGGTGCTCGGCGCCTCGGTGGGAGGCGCGTCGGCGGGGTCGGACGCCCAGGCCGGAGCCGTCGACGTGCGGTCGGAGGGGGTCGGCTCGAACCGGACCCAGCCGGCCTCCGGGAACCGCACCTGGGGCCAGGCGTGCGCGTCGTGGGCGCGCACGACCCCGCCCCCGCCCTCGTCGTCGCCGGGCAGGTAGCCCACGGCCATGCGGGCCTCGATCCCGAGGGTGCGCACCATGACGATCATCGCGGTGGCGAACTGCACGCAGTAGCCGCGGCCGTCGTTGAGGAAGTCCCAGACCGCGTCATTCGTGTGTTCGGGCCCCACCGAGGTCGTGTACTGGAACGAGGGATCGTTGCGCAGGTAGTTCTGGATCGCGAGCACCTGTTCGTACGGGCTCGCGGCGCCGGCGGTCACCTCGGCCGCGCGGGCGGCGATCTCGTCCTCGAAGCCCGTGGCGGGCACGTCGAGGTACGTCGGGTTCCGGTCGAGGGTCGAGGGGTCGAGGCCGCGCCAGTAGTCGAGGGAGTCCGGCCGCTCGACGAGCGTGAGCGTGAGGCTCTGCCCGCCCTCGTCCTGGGCCATGAGCTCGTCCCGCTCGGGCAGGTAGGCCTGCGGCGTCTGCGCCACGCGCGGCATCTCCGGCAGTGGAAGCCGGCCGTCGGGGACCCCCGGGAGCGTGAACGTCACCTCCTCGTTCGCGGCCGAAGGATCGGGAGCGGTCGGCCACAGCCGGGTCGTGAGCACGATGTGCTCCTCGGCCGTGGACCGGGCCCGCCACTGGCGCCCGGTGAAGTCGCTCAGGGTATGGGTGTGGAGCGCTCCGAGCTCGCCCGGGCTCACGCCGGTGTAGGTGAACACCGGGGAGTTCGGTCCGCGGATGAGATCGTCGCGCAGGTCGAGGCCCAGGTCGAGCCGCTGCCCCGACCCCGCCGCGGCGATGTCGGTGTACGTGCGCGGCACGTCCAGTGCGGCCACCCGGGGCACGACGGCGACGGCGAGCGCGAGCGCGACGGCGGCGCAGGCGAGCGTCGTGGCCGTGGCCGTGACCGAGCCGCGCGCCCGTTCCGGTCGTGCCTGCGCGGCGAGCACGAGCAGGAAGGCGCCGATCGTCACCGCGATCGCCGCGCCCGCGACCTGGCCGTTCCACAGCAGCGCGGGGGTCCACAGCGCGAGCAGCGGCAGGCCCGCGAGGGCGGGTGCCCGGCAGCCGACCGCGAAGGCCTCGGCCAGCAGGAAGGCGACGAGGGCCCCGGCGGCCACGACGAGCCCGAGGCCCGCCTCCGCCTCGACGGGGGCCGCCTGGGAGGAGATCGCCTCGAGCCCCGCCCGCACGCGAGCCGCCACCGCCGTGAGCGCCGTGGGGGAGGGGAGCACGAGCCAGCGCTCCTGCGGGTTCTCCATCACGATGACGGCGAGCGAGCCGGTCGCCGCCGCGAGGAGGCTCGGCACGCCGAAGGGCCGGATCCGCGGCCGGGCAAGCGCGAGCGTCAGTCCCGCGACCGCGAGGCCCGCGACCGTGATCGACCACCACGCCGCGGGATCGATGAGAGGGCGCAGCACGGTGGTCGGGGCGAGCACGGCGGCCACGAGCGCCGCCCACGTGACCACGTCGGCCGCCGCGGGCGCACGGGAGTCGGCCCGGGCACTCATACGATCCGCACCCCCCAGCCGGCCCGCTCGAACCGCGCGACCCAGGTCCCGGGCCGGGGCAGGTGGGCCAGGCCCGGGTGGCTCGCCCAGTCGAGCAGCGCGCCGATGGTCGCGGGGTCCTCCTCGCCCAGGACCACGAGCGCCGTGCCCACGAGCGTGCCCCGCGGCGGCTCCACGGGGCCTGGTGGTGGGCCCGGAAGCAGCGCGAGGTCGGTCAGCGCGTCCGCCAGGACCGGCACCGGCCGGCCGGTGAGCCGGCCCGAGGGATCGGGAGTCCACAGGGTCACCGCCCAGCCCTCCCCGTGGACCGAGGCGAGCAGGGAGGCGGCGACGTCGACCAGCCGGTCGAGGCCCTCCGCATCCGCGGCCCGGCCGGGAACGAGGACCACGTGGAAGAGCTCGGCCTCGGACGGGTCCTCCTGGCGAACGAGCAGCGTGGAGTGCCGGGCGGTCGCCTTCCAGTGCACGCGCTCGAGCGGATCGCCGGGCCGGTATTCGCGCAGCGTCGCGTCGTCCACGTCGCCGACCGGATGCCCGGCGGGCCGTGTGGCCACACTCAGCTCGCCCCAGGGCGTGTCCACCTCGATCGCATCGGTCCGGGGCCACACGACCTCGAGGGTGCTCGGCCGGGTCACCCGGCGCCACCGGGTCAGGGCGAACGGGTCGGATCCGGTGAGCAGCACCGGGCCGAGCCGCAGCCGTCCGCGCCGGCGGGCCTCGATCGTCGCCGAGACGGAGCCGCCGGTGCGGCGGGCACCCTCGGGGATCCGATCGCTCAGCTGCGACCACGGGGGAATCGGGCCCTGGACGGACAGGTCCATCGCGGCGGGCCTGCCGACCTGCAATCGAGCGGGCCGCAGCACCCGGACGACGCGGACGCGCCGATCCAGCGGGGCCCGCACGAGGCCGTACCCGAGGCCGGTGAGCACGAGGCACACGAGCGCCACCCCGAACCACATGAGCTCGGGGCGCCGGGTCGTCGCCCCCGCCCCGCCCAGGGCGAGCCCGACGAGGAGCAGGCCGACCCCGCGCGCCGTCGGCAGCGGCGGCCGGGGACGGGTCGACTGTCGAGGCACGCTCAGGGCACCGGCAGCTGTGCGCGCAGCTCGGCGAGCACCTGGGCGGGCGTTCGGCCCGCCGATCGGGCCTCCCGGGTGAGCGCGAGCCGGTGCCCGAGCACGGGCACGAGGATGTCCTGGATGTCGTCGGGGAGCACGAAGTCCCGCCCGGCCAGCGCGGCCCAGGCCCGCGCGAGCGCGACGAGGTGCAGCCCGGCCCGCGGGGAGGCTCCCAGGGCGACGTCGGCGTGATCCCGGGTCGCCCGCACGAGGGCGAGCACATAGCGGTGCACCGCCTCGGCGACGTAGACCCCGCTCACCTGGTCGATCGCCGCGGCCGCGGCTCCCGGGTCGAGGGCGCTCGCAGCCGTGCCATTGCTGCCATTGCTGCCATTGCCGCCATTTCCGGTATTGCTGCCATTGCCGCCATGGGGGGCATCGGCGGCGTGCTCGGCATCCGGCCGGCCGGTGAGCACGCGCAACTCGTGCTCGGCGTCCGGGTAGCCGATCGAGGTCTGGGCCATGAAGCGGTCCCGCTGGGCCTCGGGCAAGGGATAGGTGCCGGCCATCTCCACCGGGTTCTGCGTCGCGATGACCATGAACGGCTCGGGCAGGGCGTGCGTCGTGCCGTCCACCGTGACCTGACGCTCCTGCATCGCCTCGAGTAGCGCCGACTGGGTCTTCGGCGAGGCCCGGTTGATCTCGTCGCCGATGACCACCGTCGCGAACAGTGGCCCGGGGCGGAACTCGAACTCGTTCAACTGCTGCCGGTAGATCGTGATTCCGGTGAGGTCGGAGGGCAGCAGGTCCGGGGTGAACTGGATCCGCCCGACCGTGCCGCCCACGGCCCGGGCCAGTGCCTTGGCCAGGGTCGTCTTGCCCACGCCGGGCACGTCCTCGAGCAACAGGTGCCCCCGGGCGAGGAAGACCGCGCTCGCGAGCCGGACCACCTCGGGGCGACCGTGCAGGGACCGAGCCAGCGAGCGCTCGAGGCCCGTGAGGTCGAGGGTGAGTGTGGCCGATGTCATAACGAGAGCCTAATCCAGCGCCCGGCGGGGCGGGACCGGGCGGGGCACCCGGACGTGTGGGATCGCGGATCCCTCCACCGGCAGGATCCCGAGGATTCCGCCGATCGGAGTCGATGATTCGGGCCCGTATCCGTTGACGAGGGAGGGAAGTGGAGTAATGTGGGGCCTGTTGGTGTAGCCGGGATGAAGATCGGGGGTGACATGTTCCTCGGAACGTACGAGCCGAAGCTCGACGACAAGGGTCGGTTGATCCTGCCCGCGAAGTACCGCGAGGCCATGGCCCCGGGCGTGATCGTCACCCGCGGGCAGGAGCGCTGCCTCTACGCCTTCCCCCGCCAGCGCTTCGAACAGGTGCTCGCCGAACTCGAGGACTCCCCGCTCACCTCCAAGCAGAACCGCGCCTACACCCGCGTGTTCCTCTCGGGCGCCTCGGACGAGATCCCCGACAAGCAGGGCCGGGTCACGATCCCGGCCGTGTTGCGCAAGTACGCGGGCCTGAGCCGCGATCTCGCGGTGATCGGCTCCGGCACCAAGATCGAGATCTGGGACGCCGCGGCCTGGCAGACCTACCTCGAGGAACAGGAAGACCTCTACACCGAGCTGACCGAGGAGGTGGTGCGCGGCCTCTGATTCGGATCGCCACAGGGCGAGGTCTCTCACCGCGGTTCTGACGCACTTCCCCGGCGGCAGAACCAGTCGGGGGGAGTCCTGGCCAGGTGGCTCCGACAGCCGCCCTCCCGGTCCGCTCCACCCCGCTCCACCGATCCCTCCACATCGCTCCACCCGTTCCCCTCGCCCCGATCCGAAAGCAGCCCATGGACCACCCACGCAGCGGCGGCCCCGCAGCCGGCCACTCGCCGGGAGAGCGGCACGTGCCGGTGCTCGCGCAGCGCTGCGTCGACCTGCTCGCGCCCGCGCTCGGTGCCCGCGGGGCGACGGTCGTCGATGCCACGCTCGGCATGGGGGGCCACAGCGACCTGCTGCTCGAGACGTTCCCCAGCCTGCGGGTCCTCGGCATCGACCGCGACCCGCAGGCGCTCGACCTGGCGAGCGAGCGGCTCGCGCGCCATCGCGACCGGTTCACGCCGGTTCACGCCGTCTACGACGAGGTGAGCGACGTCGTCGCCACGCACGTGCCCGGCCCGGGCGGAGGGACCGTCCAGGGAATCCTGTTCGACCTGGGCGTCTCCTCCCTCCAACTCGACGAGCCGGACCGCGGGTTCGCCTACTCCCGGGACGCGCCGCTGGACATGCGGATGGATCAGACGAGGGGGACGACGGCCGCCGACCTGATCGCGAGCGCGCCCGAGGCCGAGCTGCGCCGGATCCTGTCCTGGTACGGCGAGGAGAAGTTCGCAGGTCGGATCGCCGCCGCGATCGTCCGCACCCGCGATCTCGACCCGATCACCCACTCGGCGGCCCTCGTCGACCTCGTCCGCGGGGCCATTCCGGCGGCGGCCCGGCGCACCGGCGGGAATCCCGCCAAACGTACCTTCCAGGCGCTGCGGATCGCCGTGAACGCCGAACTCGACGTGCTCGAACGCGCGATCCCCGCGGCGATCGACTCGATCGGCGTCGGCGGCCGCATCGTGGTGCTCTCCTACCAGTCGCTCGAGGACCGGCTCGTCAAGCGCGCCTTCACCGCCGGGGCCACCTCGACCGCGCCCCCGGACCTGCCCGTGGAACTGCCCGACCACGCGCCGTTCCTGCGGCTGCTCACGCGCGGGGCCGAGCGTGCCGACGCCGAGGAGATCGAGCGCAACCCGCGGGCCGCCTCGGTCCGACTCCGCGCCGTCGAGCGGATCCGTCCCCTGCCGAAGGAGGTCTCATGACCGCCGCCCGCGCCGTTCGCGCCCCGGCCACCCGGCCGTCCGCCCCGGCCACCCGCCGCCCGAAGCTGCGGCTCGTCCACGCCCCCGCCGCGGCGCGCTCCCGCGTGCCGTTCTTCCTCCTGTGCATCACGATCCTCGGAGGAGCGATGCTCGTGGCCCTCATGCTCAACACGTCCATGGCGGCGACCGCCTACGACATCCACTCCACCGAGGTGGAGCTCGCGCGGCTCTCGCAGACCAACCAGGAACTCGCGACCGAGGTCGACGAGCTCTCGGCGCCCGCCCGGCTGGCCCGGCGCGCCACGGAGCTCGGCATGGTCCGCAGCGCCGAGGTGAGCTTCATCCGCCTGGCCGACGGGAGCGTCGTGGGCCCGAAGGTGGAGGGCGGCGGTGAGTAGCCCGATGACGGCGGTCGGCGACCCGGCCAAGCGCCAGAAGTGGATCATGGCGATCGTGCTCGTGCTCGTCATCGTCTTCGCCGCCCGGCTCGTGTACGTGCAGGCGATCGCGGGCCCGGCGCTCGCGCAGGAGGGGCGCAACCTGCGGGTGAGCAGGCCCGAGCCGATCCCCGCCGCCCGGGGCCAGATCCTCGACGCGAACGGCGTCGTGCTCGCGACCACGGTCGAGACCTTCGACATCCGCGCCGACCTCTCCCAGCTGCCCGACTACGTGCTCACCGACGACGAGGGCGAGACGATCGGCCGCGGCGCCCTCGCCGCCGCCGACCAGCTCATCTCCGTGCTCGGCAGCCCCGCCGGGGTCGAGGACGCCGCCTACCGCGCCGAGCTCGGCGCCGACCTCGTGGGAACGAACGGCTGGTACCTCATCGCCGCCGGCGTCACGCGCGAGCTCTGGGATCAGGTCCGTGAGCTCGGGATCCCCGGCCTGTACGCCGAGCACTCGCAGCGCCGGGAATACCCCAATCAGACCGTGGCCGGCTCGATGCTCGGCTTCGTCGACGGCAGCGGCGAGGGCGCGGCGGGCCTCGAGTACCGGCTGCAGTCCGAGCTCTCCGGGACCGACGGCTCCCAGGTGCTCGAACGCGGCGTCGGTGGCCAGACCATCCCCACCGGCATCCAGGAGGTCACCCCGGCCGTGCCGGGCTGCGACGTCACCTTGACGATCGACTCGGATCTGCAGTGGCACAGCCAGCAGGTGCTCGACGAGACGGTCGAGACCTACGGCGCCGAATGGGGGGCGGCCGTCGTCATCGAGGCCGACACCGGCCGCGTGCTCGCGCTCGCCGACTCGGGCTCGGGCAACCCGAACAAGCCCGGCAAGGGGCCGGACTCGGCGTGGCGGCTCAACTCCGTCCAGGGCTTCTACGACCCGGGCTCGACCGGGAAGGTGCTCACCGTGCTCTCCGCCCTCGAGGAGGGCGAGGTCGAGCCGGAGACCGCGATCAACGACCCGTATCAGCTCACGACCCCGAACGGGCAGACCTTCACCGATCACAGCCCGCACCCCGACCAGGTCCTCACCGTCGCCGGCGTGCTCGCCCAGTCCGCCAACACCGGCACGATCAACATCGGCTCGCGCATGAGCGACGAGACCCGGTACGAGTACATGCGCCTCATGGGCTGGGGCGAGCCCACCGGGATCGAGCTGCCGAACGAGACCGCCGGACTCGTTCCCGAGCCGGACACCTGGGACGGCCGCCAGCGGTACACCACCATGTTCGGGCAGGGTCTCAACGTCAGCCTGCTGCAGAACACCGGGGTCTTCGCCACCGTCGCGAACGACGGGGTGGCCATCGCCCCGCGCCTCATCGACTCGATGAACTGCGACGGGCGGACCACGGTGCCGGAGCGGCCCGATCCCGTGCGGGTCGTCTCGGCCGAGCACAGCCGGGAGATGATCCGGATGCTCGAATCGGTGGTCAACGCCGATCACGGCACGGGAAAGCGCGCCGGCCTGCAGAACTACCGGGTCGCGGGCAAGACCGGCACCGCGCAGATCCGGGACCGGGCCGGCGGCCTGACCGACACGGCCGCCTCCTTCGTGGGCATCACCCCCGCCGAGGATCCCGAGCTCATCATCGGCGTGGTCGTCTACCGGCCCACGAGCGGCTTCTACGGCGGCACGATCGCCGCGCCCGTGTTCCACGACATCGCCAACTACGCGCTTCCGAGCCGGGGGATCGAGCCCTCGACCACGGACCCGAAGCCGTACCGGCTCGTCGTGGACGACGGATCGTGACGGGTTGTGACGGGCCGTGACGAAGCCGACGTTCCCGGGGCGCCGTCCCCCCGCGGACCCGGGACGGCGGTAGATTGCGGGCAGGACCGGCTCCGGCCGGAGCGAAGACCAGACCAGGGAGGAGGCGTGGGCATCCGCCCCGCACCTACGAGACACGATGATCGCGCTGACACCGTCCCTAGCCGCCGAGCTCCTCGGCGCCACCCTTGAACCCGGGACCCCACCGACCGCAGCGGCGGAGTTGACCGACGCGGTCGTCGACTCCCGCAAGGTGAGGCCCGGATCCCTCTTCGTGGCGCTCCCGGGCGACCACGTCGACGGCCACGACTACGTGGCCACGGCCCACGCCGCCGGCGCCGCCGCCGCCCTCGTGAGCAGACTCGTGCCCGGCGGGGGACCCCAGATCCTCGTGAGCGACCCCGCCGCCGCCCTCGGCACCCTGGCCCGCCACCACCTGGCCGGGCTGCGGGAGCGGGCGGCCGCGGCCGGGCGCCCCTTCGACGTCGTGGCCGTGACCGGTTCGGTGGGCAAGACGACCACGAAGGATCTGCTCGCCGCGCTGCTCGGCGAGCTCGGCGAGGTCGTCGCCCCCGTCGCCTCCTTCAACAACGAGATCGGCCTGCCGCTCACGGTGCTGAGCGCCGGGGAGCAGACCCGCACCCTCGTGCTCGAGATGGGCGCCGACGCCCCCGGCAACCTCACCTACCTCACCTCGATCGCGCCGCCCGACCTGGCGATCGTGCTCAAGGTCGGCCGCGCGCACCTGCAGGGCTTCGGCTCGATCGAGGGGGTCGCCCGCGCCAAGGCCGAGCTGGTCGAGGGGCTGCGCCCCGGCGGGGTCGCGCTGCTCAACCTCGACGACCCGCGGGTGGCCGCGATGGCCGGCCTGACCGAGCACGTGCGCACCTTCGGGGAGAGCCCGGAGGCCGACTTCCGCGCCACCCACGTGCGCACCGACGACGACGGCCGCGCGTCCTTCACCCTGACCGGACGCGCCGGCGGTGCGGCGGGCGCAACGAGCCCGACCGAGGTGAGTCTGGCCCTCGTGGGGGAGCATCACGTCGTGAACGGCCTCGCCGCCGCCGCCGCGGCCCTCCTGCTCGGGCTGAGCGCGGACGCCGTCGCCGCCCGACTGGCGCGCACGGGCCCGGCCAGCGCCCACCGCATGCACCTGATCGACACCGCCGGCGGCATCCGGATCGTCGACGACGCCTACAACGCCAACCCCGAATCGGTCCGGGCCGCGCTCAAGGCCCTCGCGGCCATGAGCGTGCGGGCCGGTGCGGGCCGGGAGCGGCGCCGCACTATCGCCGTGCTCGGGGAGATGCGCGAGCTCGGCCCGGACAGCATCGGCGAACACGATGCGATCGGCCGGCTGGCCGTGCGGCTGAACATCGACAAGCTCCTCGTGGTCGGCGAGGGCGCCCACCCGATCCACACCGGCGCCGTCCAGGAGGGCTCCTGGGGGGCCGAGGCCGCCCATGTCGACACGATCGAGGAGGCCCTGACCGTGCTGCTGACCGAGCTGCGCCCCGGCGACATCGTGTTGCTCAAGTCCTCCAACGGCGCCGGGCTGGCCCGGCTCGCCGACCGGCTCGTCGCCGACCTCGCCGAGGTGAGTGCCCCGTGATCGCCGTCCTCGTCGCGGGCGGCGTGAGCCTGCTCGTCTCACTCTTCGGCACCTCGCCGTTCATCCGCTTCCTCACGCGCCGCAACTACGGCCAGTTCATCCGTCAGGACGGCCCCACCGCCCACTTCACCAAGCGCGGCACCCCGACGATGGGCGGGGTGGTCATCATCGGCGCGACCCTCGCCGGGTTCGCGCTGGCGTTCGTGTTCGCGGGCCGGCTACCGTCGATCTCGGGGCTGCTGCTGCTCTTCCTCATGGTCGGGCTCGGGGTCATCGGCTTCCTCGACGACTTCATCAAGATCAGCCGGCAGCGTTCCCTCGGCCTCAGTCCGGTCTGGAAGATCGTCGGCCAGGGCGCCGTGGGCGTCGTCTTCTCCGTGCTCGTGCTGCAGTTCCCCAACGAGCGCTTCCGCACGCCCGCCTCGACCCAGATCTCCTTCACCCGGGACCTCGGCTGGGACCTGGCCTACTGGGGCGTGGGGCTCGGCGTCGTGCTCTTCGTGCTGTGGTCGAACTTCCTCATCACCGCCTGGTCGAACGCGGTGAACCTGACCGACGGGCTCGACGGGCTCGCCACGGGCGTGAGCATGCTCGTCTTCGGGGCCTACGTCGTGGTCACGCTGTGGCAGTCGAACCAGAACTGCCAGAACCTCTCGCAGGTGGGCGGGGGGTGCTACGAGGTCCGCGATCCCCAGGATCTGGCCATCGCCTCGGCCGCCATCGTCGGCGCCTGCGTCGGCTTCCTGTGGTGGAACGCCTCGCCCGCGCGGATCTTCATGGGCGACACCGGCTCCCTCGCCCTCGGCGGCGCCCTCGCCGGGCTCTCGATCCTCACCCGCACCGAGCTGCTCACCGCGATCATCGGGGGCCTGTTCGTGCTCATCGTGCTCTCCGACGTCATCCAGATCGGCTTCTTCAAGGCCACCGGCAGGCGCGTGTTCAAGATGGCCCCGCTGCACCACCACTTCGAGCTCAAGGGCTGGGCGGAGGTGACGATCGTCATCCGCTTCTGGATCATCGCCGCCCTGTTCGTCGCGGTCGGCGTCGCGATCTTCTACGGGGAGTGGATCGCGCGGTGACCTCGCTCGAGCCGAACCGGCGGTTCGCGGCGCCGCTCGCGGAACCGTCCGCGCGGCGCGGCCCGGAGGCGTTCGCGGGCGCCCACGTGCTCGTCGCCGGCTGGGGCGCCACCGGCCGGTCCGCCACCGCGGCGCTCACCGAGCTCGGCGCGCGCGTGAGCGTGCTCGAGGGAGGGTCGCCCGCGGAGCTGTCCGGCCTGCCCGCGGCGGTCGAGGTGATTACGGACGACGACCCGCACCGTCTCGCCGACCGCGCCCGATCCGCGGTCGCCGCGGGCGCGAGCCTGCTCGTCGCCTCCCCGGGGTGGGCGCCGAGCCATCCCGTGATCCGCGCGGTGGGCGGCCGACGTGGCACGGGTGACGAGAGCGGACAGAGCAGGCAGGGCGGAGAGGGCGGACGGAGCCGACAGAGCCGACAGAGCGGAGGGTCGATACCGATCTGGAGCGAGGTCGAGCTCGCCTGGCACCTGAGCGACCCGGCCACGCACTGGCTCACCCTGACCGGAACGAACGGCAAGACCACGACCGTGGGGATGCTCGCCGCGATCCTGGCCGCGGCGGGGCGCAACGCCCCCGCCGTCGGCAACGTCGGCGTGCCGATCGCCACGACCGTGCTCGGCTCCCGCGGCTCCGGCCGGCCACTCGACGCCCTCGCGGTGGAACTGTCGAGCTTCCAGCTCCACTTCACCTCCTCCGTCTCCGCCGTGGCCAGCGCCGTGATCAACCTCGCCGACGACCACCTCGACTGGCACGGCTCGGCCGAGGCGTATGCCGCGGACAAGGGCCGCATCCACACCCACACCCGGCGCGCGTGCATCTACAACGACGCGAGCCCGATCACCCGGGAGCTCGTCGAGCGGGCCGACGTGATCGAGGGCGCCCGGGGGATCGGGTTCACCCTCGCCGCCCCCGCCGTGGGCCAGGTCGGCCTCGTCGAGACCGCGCTCGTGGACCGGGCCTTCATCCACGGGCGGCACTCTCACGGTCAGGTGCTCGCGGACCTGAGCGACCTGGCCCGGCTCGCCGGACCGACCGGACTCGCCCCGCACCTGGTCGCCGACGCCCTCGCCGCGGCGGCGCTCGCCCGCGCCGACGACGCGCCCCCCGAGGCCGTCACCGGCGGACTGCGGGCCTACGACCCGGGCCGCCACCGCCTCGAGGACGTCGCCACCGTGGCCGGCGTGCACTACGTTGACGACTCGAAGGCCACGAACGCCCACGCCGCCGCGGCGGCCCTCGCCGGGCACCCGGCCTCCTCCATCGTGTGGATCGCCGGCGGGCTCGCCAAGGGCGCCCGGTTCGACGAGCTCGTGTCCGCGCACGGCCACCGGCTGCGGGCCGCCGTGCTCATCGGCGTCGACGAGGAGCCGTTCACCGACGCGCTCACGCGACACGCGCCGCAGGTCCCGCGCGTACGCGTCGACCCGGGCGACGATGATGTGATGCGATCCGCGATCCGAGCCGCCGCCGCGCTCGCCCACCCGGGCGACACGGTCCTGCTCGCCCCCGCGGGAGCCTCGATGGACCAGTTCGCGAGCTATGCGGGCCGGGGCGAGGCCTTCGTCCGGGCGGTGCACGACCTCGAGGCGCAGGCATGAGCGTGATCGAGCGGCCCGGCCGTGCCGCCCGGGGCCGAGCGCCCGCGCGCGCGGCGAGCGACGCCGTCCCCAAGCGATCGAGCCGGCGGATCGCGGCCTGGGACGCGCCGACCGCCACCTACTATCTCGTGGTCGGCACGACCGCGGCGCTGCTGGCGATCGGGCTGGTCATGGTGCTGTCGGCCTCGACCGTCTACTCGCTCAAGGCCACCGGCGGGCGCACCCCGTTCGAGGGCTTCCTCTCGCAGGCGAAGTTCGCGCTGCTCGCGCTGCCGCTCATGATCGTCGTCTCCCGGCTCAAGGTCTCGTGGCTGCGGTTCCTCAGCTGGCCGATCCTGCTCCTCACCGCCGCGATGCAGCTGCTGCTGTTCGTGCCGGCGTTCCGGCTGAGCAAGGGCGGGAACGCGGCGTGGGTCTCGATCGCCGGGCAGAACTTCCAGCCGAGCGAGTTCGCCAAGTTCGGGCTCGCCGTGTGGCTCGGGGCCGTGCTCGCCGCGAAGGGGCCGCTGCTCAAGGACTGGAAGCACGTGCTGCTACCCGGCGGCGTCATGTCGGCCTACATGATCGGCATGGTGTTCTACACCCGGGATCTGGGCACCGCGCTCATCTTCGGACTCCTCATCGCCGGCGCCTTCTGGGTGGCCGGGGTGCCGCGGATCATGTTCTACGGGGTGGGCATGGTCGCGGTCGGGGTGGTCGCCGCGTTCGTCGTCTCCTCCGGCAACCGGATGCACCGCATCACGGAGTTCCTCGGCCGGGGGGAGTCGGATCCGCTCGGCACGAGCATGCAGTCGATCCGCGCGCTGCAGGGGTTCGGCACGGGCGGCCTGTTCGGGGTGGGTCTCGGAGCGTCCCGGTCGAAATGGCTCTACCTGCCCGAGGCCGACAACGACTTCATCTTCGCGATCATCGGGGAGGAGCTCGGGCTGCTCGGCGCGCTCGTGGTGCTCGGGCTGTACCTGCTGCTCGCGATCGGGATGATGCGCATCATCAAGCGCCACCCGGACCCGTTCGCCAAGATCGCCACCGCCGCGATCGCCGCCTGGGTGATCGGCCAGGCGCTCATCAACATCGCCAGTGCGATCGGCATGGCCCCGGTCATCGGGGTGCCGTTGCCGCTCATCTCCTCGGGAGGATCCTCGTTGGTCACCACCATGGCCGCGCTCGCGTTCGTCATCGCGTTCGCGCGCACCGAACCCGGCTGCCGGGAGGTGCTGCAGGCGCGTTCGGCGGGCCTGCGGTCCTCGCTCGCCGTGCTCGCCCCGAGGCGCGGGCGTGGCTGAGCGCCGGGTCGTGCTCGCCGGGGGAGGCTCCGCGGGCCACGTCAACCCCCTCCTGGCCACCGCCGCGGGCCTGCGAGCGGCGGGCATCGAGGTGACCGTCCTGGGAACCGCGGAGGGCCTCGAGGCGGACCTCGTGCCCGCGGCCGGATTCGACCTCGTGCCGATCCCGAAGGTGCCGCTGCCACGCCGACCCTCGCCGGCCCTGTTCACCTTCCCCGCCCGGTGGCGCGCCGCGGTCGCCGCGGCCCGCGCGGCCATCGAGGACAGCCCCCCGGCGGGGGCGGTCGTCGGCTTCGGCGGCTACGTCTCCACCCCCGCCTATCTGGCCGCCCGCAGCGCGGGCGTGCCCGTGGTCATCCACGAGCAGAACGCCCGGCCCGGCCTCGCGAACCGGCTCGGCGCCCGGTTCGCGCACACGATCGCCCTCACGTTTCCCGGCACGCCGCTGCGATCCCGCCGCCACACCGTGACCGTGGGCCTGCCGCTGCGGCCACAGATCTCCGAGCTCATCGAGGCCCGGCGGCGCGACGCCCGGGCCGCCCGGGTCGCCGGCGCCGCCGCGCTCGGGCTCGACCCGGACCGGCCGATCGTGCTCGTCACGGGCGGCTCACTCGGGGCGCAACGCCTGAACGAGACCATGCCCGCCGCGGCCCCCGCCCTGCTCGGCACCGGGGCGCAGGTCTACCACCTGACCGGGCGCGGCAAGTCCGCCGGACCGACTGGATCTGTTGGATCTGCCGGGCCTACTGGGTTCACTGGATCTACTGGATCTGACGGGTCTGATGGGAACGGCGGACCAGGCCCGGACTATCACGTGGCCGAGTACCTCGTGGACATGGCCCAGGCGCTCGCCTGCGCGGACCTGGTCGTCTGCCGCGCCGGCGCCGGCACGGTCGCCGAGCTCACGGCCCTCGGCCTCCCCGCGATCTACGTGCCGCTGCCCGTGGGCAACGGCGAGCAGCGCCTCAACGCGGCCGATGTCGTGACCGCCGGCGGGGGAGTGCTCGTTCCCGATTCCGAGTTCACCCCGGCCTGGGTGGAGTCGGTCGTCGTGCCGCTGCTCGAGGATTCCGCGGCGCTCGCGGAGATGGCCGACCGCGCGGCCTCCGCGGGCGTGCAGGACGGCGCCGAGCGGCTCACCGCGACGATCCTCGCCATCCTCGCCGGCTCCGAGGACGGGGCAGACGGCGGGGCCGGTGACGGCTCCGAGGACGGCTCCGGCGACGGGGCCGACGGTGCTGCCGGCGAGGCGACCCCGGGGGCGTCGTCATGAGGATCCACTTCATCGCCATCGGCGGGGCCGGGATGAGCGTCGTGGCCGAGCTGCTGCTCGCCGCCGGACACGACGTCCAGGGCTCCGACCAGCGCGAGTCGACCGCGCTCGACCGGCTCCGCGGCCTCGGCGCCCGGGTCTGGGTGGGCCACGACGCCGACCACGTCGCCGGGGCCGACCTCGTGGTGATCTCCACGGCGATCCGCGAGAACAACGTCGAGCTCGTCGCGGCCCGGGCGGGCGGCATCGAGGTGATCCACCGCTCCGAGGCGCTCGCGATGGCCGCCGCGGACGCCGACTTCGTGGCCGTCGCCGGGGCGCACGGGAAGACCTCGACCTCGGGCATGCTGGCCGTCGCGCTCCGGGAGGCCGGGCTCGATCCCGGCTTCGCCGTGGGTGCGATCGTCGTCGGCGTCGGCTCCGGGGCCCACGCGGGCACGGGCCCGTTCGTGGCCGAGGCCGACGAGTCGGACGGCTCGTTCCTCAACTACCGCCCCCGGATCGGGATCGTCACGAACATCGAACCTGACCACCTCGATCACTACGGCAGCGTCCGCGCGGTCTACACCGCCTTCGAGGAGTTCGCAGGCCGGATCGTTCCCGGCGGGCTGCTCATCGCCTGCGCCGACGACATCGGCTCGGCGGCGCTCGCGGCCCTCGCGGCCGCCCGGGGGATCCGCGCCTGCACGTACGGCACCTCGCCGGGGGCCGACGTGCGCCTCGAGCACGTGCACTCCGGGGCCGGGAGCGCGAGCGCGGTGCTCACCACCGACGACCTGTCGCTGCGGCTCGACCTGGCCGTGCCCGGGGAGCACAACGTGCTCAACGCCGCCGCGGCCTGGTGCGCCGGGGTGGAGCTCGGGGTGTCGCCGGTGGCGATGGCGGACGCGCTGGCCACCTTCGGCGGCACGTCCCGCCGGTTCGAGACCAAGGGCGAGGTCGGTGGCATCCGCGTGATCGACGACTACGCCCACCACCCCACGGAGGTCACCGCGCTTCTGCGCACGGCCCGGCAGGTCGCCGGGCCGGGCCGGGTGCTCGCCGTGTTCCAGCCGCACCTGTTCTCCCGCACGGCCGCGTTCGCCGCGGAGTTCGCCGGCGCGCTCGCGCTCGCCGACGAGGCGTTCGTGCTGCCGATCTACCCCGCCCGGGAGGAGCCGCAGCCGGGCGTGACCTCCGCGCTCATCACCGATGCCGCGCCCGCCCTGCGGCCCGCGGCCTCGTTCGACGACGCCGTCGACGCGATCCGGCGCGACGCCCGGCCGGGCGACCTCGTGCTCACGATCGGCGCCGGCGACGTGACGGCCCTCGGCCCCCGGCTCGTGGCGTCCCTGCGCGCGCCGGGACGGCGACGATGACTGAGCCGCCGCCGTCCTTCGCGCCGGCGAACCCGCGGCCACGACCGACCCTGCCGACGCCCCCGTCGCCGCCGGCCGATCGGCAGGTCGAGCCGGGGCCCGGCGTCGACGAGGGCCGGGCCGGCACCGCGAGCCCCCTCAGTCCCGGGAGCCCGATCAGCCCGACCAGCGCGCCGGAGCCGACCGATGGAATCGCGGAGTCGGACGCCCGCCCGGCCACGACCCCGCCGCGGATCCGGCCGGCCCGGCTGAACCGCCGCACGCCGCCCGTCGAGCTTCCCGGGCCGCCCGCGCGGCCTGCACCGACGGTGAGCACGGGGCTGGCCGACCGGCTCGCCGAACGCAGCGCCGCGCTCCGGGCCCGGCGCATGCGCCTGGTCGGCATCGGCGCGGGTGCCCTGCTCGTGCTCGGATTCCTCGGCTGGGTGGTCGGCTTCTCGCCCTGGCTGGCCCTCGAGGAGTCGGAGATCGCCATCACCGGTGGCTCCGCGCAGGCCTCGACCGAGGAGATCGCGGCCTTCGTCACGCCCGCGGTCGGCACGCCGATCGCCCGCCTCGACACCGCCGGGATGGTCGCCGGGATCGAGTCGATCATCGGCGTCAAGGAGGCGACGATCACCCGCTCATGGCCGCACGGCCTCGAGGTCGACGTCGTCGCGCGCAAGCCCGAGGCCGCGGTCGAGCACGAGGGGGCCTACGTCGTCGTGGACGCCGACGGGGTGGAGCTCAATCACCTCGAGGAGGCGCCCGAGGGGCTGCCCGTGGTCGAGGTGCCGATCGGTGACCTTACCGGTCCGACCGTCGAGGCCGCGCTCACGGTCATGGCCTCGCTGGCCGACGACGTCGAGGTGGCCGCCGTGAGCGCAACCGGTCCCGAGTCGATCCGGCTCGAGCTCGCGGACGGCGCAAGGGTCGAGTGGGGCAGCGCCGAGGAGAGCGACCTCAAGGCCGCCGTGCTCGAGACCCTGCTCCAGGTGGAGGCGTCGGTCTACAACGTCGCCGAGCCGCTCTCACCCACGACCTCCTGATCGGCCCGGTGCGGCCCGGCGCGGACCCGTGACCACGCCGGTGTGGGGGATCAACTCCGCCCGGTGGTGACCCGCCCGCGAAACACGCCCGCGAATGTCGTTGCCCCCGACGGCCCGCACACCTACGGTCATCGGTGCAGGAAAATGACATAACTTTAAGCCTCTACCTGAGGTTGAAGGTTGCGATCGGCGACGAGAGGGAACGACGTGGCGGCACCGCAGAACTACCTGGCGGTCATCAAAGTCGTGGGCATCGGCGGTGGCGGTGTCAATGCCGTCAACCGGATGATCGAGGTCGGGTTGAAGGGCGTGGAGTTCATCGCCGTCAACACCGATGCGCAGGCGCTCTTGATGTCCGATGCCGACGTCAAGCTCGACGTCGGCCGCGAGCTCACCCGCGGCCTCGGTGCCGGGGCCGACCCGGAGGTGGGCAAGAAGGCCGCCGAGGACCACTCCGAGGACATCGAGGAGGTGCTGCGCGGGGCCGACATGGTGTTCGTCACCGCCGGTGAGGGCGGCGGCACGGGCACCGGGGGAGCCCCGGTCGTGGCGAAGATCGCCCGCTCGCTCGGAGCCCTGACGATCGGCGTGGTCACCCGCCCGTTCACGTTCGAGGGGCGCCGCCGCGGCGTCCAGGCCGACTCCGGCATCGAGGCGCTGCGCGCCGAGGTCGACACGCTCATCGTCATCCCGAACGACCGCCTGCTCTCGATCTCCGACCGCAACGTCTCGGTGCTCGATGCGTTCAAGTCGGCCGACCAGGTGCTCCTCTCCGGTGTTCAGGGCATCACCGACCTCATCACCACCCCGGGCCTGATCAACCTCGACTTCGCCGACGTCAAGTCCGTCATGCAGGGCGCCGGCAGCGCGCTCATGGGCATCGGTTCCGCCCGCGGGGAGGACCGCGCCGTCCAGGCCTCCGAGTTGGCGATCTCCTCGCCGCTGCTCGAGGCGAGCATCGACGGCGCCCACGGCGTGCTGCTCTCCATCCAGGGCGGCTCCGACCTCGGCCTGTTCGAGATCCACGAGGCCGCTCGCCTCGTGCAGGAGGCGGCCCACCCGGAGGCGAACATCATCTTCGGTGCCGTGATCGACGACGCCCTCGGCGACGAGGTCCGCGTGACCGTCATCGCCGCCGGCTTCGATTCCGGCAGCCCCACGCCGCGCAAGCAGGTGCCCGCCGCGCGTCCGGCCGCGCAGCCGGCGGTTCCCGCCGTGCCCAGCCGGGTGCCTGAGGACGACGCAGCGCCCCTTCCGTCGGTCGCCTCGCCCGCGCGGCCCGCGCCGGAGCCCCAGCGGCCCGCGGAGCCGGCGCCCCGGCGCGCGGACCAGTGGAACGGGTCCGGCGCCTCGCCCGCCGTCACCTCGGCCCCCGAGGTGAGCATGGAGGTGCCACGCGTCTTCGCCGACGAGCCCCGACGCCGCTCGAGCGACGACGACCTGGACGTGCCCGACTTCCTCAAGTGAGCGACGTCGCGCGCTTCCCTCCGACACGCCGACCCGGCTGCCCGCTCCGTCGGGCCCGCTGGTCTAGCGTCTGGAACACGATCAGCCACCACTCAAGGGAGCAACCATGGCCGGAGCGCTGCGCAAGACCATGCTGTACCTCGGCCTCTCGGAGGCCCAGCAGGAAGAGCAGGACCGCCAGGAGGTGATGGAGACGGATTACATCGACGAGGCGAACTACGAGGACGACTACCGTCACGTGGAGCAGGCCGAGATCACGCCGCTGCCCACGGCCCGCTCGAGCCTGCGGCGGATCACCACGGTGCACCCGCGCACGTACAACGACGCGAAGGTCATCGGTGAGGCGTTCCGGTCCGGCACGCCGGTCATCATGAACCTGACCGAGATGAGCGACGCGGATGCCAAGCGGCTCGTGGACTTCTCGGCCGGGCTCGTGTTCGGACTGCGCGGCGCGATCGAGCGCGTGACCAACAAGGTGTTCCTGCTCTCACCCGCCACGGTCGAGATCGCCTCCGAGGAGTCCCAGCCCGAAGGCCAGCAGGCCCGCTTCTTCAACCAGAGCTGAGTGTGCAGATCCTCCTGAGCGTCGCCTACCTGGTGGTGCTGCTGTTCATGATCACGCTGTTCGTCCGGCTCGTCTTCGACTGGATCCAGGTGTTCGCCCGGGATTGGAAGCCCTCCGGCGTGGTGCTGATCATCGCGGAGGGCGTCTACACGGTGACCGACCCGCCGATCAAGGGGCTGCGCCGACTCATCCCCCCGCTGCGGATCGGCTCGATCGCGCTCGACCTGGCCTTCCTCATCGTCCTCATCGGCTGCTCGATCCTCCTGAACATCCTGGCCGGGATGGCACGGTGACGATGCGCCACCGGATCGGGAGAGACCGCGCCGCGCCATCGGCTAGATTTGTCTCCTGAACCTGCACGACCGACTCACGCTCTCAGACTCGAACGAAAATCCGAGGTGACGACCATGTCCCTGCTCACCGCAGACGACGTCCTCAACAAGAAGTTTCAGCCGACCAAGTTCCGCGAGGGCTACGACCAGGACGAGGTCGATGACTTTCTCGACGAGGTAGTCAACACCCTGCGCGCGGTCTACGCCGAGAACGAGGAGCTCAAGGCCCGCCTCGCCGCCGGTGGCGCGGAGGCGCCGGCCGAGTCGGCCGCCCAGCCGTCGTGGCAGTCCCCGGTCCAGTCCGCCTCGGCCGGAGAGCCGGCGGGCTCGACCCCGTCGCCGGAGGAGTCCTCTCCGCCGGAGCAGCCGGAGGCGATCGTCTCCTCGGCGCCCGTGTCGGCGGCGTCGGTGGCATCGGCCCCGGCCCCCGTGTCGGCGCCCGCGGAGGCCGCGAACGAGCCCGAGTCGGCGACCGGCATGCTGCAGCTCGCCCAGCGCCTCCACGACGAGTACGTCTCCAACGGCAAGACCGAGGCCGACCGCCTCATCAACGAGGCGCGCACCGAGAGCGAGCGGATGGTCGGCGAGGCCGAGGAGGTCCGTAACCGCACGATGAGCCAGCTCGAGACCGAGCGCAACGTGCTCGAGCACAAGATCGACGAGCTCCGCGGCTTCGAGCGCGACTACCGCGCCCGCCTCAAGAGCTACCTCGAGGGCCTGCTGAGCGACGTCGAGGGGCGCGGCCCGGGCACCTCCTCGCTCGGTCAGACCAGCCAGACGGGCCAGAACGACCTGCGTCGCTACTGACGCCGCACCGATCATTCTCGGATCGAATCGAACCGGACGGCGGATCCCCTGTGGGTCCGCCGTTCGGCTGCCATGAAGGGCACCCATGACCTCCCGCACCCCCGCCGAACCCACGCCTGAGCGCGAGGAGCCCGGGAGCTCTCCCGCGGTCGATCTCGGCGGGCAGGCCCCCGACGTCGAGGCGGCCAGGCCGAAGTGGTCGCGGCTCGAGGGAACGGACGCGGGGTCCGGCGATGCTGATGAGCCTGGTCGGCCCGACGAGCCCGATGAGCCCGGAGTGCCGGCCGGGCAGACCGGGCAGACCGGGCAGACCGGGGCCGATGGACGACGCCGGGTGCCGTTGCTCTTCGTCGTCGGGCTCGCGCTCGTGTACTTCATCGCCGACCAGGCGAGCAAGTTCTGGGCGATGTCGGCGCTGGAGCCCGGCAGCTACCGGCCCGTGATCGGCGATCTGCTCGGCTTCCAGCTCGTCTTCAACTCCGGCGCGGCCTTCTCCCTCGCCGAGGGGATGACCTGGGTGTTCACGATCGCCGCGGCGGGCGTCTCGGTGGTCATCGTGCGCGTGGCCCGCAATCTGCGCTCGCGCGCCTGGGCGCTCGTGCTGGCCGGCCTCCTCGGCGGCACCCTCGGGAACCTGTTCGATCGGCTCTTCCGTGAGCCGGGCTTCGGCCGCGGGTACGTCGTCGACTTCATCAACTACAACGGCTTCTTCGTGGGCAACGTCGCCGACATCTTCATCGTGGCCGCCGCGATCGGCATGGGTGTGCTCACGTTCATGGGGATCGGCTTCGACGGCCGGCGCGACGGTCACGTCGACACAGCCGACACGACCGACACAGCGGACACGACGGACACAGCCGACACAGCAGAGCCCGCCGACAGCGCCGAGGCAGCCACCCCGGTCGAGTCCGCGCGCGTGGCAGAATCCGCCGAGACGGCCGACCCGTCAGCCACCGCCGATACTGCTGAGTCGGTCGGCTCCGCCCCGGCCGAGGGGCCGGACGATTCCCGTGCCTGAGATCCGCTCCCTCCCGGTGCCCGAGGGGCTCGTGGGGGATCGAGTCGACGCCGCCCTGTCCCGGCTCCTGGGGATCAGCCGCACCCGTGCCGCCGAGCTCGCCGAGGCCGGTGGGGTCGCCCTCGACGGCGTCCCGGCCGGGAAGTCCGACCGGCTCGCGCCCGGCGCGTGGATCACAGTGGAGCTCCCCGACGTCCAAGCGCCCCCGCCACCCGAGCCGGTGCCCGGCCTCCTCATCCGCTACGACGACCCGGACCTCGTCGTCATCGACAAGCCCGTCGGGGTCGCGGCGCATCCGAGCCCCGGGTGGTCCGGGCCCACCGTTCCCGGGGCCCTCGCCGCGGCGGGTTACCAGATCTCCACCTCCGGGGCCGCGGAACGTCAGGGCATCGTTCACCGGCTCGACGCGGGCACGTCGGGCCTGATGATGGTCGCCAAGACCGACCTCGCCTATTCGGTGCTCAAGCGCGCGTTCAAGGAACGCACCGTGACCAAGACCTATCACGCTCTCGTGCAGGGGCTGCCGGACCCGTCGATCGGCACGATCGACGCCCCGATCGGGCGCCACCCCAAGGCCGACTACAAGTTCGCGGTCACGACCGACGGGCGGCCGTCGGTCACCCACTACGAGGTGATCGAGGCCGTGCGGGGCGCGAGCCTGCTCGAGATCGGCCTCGAGACCGGGCGCACCCATCAGATCCGTGTGCACACCTCGGCGATCGGTCACCCCTGCGTGGGCGACCTGACCTACGGCGCCGATCCGTCCCTGGCCCGTCGGCTCGGCCTCACCCGGCAGTGGCTGCACGCGATGGCCCTGGGGTTCCACCATCCCCGCAGCGGGGAGTGGACGATCGTGCGCAGCGAGTACCCCGAGGATCTCGCCGCCGCGCTCGCGGCCCTGCGCGATCACCCCTGAGCCTGCGCCCGTCCTTCCGGCCAGTCGGCCTTCCGGCCAGTCGGCCTTCCGGCCTGCCGCGGAATCGGTGGTGCAGGCCGGCTGCGCGGTGGGCGCGCGCGGCGGGCGTAAACTGTTCCGCGTGACTCCACTCTCCTATGTCATCGCGGGATCCGAGGCCACCGGCGGAGCCGGTATCCAGGCGGACCTCAAGGCGTTTCAGGCGCTCGGCACGTATGGGATGGGCACGCTCACGTGCATCGTCTCGTTCGACCCGGCGAACGACTGGGGGCACCGTTTCGTTCCGCTCGACCCGCAGGTCATCGCCGACCAGATCGAGGCGGCCACGGCCTGCCACGATCTCGACGTCGTCAAGATCGGCATGCTCGGCACGCCGGCGACGATCGACGTCGTCGCCGACTCGCTCGGGCGCCGGCAGTGGCGGCACGTCGTGCTCGACCCGGTGCTCATCTGCAAGGGCCAGGAGCCGGGTGCCGCGCTCGACACGGACAACGCCCTCAAGGCCCGCATGCTCCCGCTCGCGACCGTGGTCACCCCGAACGTGTTCGAGGCTCGCACCCTCGCCGGGATGGAGTCGATCTCCACGGTGGCGGAGCTCGCCGAGGCGGCCCGCCGCATCCACGCCCTCGGCCCGGCCTACGTCGTGGCCAAGGGCGGCGTCGAACTGCCCGGAGCCGACGCCGTCGACGTCTTCTACGACGGCCGACGGACGATCGCGTTCTCCGCGCCGAAGGTCGGCGACGAGCGCGTGAGCGGAGCCGGCTGCACGTTCGCCGCCGCGATCACGGCCGAGCTCGCCAAGGGGGCGGACGTGCTGGACGCGGTGCGCACGGCCAAGGGCCTCGTGACCCGCGGCATCCACGACCGCCTCGCCTGCCACACGCCGTTCGACGTCCTGCGCCTCGTTCCCGGCTCGGAGCCCGTCGCGGTGACCGAACTGACCCTGGACTGACCGTGGCGCCGGCCGCAGCGGGCGAGTGGCCGATCCGGATCGTGCGGGCTCGCACCCCCGACCGGCTCCGGCAGTGCCATGCGGTGCGGGCCGAGGTGTTCATCGCCGAACAGGGCGTGAGCGCCGCCGACGAACTCGACGGCCGCGACGAACTTCCCGGCACCGTCCACGTGCTCGCGCTCGCCGGCGCGGGCACGCCGGTGGGAACGGCGCGGCTGCTCGCCGATGGCCGCGGCACCGGGCCCGCCGAGCAGGACGCCCCGCCGGGGGAACGGGGCGAGGGGCTACCGGTCGTGCACATCGGCCGGGTCGCCGTGGTCTCCGGGCTGCGGGGGAGGCGGCTGGGCAGGCGCCTCATGAGCGCACTCGAGGAGATCGCCCTGGCCGAATACGGGCGTGTCACCGGCGGCGAGCGGGCGGTGCGGGTGGAGTTGTCCGCCCAGGAGAGCGCCCTCGGTTTCTACGAGCGTCTCGGCTATCGCCTCGCGCACGAACGGTATCTCGACGCGGACATGTGGCACCGCGATGCCTGGAGGGTCTGTCGGGGCGATTCCTGAGACGACCGCCGGGCCGCGCTCCTTTCGAGGTCGAGATCGGGTCGAACCGGGTGACATCGGTCGAATTCGGGCAATAGTCGGCCACGAATCGAATGTTCGGCCAGGGTCGGCCGATGTTCATTCGTAGGTCGCGATCGAACGATGATGATGGCACTTAAGGCATGGTTTGATAGCTACTTTAGTCTCGCCGTGACGTAGTTGTTATCAGGCCGATATCACGAGGCGAAGTAAGCGCCCGTCTAACGGATACCCTGACTCCGTACCTGGGCGTTACCTGAAGGGGTCGCGCCGGGATCCGTCGCACCGAATGCCGCGGGTTCGTACACCTATTGATCGATCTCAGGGGAGTGAGATGCAGCACCTTGGTGAATTGCCGCGTAATTCTGCGCGGTCCAGATGGCGGCGCCCAGCCGTGATCGCCACCGCTTCGGCGGCGGCGCTCTCGCTCGGCGCCATCGGTCTTGCGGGTGGGTTCCCACCGGCCTCGGCGGCGACGGGGGACGAGAGCGAGGCACAGGCGCGACTCATCGACGGGTCGCTCCTGAGCAGCCTCGACGTGACTCTGCTCGATGATCTGCTCGCGGCGGTGACGACCGAGGCGGGCAACCCGAGCGATGCGGGCCCGAACAACGGTTCGGTCGACGTCGGTGCGCTCGCCGACAACCTCGCGGTCGACGTCGGCTCGATCTCGCTGCCGCTCATCGACGACGGCGCGAATGGGGGGCTCCTCGATCTCGGCGTGGGCGCCGGACTCGGCGTGCTCAACGGCTACGCCGCGGCCCCGAACGGCCAGGAGGCCCACGCGGCCTCCGGCGCGGTGACCGGTCAGGGCGCCATCGACGTGGGCGAGAGCGGCGACGCCATGATGGCCCGTGTCGACCTCACGGCCCTCCTCGGACAGCTCGGCATCGACGGTCTGACCGACACGGTCGTCGACGACCTGTCGATCGGACTCGGTGCCCTCGCCACGACCGCCGACCAGACGGCTCCGGACGCGGCGACGAGCGACTACGAGATCGCGGGCGCAGAGCTGACGCTCCACAGCCCGGCCGTGGCCGGCCTGTCCGACACGGTCACATCCGTCGTCGATGGTGCCGAGACCGCCGTCAATGGCGTGCTCGGCCCGGACGGCACCGTGCAGGGCGCCCTCGACGCACTCACGCTGGCACCGATTTCGATCGATCTCGGCATCGCGAAGGTGAGCGTCGATCTCGGTTCGCCCGACCTCAATGCGACCGTCGACCTCGGATCCGTCGTCGACGACGTGCTCGGACAGGCACTGACGGATGCCGACGGCATCGTCGGAATCGATCTGAGCACCGGCACGATCACGGTGAACCTCGCGGCACTGCACGCCGACGGCCTCAACAGCCTCGACCCGAACACGAATATCCTCCAGACCGGTGAGATCGACCGGATCACCACCGCGATCGCGAACGCGCTCGGCGACCTGACCGACAATCTCGACGCCGCGATCCGCGACGCGGTCGCCGGCATCGACCTCACGATCACGCTCAATCCGACCGTGGGTGGCAACCTCGCCCTGATCACGATCGCCGGCGACGTCGGCATCTCCATCGGGGGGACCGTCGGTGACTTCCTCGGCCTCGATGGCAGCGCCGAGCCGGTCGTCGACGTCACGACCAGCGTCGAGGTCTGCCTGATCGGGGGGCTCGTTTGCGCGGACCTGAGCCCGAGCCTGCTGGAGACCGCGCTCGAAGGCACGGTCACCACGCTCCTGTCCACCGTCGGAGGCGCCCTCGAGGGCGTCCTCGACACCGCCGTCGGCGGACTCGGGGACACGGTCGGCGGCGCCGTCTCCGGCGTCCTCACCGTGCTCGCCCCGCTCGACCAGGTGCTCGAGCAGATCGTCACCCTCACGGTCAATGCCCAGCCGACCGAACTCGACCCCGCCCAGGAGGGCGACCTCGGAGCCGACTCCTTCACGGTGCGCGCGCTCTCGATCGCACTCCTGCCCGGAGCCCTCGGCGGCGTCACGCTCGACCTGGCCTCCTCCAGCGTCCACACGACCGCGCTCGCGCCCGTGGCGGACGTGACGATCACGGCCCCCACCGCCGGCCAGGCATTCACGATCGCACCGGGTGAGACCGGCGCCGACGTCACCGTCAGCGGCACCGGCGAGGTCGGCGCGGACGTCACCGTGACAGTCGGAGCCGACGAGCAGGCGACCACGGTCGCCGGCGACGACACCTGGTCGGTCACGGTGACCGACCTCGGCGCCGGAGACCACACCGCCACGGCAGCGCAGGACTTCGACGGCGCCACCTCCACGGCGAGCGTCGACTTCGTGGTCGAGGCCCCGGCCGACGCCGACAGCTACGAGCCGGCGTATGCGGCCACGGACGCGGTGCCGAACCAGCCCGCGACCTCGGCCGCGCCGACGTTCACCGACGCCGGCGGCGCCGCGACGACCGCCCCGACCGGAACCTCCTACGCCATCGGCCCGGACGCTCCGACCGGCGCGAGCGTCGACCCCGCCACGGGTGAGGTCACCTGGACTCCGGCGGACTCCGACGCCGGCACGACGGTCACGGTTCCCGTGGTCGTCTCCTACCCGGACGCCACGACCGACGTGGCAGGCGCCCCGTTCACGGTGGGTGACCTGGCCGGTGCCTACGACCCCGCCTACGCGACGACGGCCGCCGTGCCGGGTGCGCAGGCGACCTCGGACGCGCCGACGTTCACCGACGCCGCAGGCGCGACGGTGGCCATGCCCAGCGATGCGACGTTCGCACTCGACTCGGGCGCACCGAGCGGTGCCGACATCGACGGCGCCACCGGCGTCGTCACCTGGACGCCGGGCATCGAGGTCGCGAACACCACGGTCGACATCCCGGTCCTGGTGACCTACGCAGACGACTCGAGCGACGCCGTCGACGCGCCGTTCGAGGTGGGTTCCGTCGCGGACGCGCTCGCTCCGGCATACGCCCCGACCGACGCGCAGCCGAACGTCGAGGCCACCTCGCAGGAGCCCACGTTCACCGACACGACCGGTGCGACGATCGACGCGCCCACGGGCACGACCTTCGCGCTCGGCGCGAGTGCACCGGCCGGCGCGGAGATCGACGGCTCGACCGGCGCGATCACGTGGACCCCGGGCACGGACGACGCGAACTCCGTGGTCAACATCCCGGTCGTGGTCACCTACCCGGACGACTCGAGCGATGACGCGACCGCCGCGTTCAACGTCGGCGACGTGCTCGACTCGGACGCCTACACCCCGGCATACGAGTCGACCCCGGTGATCCCGGGCGAGACGGCGACCTCCGAGGTGCCGACGTTCACCGACCTCGCCGGTGACGAGGTCTCCGCCCCGGCGGGCACGACCTTCGCCGCCGGGACCGAGGCGCCCACGGGAGCCGTCGTCAACGAGACGACCGGCGCGGTCACCTGGACCCCGAGCTTCGACCAGGCGAACAGCACCGTCTCCATCCCGGTCGTGGTCACCTACCCGGACGCCACGACGGACGAGGCGACCGCGCCGTTCGAGGTCGGCTCGATCGCCGACGCGCTCACCCCGGCGTACACGGCCACGGCCGCCATCCCCGGTGAGTCCGTGACCTCCGACGTGCCGACCTTCACCGACAACGCCGGTGACGACGCAACCGCCCCGGACGGCACGACCTTCGCCCTGGGCGCGGACGCGCCGAGCGGTGCGGCCATCGACGCCGGCACCGGTGCCGTGACCTGGACCCCGGGTGCAGGCGATGCGAACAGCACCGTCTCCATCCCGGTCGTGGTCACCTACCCGGACGCCACGACGGACGAGGCGACCGCGCCGTTCGAGGTCGGCTCGATCGCCGACGCCCTCACCCCGGCGTACACGGCCACGGCCGCCGTCCCCGGTGTCGAGGTCACCTCGGAGCCCCCGACGTTCACCGACAACGCCGGTGACGCCGCGGACGCCCCGGACGGCACGACCTTCGCCTTGGGCGCGGGCGCGCCGAGCGGCGCGACGATCGACGCCGCCACCGGTGCCGTGACGTGGACCCCGGCCATCGCGGACGCGGGCAGCACCGTCGCGGTCCCGGTCGTGGTGCTCTACCCGGACGCCTCCTCGGACGAGGCCGACGCCCCGTTCCAGGTCGGCGACCTGGCGGAGGCCTACACGCCGGCGTACGCCGACACGGCCGCGTTCCCCGGGGTCGAGGTGACGACGGCGCCGCCGACGTTCACCGACGGCAACGGTGAGACGGCTGAGGCTCCCGAGGGCACGACCTTCGCGCTCGGGGCGGATGCCCCGGCCGGTGCGGAGATCGACGGCTCGACCGGCGCGATCACGTGGACCCCGGGCGCGGGCGACGCGAACAGCACGGTCGACATCCCGGTCGTGGTCACCTATCCGGACGACTCGACCGACGACGTGAACGCCGCGTTCGTCGTGGGCACCATCGCGGACGACCTCACCCCGGCCTACGGCACGACCGAGGCCACGGTCGACACGCCCGTCACCTCCGACCCGCCCACCTTCACCGGCGGTGACGGTCCCGCGGAGGCACCGACGGGAACGACCTACGCCCTCGGCGACGACGCTCCTGCCGGCGCGTCGATCGACGAGGAGACCGGGGCCATCACCTGGACCCCCACGCAGGACGACTCCGGCACGACCGTGCAGATCCCCGTCGTGGTGACCTACCCGGACGCCTCGAGCGACAGCGTCGAGGCCCCGTTCGACGTCCAGGTCTCCAACGCGGATGCGTCGGCGTCGGCGGCGGCGTCGGCGAATGCGGATGACGACTCCAACGCGGCGGCTCAGGCGGCTGCGCAGGCGGCGGCGACCGCGGATGCGGACACGACGGCCTCGGCTGCGGCGGATGCCTCGGCGGAGTCGGCTGCTGCGGTGGCTGCGAATGCGGATGCGTCCTCGGATGCCTCGAGTGACGTGAGTTCGGATGCGAATGCGGCGGCTGCTGCGTCGTCGCAGGCTGCGGCGAATGCGGATGCGTCCTCGCAGGCGGATGCGAATGCGTCGGCGGCGTCCTCGGCTGCTGCGGATGTCAATGCCGCGGCTGCCTCGGATGCGTCGTCGGAGGCTGCCGCGAATGCGGATGCGTCCTCGGCGGCGTCGGCGGATGCCTCGGCTGATGCGAACGCGGATCTGAATGCGGATGCGTCGGCTTCGGCTGCGGCTGCGGCGTCGGCGAACGTCGATGCCGAGGCCTCGGCGAACGCGAGCGCCGAGACCGAAGGCACCGCCGACGATCAGGGTGCTGCGGCCGACGCGCAGGGCGCGTCCGCCCAGTCGTCCGCGGCGGCGAACGGCTCCGGCGACGGGCAGCTGCCCGACACCGGGTCGACGCTCAACCTGCCGGCGATCCTGGGCGCGATGCTCCTGGCCCTGCTCGGGGCGGGCGTGCTCGTGGCCAACCGCAAGCGCGGCTGACACGATCCGAGCCCATCGGTGAATGAATGAGGTTCGGCCCCGCATCCAGCATGCGGGGCCGAACCTCATTCGGCTGCGGAGCCAGGCCCCCTGTCGGTCGGATAAGGTTCCGCGTGGAGAAGATGCGATGAAGCCCAACGAAGATTCGAACCCGAACCCGAACCCGACGCCCGCGCGCCCGGCGGTGCACAGCGGACTGACCACGGCGAAACGCGTCGTCATCCTGCTGGCGGTGTTCTTCACCGCGTTCCACGTGTTCGCGACGTTCCTGTGGATCGCGCCCACCTCCGCGCTGCGGGACGTCATCCCCGGCAAGGTGCTGCACAACTACATGATCCCCATGTTCGGTCAGAGCTGGAGCGTCTTCGCCCCCGACCCGATCAACGGGGACTACCGGCTGCAGGTGCGTGCCGTCGTCGAGACCGACGGGCAGCCGGTCGAGACCGAGTGGGTCGACGCGACCGCGGCGGAGCTGACCATGCACATGCACAACCTGTTCCCGCCCCGGGCGGCGATGTCGGCGAACGACGTCGCCTCCCGGGTCAAGGGTGCCTTCGACAAGCTCGACAAGGACCAGAAGGACGTCGTGGCCCTCGGGTATTACGACGGCGACGACTGGCGCGATCGGATGGAGACCGCGCTGCGCGCCTACGACGACGACGGCGTCACCCGCTACATGAAGGCCGACCGGCTCGCGTCGGCCTACTCCACGCAGGTGGCCTACGCGATGTGGGGCGAGGACGTGACCCAGGTTCAGTTCAGCGTGAGCCGGCAGAACGTCGTCCCCTACGAGAAGCGGAACGATCCCGAGGCCGAGCGGCCCGGCGTGCAGGCCGTGCCCATCGGCTGGCGCGGCCTGGTCGAGGAGCCCGGACAGTCCCGGGAGAACTTCGCCGAGATCTTCCTCACCGGAGTGGAGGAGTCCGGCCGATGACCGACACGACACGCGACGCCGGCCCGCAGGAGGGCGCTACGGCGCCCGAGCAGGCAGACCGGGGCGAGGCGCCGTCGTCCACGCGCCGCGGCCCGCTCACCGCCGCCGGATCACTGGCCGGCACCCTCCTGAGCGAACTGTTCGGTGTCCTCGGCCGCGGGCTCGATCGCGGGATCGAGCGGATCGAGTACTGGCTCGTCGACGCCCGGCACGCCCGGTACGGACTCGCGATCACGCGGATCCTGCTCGGGCTCACCGGACTCGGGCTGCTCATCACGAACTTCCGCACCCGCTACTACGCCTTCGGCAGCGGGTCGGCGTGGAACGGTGAGGCCGCGCAGCCGGTGAGCGACTTCCCGCAGATCTGGATCTTCAGCCTCTTCCACCGGCTCGCGCTGCACGACGGGTGGTTCACGCTCGCCTGCCTCGTGCTCGGCGCCCTCGCCGTGCTCGTGATCCTCGGGTGGCGCACGAAGATCGTCCTGCCGATCTTCTTCGTCGGGTGGGTCTCGTTCATCGAGGTGAACGACGCGCTCGGCGACCAGGGCGACAACATGTACCGCATCACGCTCCTCGCGCTCCTGTTCGCCGACACCGCCGGGCGCTGGTCCCTCGACGCGCGCCGGCGCGGGCGAGGGCAGGCGCTCCGCGGCCCCTGGTGGAAGCGCGCCTGGCACGGCGGGGAGTTCGCCCCGGCCTGGCTCACGAACACGCTCCACAACCTCGCCCTCGTCGCCGTGGCGACCCACGTGTGCTTCGTCTACGCCTCCGGCGCGCTGTACAAGGCGGGCGGGGCCGCGTGGCAGCACGGCTACGCGATCTACAACCCGCTGCAGACGCAACGGTTCGGACCGTGGCCCGAGCTGAGCGACCTGTTCACCACGTGGGGCCCGATGGTCGCCGTGATCTCGTGGACCTCGATCATCCTGCAGATGTCGTTCCCGATGATGCTCATGCGCCGGCCGACCCGGATCATCGCGCTCTTCGGGATCTGCGGCTTCCACATCGGCATCGCCGTGCTTATGGGGCTGCCGTGGTTCTCGCTCGCGATGATCGCGATCGATGCGATCTTCGTGCGGGATGTGACCTGGGCCCGGCTCGCCGGCCGGATCGGCGACGGCTGGCGCCAGGCCCGGGCCGGGGATCGCGGGGACCCGGACGGCGACGACACCCCCGAACGCGGGGCCACCCCGGCGACGGAGGAGTCCGAGCAGGCCCGGGAGGTGGCGGCCCCGGACGAGGCGCCCGAACCGGCCCGATGACGGCCCCCGCCACATCCGGCACGCGATGACCCTCCCGCCGGCCCGCCCGCCGCTCTCCCGCGAGGGCCGGCTCGTGCTGTGGATCGCGATCCTCGCCTCGTTCGTCGCGTTCCTCGACGGCACGGTCGTCAACGTGGCCCTGCCCGCCATCGAGAACGAACTGGGCGGCGGGCTCGTGACCCAGCAGTGGGTCGTCGACGCCTATCTCATCACGCTCGGCGCGCTCATCCTCGTGGCCGGCTCCCTCAGCGACGTGTTCGGGCGCATCGTCGTGATCCGGGTCGGGCTCATCGGCTTCGGCCTCACGTCCGTGGCCGTGGGGCTCGCCCCGACCGCGCTCACGATGATCCTCGCCCGCGGCGCCCAGGGCATCGCCGGGGCCATGCTCGTGCCGAGTTCGCTCGCCCTGATCACCTCGACGTTCGGCGGCCGCGCCCAGAGCCGCGCGATCGGCACCTGGACCGGCGCGACCACGACGGCGATGGTCGTCGGCCCGGTGCTCGGCGGCGCCCTCGTGGACCTGGCGTCCTGGCGACTCGTGTTCCTCATCAACGTCGTGCCGATCGCGATCACGCTCGGACTGCTCCACCGGCTCGCCCGCACGGGCCGGCGCGATCGGCGCGATCCCGCGGCGCGGGTCGACTGGCCCAGCGCCGCCCTGTGCACGATCGGCCTGAGCGGGGTGGTGTTCGCACTCATCGAACAGGGCCGGCTCGGGTGGTCGGCGGCGACGATCTGGGGACCGTTCATCGTCGGAGCGATCTGCCTGGGCGTGTTCCTCGCGCGACAACGGCGGCTGGCGCAGCCGATGATGCCGCTCACGCTGTTCCGGGTGCGCAACTTCTCCCACGGGAACCTCGCCACCACGTTCGTGTACGCCGCGCTCGGCCTCTACGGGCTCGTCGTGGCGGTGTACCTCCAACAGGGCGCCGGCATGCCGGCCACGGTCGCCGGGTTGGTGCTGCTCCCGCCGACGATCCTCATGATCCTCGGCAGCTCCCGGGTCGGGGACCGGGCGGGGCGCGTCGGCCCGCGGGCGTTCATGACCGCCGGGCCGATCGTCATGGCCGCCGGCGCGCTCGGGCTGCTGCGGGTCGCGGACTCCTTCGACCTGTGGACGCAGGTGCTGCCCTCGGTGGTCGTGTTCGGGATCGGATTGACGTTGACGGTCGCGCCGCTCACCTCGGCGGTGCTCGGGTCGATCGAACCCGCGCGCGCGGGGATCGCCTCGGCGATCAACAACGCCATCGCCCGCGTGGCCGGGCTGCTCGCCGTGGCGGCCCTCGGACCGATCACCGGCGGCGTGCTCGACCTCGGCGGGTTCCACCGCGTCGCCGTCGTCGTCGCGGTGCTGCTCGCCCTCGGCGGCCTCGCCTCCTACGCGGGCATCCGCAACCCCTCCGCACCCGAGCCCGGATGACACCGCCGGCCGGGCCCGTCGAGGCGGCTTAGAATCGAGGGCATGTCGTCGGCTGATTTCGTCCACCTGCACGTCCACACCGAATACTCCATGTTGGACGGCGCAGCTCGCCTCGACGACCTGTTCGCCGAGGCGCAGCGGCTCGGGCAGACCTCGCTGGCCATGACCGACCACGGCTACCTGTTCGGCGCGTACGACTTCTGGCGCACCGCACGCAAGCACGACATCAAGCCGATCATCGGCGTCGAGGCCTACGTCACCCCCGGCACGAGCCGCTTCGACAAGACCCGGGTCCGCTGGGGGGAGGAGTCCCAGCGCGGCGACGACGTCTCCGGCAGCGGCGCCTACACCCACATGACCCTGCTCGCGGAGAACACCGCGGGCATGCACAACCTGTTCCGGATGAGTTCCCTCGCCTCGCTCGAGGGCCAACTGGGCAAGTGGCCGCGCATCGACCGCGATCTGCTGCAGCGCTACTCCGGTGGGCTCATCGGCACGAGCGGCTGTGCGTCGGGGGAGGTGCAGGTCAAGCTGCGGCTCGGGCAGCGCGAGGCCGCCCGCCGGGCCGCCGGTGAGATGCAGGACATCCTCGGCAAGGACAACTTCTTCATCGAGATCATGGACCACGGCGCCGACATCGAGCGGCGCACGATCAGCGAGCTGCTCGAACTCGCGACGGAGCTCGACGCGCCGCTGCTCGCCACGAACGACCTGCACTACACCCGCGCCGAGGACGCCCACTCCCACGAGGCGTTGCTGTGCGTGCAGTCGGCCTCCACCCTCATGGAGCCCACCTACGACCAGGGTGGGAAGCGGTTCGCGTTCTCCGGGCAGGGCTACTACCTCAAGAGCGCCGCGGAGATGCGCTCGATCTTCCCCGATCACCCCCAGGCGTGCGACAACACCCTGCTCGTGGCCGAGCGCTGCGACGTCTCCTTCACCGAGGAGGTCGGGCGCTACATGCCGCACTACCCGGTGCCCGAGGGGGAGGACGAGATCTCCACCTTCGTCAAGGCGGTCGAGGTCGGCCTGCACCGCCGCTACGCCGGCGCCGTGCCCGACGACGTGGACAAGCAGGCGCGGTACGAGATCGAGGTCATCACGTCCAAGGGGTACGCCGGCTACTACCTCGTGGTTGCGGACTTCATCAACTGGGCCAAGGACAACGGGATCCGGGTGGGGCCGGGGCGTGGTTCGGGGGCCGGGTCGATGGCGGCGTACGCCATGGGCATCACCGACCTCGACCCGCTTCAGCACGGGCTCATCTTCGAGCGCTTCCTCAATCCCGAGCGGATGAGCCTTCCCGACTTCGACATCGACTTCGATGAGCGTCGCCGCGGCGAGGTGATCAAATACGTCTCGGAGCGTTACGGCGAGGAGCAGGTCTCCTACATCGTCACCTACGGCACGATCAAGGCCAAGCAGGCGCTCAAGGACTCCGCGCGCGTGCTCGGCTACGAGTTCTCGATGGGGGAGCGGCTGACCAAGGCGCTGCCGGCCGCGGTCATGGGCAAGGACATCACCCTGAGCGGGACCCACGACCCGGAGGACAAGCGCTACGCCGAGGCCGGGGACTTCCGCGAGCTCATCTCCACCGACCCCGACGCCGCCCGCGTCTTCGACACGGCCAAGGGGCTCGAGAACCTCAAGCGGCAGTGGGGGGTGCACGCGGCCGGGGTGATCATCGCCTCCGAACCGCTCATCGACATCATCCCGATCATGCGCCGCCCCCAGGACGGGGCCGTGATCACCCAGATCGACTTCCCCGCCGGGGAGGATCTCGGGCTGGTCAAGATGGACTTCCTCGGCCTGCGGAACCTGACGATCCTCGACGACGCCCTGGAGAACATCCGCCTCAACGGCAAGGAGCCCGTCGTCATCGAGGACGTGGCCCTCGACGACCGCGACACCTACGCCCTGCTCTCGCGCGGTGAGACCCTCGGGGTGTTCCAACTCGACGGCGGCGGCATGCGCACCCTGCTGCGGCAGATGCGCCCCGACAACTTCGAGGACATCTCGGCGGTCGGCGCGCTCTACCGCCCGGGCCCGATGGGCGCGAACTCCCACACGAACTACGCCCTGCGCAAGAACGGCCTGCAGCCGATCACCCCGCTGCATCCGGGCCTCGCGGGCCCGCTCGACGACATTCTCGGCACCACCTACGGCCTGATCGTGTATCAGGAGCAGGTCATGGAGATCGCCCAGAAGCTCGCCGGGTACACGCTCGGGCAGGCCGACCTGCTCCGCCGCGCGATGGGAAAGAAGAAGAAGGAGGTGCTCGACGCCGAGTACATTCCATTCTCGGGCGGAATGCGCGCGAACGGCTACACCGACGCCGCCATCCAGGCGCTGTGGGACGTGCTCGTGCCGTTCTCCGACTACGCATTCAACAAGGCCCACTCCGCGGCCTACGGCGTGGTCTCCTATTGGACCGCCTACCTCAAGGCGAACTACCCGGTCGAGTACATGGCCGCGCTCCTCACCTCGACCAGGGTCGACAAGGACAAGTCGGCGCTCTACCTCAACGAGTGCCGGCACATGCGTATCACGGTGCTGCCGCCCGACGTCAATGACTCCGTGGGAATGTTCACCGCCGTCGGGGCGGATATCCGATTCGGGATGGCGGCCGTGCGCAACGTCGGCGAGAACGTCGTGGCCGGAATCATCGCGGCGCGCGAGGAGAAGGGCGCCTTCACCTCCTTCAGCGACTTCCTCGAGAAGGTCCCGGCCCAGGTGTGCAACAAGCGCACGATCGAATCGCTCATCAAGGCCGGCGCCTTCGATTCCCTCGGCCACACCCGCCGGTCGCTGCTCATGATCTACGAGCAGGCGATCGACGCGATCGTCGGCGTCAAGCGCAAGGAGGCCGAGGGGCAGTTCGACCTGTTCGCCTCCCTCGACGGCCCGGACGAGGGCGCGACCTTCGCCGTCGAGGTGCCCGACCTGCCTGAGTGGGAGAAGAAGCAGAAGCTCACTTTCGAGCGGGAGATGCTCGGCCTGTACGTCTCGGATCACCCGCTCGCGGGCATCGATCACGTGCTCGAGCAGGCCGCCGACTGCTCGATCGCGACGCTGAACGAGGACGAGTCGCGCCCGGACGGCTCCCAGGTGAGCGTCGCGGGGCTCATCACGGCGGTCGACCGGCGCAGCTCCAAGGCCGGGCGCCCGTTCGCGATCGTCACGGTCGAGGACATGACCGGAAGCATCGAGATCATGTTCTTCGGGGAGACGTACCTCGCGTATACGACCGCCCTGGCCCAGGACACGGTCATCATCATCAAGGGCCGGGTCCGCCGCCGGGACGAGGAGATGGGCCTGCACGCGGTCGAGGTGACCGTGCCCGACGTCATCGCCGGCGACCACGCGCCGGTGCGGCTGACCATGCCGACCATCCGGTGCACCGAGCCGATGGTCGAGCGGCTGCGCGGGGTCCTCACCACCCACCCGGGCGGATCCGAGGTTCAGCTGTGGCTCACCGCGGGAGACAAGGCCACGATCATGCGTCTGGACGACGGGTTGCGGGTCGAGCGCAATGCCGCACTCTTCGGGGAGCTCAAGGCCCTGCTCGGTCCGAATTGCCTCAACTGATGAGTGTGCGGCCGCCTTCTTCGAGAGCGCCGAGATTTGCTCTTCCGCGCGAACCCACCAGGGTGTAGCTTGACGGGATGGGCAATGAAGCTGCGAGCGGAACCGAAGACGCGATCTCCAACCCCCTCTTCGGGCTGGAGATCGGTTCAACCGTTTTCGGGTCGCTTGGAAAATTCGGCACGACCGCACTCAAGCCCGGGATCACGAAACTGATCCCGCAGGAGTCGATGCGGCTCACCATGTCCGGAAACAGCGGATACGTCTACACCGACAGCATGAACCAGGGATCGCTCAGCATCTCCGGCAGCTATGGCATCGGCGGACTATCGAAGGTCTCCGGCGCACTGAGCGCCTACGTCGGCCACACGGACATCAACCGCAGCAGGTCCCTGTCGATCACCCTTCGGTGCACAAAGGTCGCAGGCGTGGAGTATGTCAACTTCGACGACCTCGACGTGGCGAGCTTCATCGGGGCGCTCAAGGACTCGGTCAAGGCGGACATCTTCGATGTACTGCAGAAATACAACGCGGTCATGTCCCGCGATGCGGAAGTCGATGACGGCGCCAAGGACTGCACCGGCGAGGTGGGCGTCCTCGGCGGGGATGACACCGACAGGGAGGCGAAGATCGCGACGTGGGCCGCCGCATCGAGAGCCTTCCTGCACGCACATGGCAGCGGTGTCATCGTCGGCGTCCTTTGGGGCGGGCTCGCGGAGGCGACGTTGGACTTCAAGCTGAAGTCGGAGTCCGGCCAGTGGGTGTACGGCGGGTCCGGCGAGTTCACCTACGCAGGTATGGGCGGTGACGTCAGCGTGTCTGCGGCCTATGGCGGTAGCCGGCAGCAGTTGGACGAGACCGCAACAGCATCTGTGAGGGTCTCGAGCAGTGGCGCCTGCGTCGCGCCCGTGGCCAGCAAATGGTACGACGACCTGACGAAGCAGGCGGCAGCGGGTCTGGATTCGCTCGGACAGTCGCCCATGGTGAGTCCCACGTTGATGGCCCCGGTGGATCCGCCCAAGACGGCCGCCTATCGTGCACCTGAGAAACCGAAGAGTGTCTCGGAACAGATCGGACAGATCAAAGACCTCCAGGGACTGGAGGCGCTCGCCCAGGCCTCTGCGTACGACGCATACAAGCGCGATGGTGGAAAGGATGACCTGCGGAAATTCTTGGAGGACAGTAGGAAGCCGAATAGCAACGCTTCTCTTAAAGATGCCACCGACACGGATTCGTCTTTGTTTGGGAATTTGTTTTCGGCTGGAGTGACCAACTCTGGCGTCCAATCGCCCCGGGTTCCCCACGACGAGGTGCCGGAGAAGCAGGCCTCCGCTGAGGAGCCGTCGATGACACCTGCCGGATACCAGCCGATGGGGGTCTGGGTGGCGAGCTGGAGCCAGATCTTTCCATGGGTGGTGAGTGGACACTCGAACGAGATTCCACCCGACGCTCGAGAGTTGGATTTGATTAGGTTGAGGAGGATGCAAAATGACTTTATCACCCTGTCCCGTCTCTACCGTCGGTTCGCTCGCAATCCGAACCTGTCGATCGAGCCGATGACCGACCGCATTTCGTTCGCTGATCTGGCGAATGACTTCGAACGAGGAGCGGTCAGCATTGCTCGTGTTATGGCAACTGACGTGGTGGAGGAATCCCCTCGGCCTAGGATTGCCGACGAGATGAATGTGAGACTCAGTGAGCTCAGCTCCGATGCGGAAACGATCTATCGAGAGTGGGATCGTATTGGAATTCTCCGGCGTGCCGAACTCGGTCTGGGGGTCATGGTGAACGGTCCTCGCGGTGGCTCGGTAGAGAAGTCGGTGAGTGGGACCGAATGGATGCGCCCGTACAAAGGGATGGATCTACGATATGTAAAAATACAGCCGACTCCACTCCTGACCGAGTGCCCGCTGCGTATCACGGTTGATGCTGCAGGGAAGACGCATGGCAACTTTCAAGTATTGTCTTCATGCGTCAAGGGGTGGCCGCTCATTTATGTAGGAGCAGACAAGCGAGCTCACGTTGTCTGTTACATCGAAGACGTCGACGTAAAGAAATGTGGAATCATGGCGTCGGCCGATGGTTCTCAAATTTCTGCTAGTGGAAAGGATATCGTGCTCTGGGGTAGGCAAGCCAAATGGGTGCCGATAGTGCCTCCAATGGAGGGAATGCCGATCTTTTTTGAGCTATCCTCACCCAGCGAGGACGACCCATCTGCTTCCCTCGTGGGGAGAACCGTGTTCGGGGCGACAATCAAGCTGCGCCCGATCCCGTACACTGCCGCCGAAGGGAGCCGATGGAAGGGTGAGGGCTGCGCAATCGGCGAAGGTGGCCTAGGGAATCAATTGGACGCCGTGAGCGCTATGCTTGAGAACGAGACTCGATGGAGCATGGACAGCGCGTTCTGGGAGGGGCGCACCTTCGATTCCGGTAGATTGCGCATGCGGCAAATCAGGCCATCGTACGTGGGCCTGCAATCGGAGCCGCGAAACATATTCGCATGAGCGGCCTTGCGTGATCGATAGCGTTTCGCTCGTGTGGGCTATTTGGTTCGGACGCAGTTATGTCAGCTGGCTCTCATGAAGATTAGGATTGCCTCACCTCATTGAAGGTGAGCCTCACCTTGCTGGCGGGAATTCATTTCCAGTGCTTCGATTGATTCATGAGCATCAGAGTGCAGGATTCGGGAACGAGCGCCGGCGAATTGGCCGGCCGGCTCAATTGGCTGCGCGCCGGCGTCCTCGGGGCGAACGACGGCATCGTCTCGGTCGCCGCCGTGGTCGTCGGCGTGGCCGGCGTGACCACCGACAGCACGCCCATCCTCATCGCCGGGCTCGCCGCCGTCATCGGCGGGGCGATCTCGATGGCGCTGGGGGAGTACGTCTCGGTCTCCTCCCAGACCGATTCGCAGCGGGCCCTCGGGATCGAGGAGGACGAGGTCGTCAGCCCGTGGCACGCCGCGCTCGCCTCGGCGATCGCCTTCCTCGCCGGCTCCCTCCTGCCTATGGTGGCGGTCATGCTGCCACCCGCGCCGGCACGGGTCCCGGTCACGTTCGTCGCCGTGTTGCTCGCGCTGGCGCTGACCGGCTGGGTCGCCGCCTGGATCGGCCACGCGAACACCCGCCGAGCCGCGCTGCGAGTGGTCGCTGGCGGCGCCCTCGCCCTGGTGGCCACCTACGGCATCGGACTCTGGCTCAACTCGGCCGGGGTGAGCTTCTGACACGCGAGGGTGAGCCGATACGTCGCCCCGCCCGCCCGCGGAGCGATAGCGTGAGGGCCAGGACCCCGGAGGAGACGACCATGGTCAACAAGCTGAGCCTGCTAGCCAAGGCCCGCGAGCTCGCCGACAAGGCGAGTCGTGCCCCGAGCGGTCGCGCCGCCGACACGGTCCTCGGTGGCCACGAGAAGCGGATGCGCCAGACCGTCGTCGCGATGCGCGCCGGCGTGACCCTCGCGGAGACCGCCAGCCCACACGAGGTGACGCTGCTCGTGATCTCGGGCCGCCTCTGGCTGGAGTCGGGAGACGATCGCTGGTCCGCCCGCGAATGGGGGTACCTCATCGTTCCCGGCGAGCCCTACAGCGTCGTCGCCGAGACCGACGCGACCTTCCTCCTCACGGTCGGGATGGCCTGACCCGCGTCGCACGCGCGACGTAGGACGACGCCCGCCTGCTCCGGCAGCCGAGGCGAATCGAGGAGCGTCCGCTGCGTCCTTAGCGCGAAGCGGGATGGGCGCGCGTGCACGGTGACCGAGGTGTGGGCAACCCGGCCGGGCGGCGACGACCGACCGTAGGATGGGTCCCGTGATACGCACGATCGATCTTCGTGGCCAGCACCTCGACGCGGCAGACCTGGAGAGCAGGTTGCCCCGGGCCGAGGTGGACATCGACGTCGCTCTCGAGCGGGTGCGCCCGATCCTGCAGCGCGTGCGCACCGAGGGCGCCGCGGCGCTCGGCGACCTGGCCGAACAGTTCGACGGTGTCCGCCCCGCCCGGTTGCGCGTGCCCGCCGAGGCGATCGCCGCGGCCGAGGCGGCCCTCCCGGCCGACCTGCGCGCGGCGATCGTGGAGGCGATCCGCCGTGCCCGCGCCGCGCACACGGCCCAGCTGCCCCAGCCGGCCACGACCGAGCTCGGCCCCGGCGCACTCGTGCACCAGCGCTGGATTCCCGTGCGGCGCGTCGGACTCTACGTGCCCGGCGGGCTCGCCGCGTACCCGTCGTCGGTCATCATGAACGCCGTCGCGGCCCAGGTCGCCGGCACCCGCTCCATCGCGCTCGCCTCGCCTCCGCAGAAGGACAACGGCGGCCTGCCGAACGCCACGGTGCTCGCCGCGTGCGCGCTCATGGGCATCGAGGAGGTCTATGCCGTGGGCGGCGCCCAGGCCGTGGGGATGTTCGCCTACGGCGTGGATTCGCGAACGGACGGCGCACCCGACCCGGGCAACTCCTGCCCGCCCGTCGATGTGGTCACCGGTCCCGGCAACATCTACGTCGCCGCCGCCAAGCGCGCCGTGCTCGGCGTCATCGGGATCGACTCGGAGGCCGGCACGACCGAGATCGGCATCCTCGCCGACGACACGGCCGACCCGACGTGGGTGGCGGCCGACCTCATCTCCCAGGCCGAACACGACCCGGCCGCCGCCTCCGTGCTCGTGACCGCGTCGACCGAGCTCGCGGACGCCGTGCGGGAGGCGCTCGAGCACCAGGTCACCCTCGCCAAGCACAGCGACCGGATCGCCACGGCGCTCGGGGGCCCGCAGTCCGCGATCGTCCTCGTCGACGATCTCGAGGCCGGCGTGGCCGTCGTCGACGCCTATGCCGCCGAGCACCTCGAGATCCAGACGGCCGACGCCTCCGCGCTCGCGGCCCGGATCAGCAACGCGGGCGCCATCTTCGTCGGGCCGTACTCGCCCGTGCCGCTGGGCGACTACATCGCGGGCTCGAACCACGTGCTGCCCACGGGCGGCACCGCCCGATTCGCCTCCGGGCTCGGAGTGCAGGCATTCCTCAAGTCCGTGCAGGTGGTCGACTACACCGCCGACGCGCTCGCCGAGGTGACCGACGCGCTGAGCGTCCTCGCCGAGGCCGAGGATCTTCCGGCTCACGCCTACGCGGCCCGGATCCGTCGCGGCGACTGAGCCGTTCACAGGAGTGCCCCGACCTCGGTGGCCTCAGTGGCCTGAGTGGACTCGGCGGCCTTGGTGGCGCGGAATCGAGGTGACGCGCGGTCTCGCGCCGCGTACGGTATGGGCATGGACGCCGTATTCCGCATGATCCGTAGCACCGGATTCCGCCGTGGCCCCGCGCGCATCCTCGGTGGCATCTGCGGGGGCATCGCCGCGGCGACCGGGGTCAACGTGCTCTGGATCCGCGTGGCCGTGCTCGTGCTCTTCCTGCTGCCGGTCTTCGGCTTCGGGTTGTACCTGCTCGTCTGGGCGCTCACGCCCTGGGGCGCCGGGGCGATCCCCGCGGAGCGCTTTCTGGACGGCTGGGCGGGTCGCTCCTGAGGCCGGCCGGTGGCCCGCCCGCGGTCCGACCGGTGATCCGACCGGTGATCCGACCGGTGATCCGACCCGGAGGGTTTCCCCCAGGAAGAATCCGGGTGATCCCTGATTCCGTGCACCCATCCCATGATCTACCGTGTTCGCAGGACGCGAGGAGATGACATGTTCGACGCGGTGACCGAGATCGTGCTGGCCACGGCGGCGTCCGCCTGGGTGCTGCCCGTCCTGTTCGTGTGCACGCTGATCGATGGGGTCTTCCCGCCGATTCCGAGTGAGTCCGTGGTCATCGCTCTCGCGAGCCTCTCGGTCACCCATGAGGGCCCGGCCCTCGGATGGATCGTCCTCGTGGCCGCGCTCGGTGCCTTCGCGGGGGACAACCTCGCCTACCTCATCGGCTCGAAGCTGCCGGTGCACCGCTTCGGCGTCTTCCAGCGCCCCAGGGGAGCGAAGATGTTGGCGTGGGCCGAGCGGGCGCTGGCCCGCCGCGGAGTCGTCTTCATCCTCGCCGCCCGCTATGTTCCGATCGGGCGCGTCGCAGTGAACATGACCGCCGGTGCGGTGGGCTACCCCTACCGCCGGTTCGTCCTCGTCTCGGGGGTGGCCGCCGTGATGTGGGCCGGCTACTCCATGGCGCTGGGACTGAGCGCCGGCGCGGTGCTCGACGAGCATCCGCTCATCGCGATCGGAGCGGGCGTCGTGCTCGGGGTGAGCATCGGCTGGGTGATCGACCTCGCCTTCCGGCGGTTCTTCGACGACGGCACCGACGCACTCGACATGCTCGACACGGCGGATGAGGCGGGGCCGGCCGGCGCGGTCGCCGAGGAGCCCGCCGGTGCGGCGTCCGAGCCCGTCGAACTGGACCTGACCCCCTGACCGTGCCGGGCGGTCCCCGTCGCGGCGGGGCGACGGTCGTGTCCGGTCAGGTCAGGGCCGCGTCGTCGCGTTCCCCGGTGCGGACCCGGACGGCCTCCTCGACCGGCAGCACCCAGACCTTGCCGTCCCCGGGAACCTCGGTGCGGGCGGCGTCGACGATGACCTGCACGATCCGGGGCGTCTGGGAGTCCTCGGCGAGGATCTCCACCCGGATCTTCTGCAGCAGGGCCACCGTGTAGGAGGCGCCCCGGTACACCTCGCGGTGACCGTGGTAGTCCTCCCGATGTCCGTGCTGGGCGCCGTAGCCGGCGGCGTCCGAGATCGTCATGCCGTGGATGCCGAAGTCCTCGAGCGCCTCCTTGGTCTGCGGGAAGCACTCGGGGCGGATGACGGCGGTGATGAGCTTCATGGTGTTCTCCTCAGGTCCGGAGCTGATGGTCGAGGTCGATGGGCCGGGGGCCGCTCAGCCGCGGACCGAGAACTGGCCCGAGGTGCCCGAGGCGAAGGAGTAGGCGGTCTCGGCGTGTTCGCCCAGGTCGATCCCCTGCACCTCGGACCTCTCGTCGACCCGGAAGCCGATCGTTCGGTCGACGAGCGCGGCGATGGCCCACGTCACGAGCCCGCCGAAGACGACGGTCACGAGCACCGTGACGACCTGTGCGGCGAGGAGACCGGGGCCGCCGCCGTAGAACAGGCCCGCGCGTCCGATCGCCGGGGACGCGATGAACCCGAGCGCCACGGTTCCCACGATGCCGGAGACGAGGTGCACGCCGACGACGTCGAGTGAGTCGTCGTAGCCGAGGCGGTACTTGAGCCCGACGGCGAAGGCGGAGGCCACCCCGGCGCAGGCACCGAGCACGATGGCCCACGCAGGCGTGATGTTCGCGCACGCGGGCGTGACGGCCACGAGCCCGGCCACGACCCCCGAGGCCGCGCCCAGGGTGGTCGCGTGACCGTCGCGGAACCGCTCGACCACGAGCCACGAGAGCATCGCGGCACCGGGGGCCACGAGCGTGTTGATCCAGATGAGGCCCGCCTGCGCGCCGTCGGCCGCGGCCCCGGCGTTGAAGCCGAACCACCCGAACCAGAGGATCCCCGCTCCGAGCATGACGAGCGGAAGGTTGTGCGGCCGCTGATTCTGGTCGGTGCCGAAGCCGCGCCGGGCGCCGAGGACGAGGCAGAGCACGAGCGCCGCCACCCCGGCGTTGATGTGCACGACCGTTCCGCCGGCGAAGTCGATCGCCTCGCCGAGCCGCCGGCCGATGACCCCGTCCCGCATGAGCCCACCCGTGCCCCACACCATGAAGGCGACCGGCGCGTAGACGAGCGTGACCCACAGCGGCACGAACAGGCACCAGGCGCCGAACCGTGCCCGGTCGGCCACCGCCCCGGAGATGAGCGCGACGGCGATGATCGCGAACGTGGCCGAGAATCCGACCAGGAGCAGGTCGCCGCGGGCCAGCGCGTCGATCGAGCCGAGGTCGGAGAACGGATTGCCCGCGAGACCCGGCACGAACTCGTCCCCGGCGGCGATCGACTGGCCCCACAGCACCCAGACCACCCCGACGATGCCGATCGCCACGAAGCTCATCATCAGCATGTTCAGGGCCGCCTTGACCCGGGTCATCCCGCCGTAGAAGAACGCGAGGCCCGGGGTCATGAGCAGCACGAGCGCCGCGGCCACCATGGTCCAGACGGTCGGAGCGTCCAAAGAGTCCATCGCCTGCCTCCTCCGGCTAAACCATCTCGATATCAAGACATTGCTGGAATATTACGCAACGATGGTTCAAGCGCTGTCAAGGGGTGATCGCATCATGGGCATGGCGACAGCCTGACGTGATTAAGAAGTGATCTTGGTGCGTGTTTGGTGTTGGGCGAGTCGGAGCCCGAACGGACGCGTGCCCGACCTACCCGAGCCCGAGGGTGAGTGGATACACGGCTCGCGCCCCGGCCGCGACGAGCAGCCGCGCGGCCACGGTGAGCGTCCAGCCGGAGTAGCTGACGTCGTCCAGCAGGAGGATCGATCGGCCCGCCACTGCCAGGTCGGGCAGTCGCAGGCGCCGGGCCACCGCCGCGAGCCGGTGGGCCGAGTTCACATCCCTGCTCGTGGGCTCGAGCTGCTCCGCGCGCGCGCCGAGCGCCCCGAGGATCGGGACCTCCAGGAGGGCGGCGGTGCCGCCGGCGAGATGGCGCACCAACCGGGGACGCGTGACCGAATCGACCGCGACGATCGCCTCGACCGGCGGCCGCCAGTCCGACAGGAGCGCGCTCAGGGGCCCGCGCAGCCGGTCCGGCACGTCGCCGTCGGGCCCGGTCACGCAGTCGCGCACGGCCAGCGAGAGCCCGAGGCCGTCGAGCCGGGCGAGGGCCCGGCCGGGCTCGGCGGGTGGCGAGATCCGCCCGGAGAGGGCGGCTCCGGCGACCGTGATCCCGGCGGCCTTCATCCCGGTGGGCCAGGCCTTGCGCGGGGTGATCTCGACGCCCGGGCGCTCGAGGGCCCGGGCCGCCGCGGTCACGACCTGTACCGCGGGCAGCTCCGGCACCGGCACGCCCCCGCAGTTGTCGCAGCGCCCGCACGGCTCACCGGTGAGGGTGGGGTCGTCGAGGCAGCGGCGCAGGAATCGCATCCGGCACTCGTTCGTGCTCTCGTAGTCGATCATGGTGGACTGCTCGGCCCGCCGGGCCTGCTCGACGCGCTCGTAGCGGGCCGCGTCGTAATCCCAGCGATCGCCGGTGGCGATCCATCCGCCGCGCACCCGCCGCACCGCGCCGTCGACGTCGAGCACCTTGAGCATGAGCTCGAGCCGGGTGCGGCGCAGGTCGACGTGGGTCTCGAGCGCCGCGGTCGACATCGGCGCCTGCCCCTCCCGCGGCAGGGCCGCCAGGGCCGCCGAGACCGCCGCCGGCGGCGGGAACGAGAGGGAGCCGAAATAGTCCCAGATCGCGCGGTCCTCCGGACCCGGCAACAACACGACCTCGGCCCGGTCCGTGGCCCGGCCGGCCCGGCCGATCTGCTGGTAGTACCCGATCGGCGAGGCGGGCGCCCCCAGATGGATGACGAACGCCAGGTCGGACTTGTCGAACCCCATCCCCAGGGCGGACGTGGCCACGAGCGCCTTGACCTCGTTCCCCAGCAGCGCCCGCTCCAGCTCCTCCCGGCGGGTGGGGTCGGTCCCGCCCGTGTAGGCGGCCACCTCGTGACCGGCCTCGCGCAGGAACCGGGCGGTCTCCTCGGCGGCCGCCACCGTGAGGCAGTAGACGATCCCCGAGCCCGCATAGCCGCCGAGCCGCTCCGCCAACCACGCGAGCCGGGTCGGCTGATCGGCCACCGGCGCGACCGCCAGGCGCAGGCTGGCTCGGTCGAGGCCGCCGCGCAGCGTGAGCACGTCCGCCCCGAGCTGCTCGGCCACGTCGGCACACACGCGCTCGTTCGCGGTCGCCGTGGTCGCCAGCACCGGCACCCTCGTGGGCAGTGCCGCGAGCAGGGTGGAGATCCGCCGATAGTCCGGGCGGAAGTCGTGCCCCCAGTCAGAGATGCAGTGCGCCTCGTCCACGACCACGAGGCCCGCCTCGGCCGCCAGGTGCGGCAGCACCTCCGCGGCGAACGTGGGGTTGTTCAGCCGTTCGGGCGAGCACAGCACGATGTCGGCGGCGCCCGCGCGGATCTCCTCGTGCAGGGCGTCCCAGTCGCCCGTGTTGGCCGAGTTGAGCGTGATCGCCCGGATCCCGGCGCGCGTGGCCGCCGCCACCTGATCGCGCATGAGCGCCAGCAGCGGCGAGATGATCAGGGTGGGGCCGCTGCCGCCTTCGCGCAGCAGCGCCGTGGCCACGAAGTACACGGCCGACTTGCCCCATCCCGTGCGCTGCACCACGAGCGCCCGCGCCCGATCCACCACGAGCGCACGGATCGCCTCCCACTGATCCGCGCGCAGCGTCACGCCCTCCCGCCCGACGAGCCGCGTGAGGACGGCGCCCGCCCGCTCCCGTAGTTCGGCCTCCTCGGGGGATCGGGCCGGGGGAGGTGCGCAGGTGGATGCGGCCGGGGCCGCCGTGGGGGAGGAGCTCATCCTGCGAGACTAACCGCGGCCCCCGACACCGGCGACGGGGGGTCCGCGAGCCGCCGCGAACCCCGCCGCCGTAGGATCCCCCGGGCTCGCCCGGCACCGCCCGGCACCGCCCGGCACCGCTCGTGTCGAGGCTGTCCACGCTCTCGGACAGTTCATGGCCGGTTCCCAGCCGCCGCTATGGTTGCCCCGGCGGGCGAGCCGTCGACGATCGTCGAGGAGGTCGGTGTGGACGACAAGGTGAGCGTTGCCGTGCTCGGACCCGTGGAGGTCAGCCGGCGCGGGCTCCCCCTGGACCTGGGCGGGGCGAAGCAGCGCGCCCTGCTGGCCCGGCTCGCGGTCTCGGCCCCGGCGGCGGTCTCCGTGGACGCGCTCGTGGAGGACCTGTGGAACTCCGCCCCGCGCGAGCCCACCCGTGCGCTGCAGCAGCACGTCTCGCGGCTGCGCGCGAACCTGCCGGTCGAGCGGCGTCACGGCGGCTATCGGCTGGCGCCGGAGAGCGTCGTCGTCGACGTCACGACCTTCAAGCAGCTGAGCGCTCGCGGCCAGGACCTCCTCAAGGCCGGCGCCGCCGACGAGGCGGCCGGCTACCTCGACCGCGCCCTGACGCTCTGGCGCGGCACCGCCTTCGCCGACCTGGCTCCGAACTCCGGGATGACGACGATCGCGACCCACCTCGAGCATCTGCGCCAGTCGGTCGAGATCGACCGCAACGAGGCCTACCTCGCCTGCGGCCGCGGCCCCGACCTCATCCCGGAACTGCAGCGGCTCACCGGCGCGAGCCCGCTCGTGGAGGCGTTCTGGGCGCACCTCATGGCCGCCCTGTACCAGCACGGCCGGATCCCGGAGGCCCTCGCGGCCTTCCACGCGGCCCGCTCCGCTCTCGTCGGCGCGCTCGGGCACGAGCCGGGGGAGCGGCTGACCGAGATCCACCGGGCCCTCCTCGTGGGCGCCGCGCCGCCCGGGCTCGCCGACTCCCCGGGCGCGCCCGCTGTGCCCGCCTCACCCGCCTCACCCGCTGTGCCCGCCGTGCCGACTCTCCGGGCCGAGCAGCGCCCGAGGGCCCGCGCGCGGGCGAGCAGCGACGACGCGCGCCCCGGACTGCCCGGGCGCGGACGCGAGCTCGAGATCCTCGAATCCGCTTGGCGGGAGGCGCGACGCGGACTGCGCGTCGTCACCATCACCGGCGAGCTCGGCATCGGCAAGAGCCGGCTCGCGGAGGAGTTCGCCTCCCGGCTCGCGCGCGAGGGCGCCCGGGTGCGATACGGCCGCTGCGACGACGACGTCGAGAGCGCCTATCAGCCGTTCGCCGACATCCTCGCCGCCGACATCGAGCACGTCGCGGGCACGGACGCCACGCGGGCCCGCAACCGCCTCGGGCCCGACGCCCGCGACCTCCTGCCCATCGCGCCCGCGCTCGCCCCGCTCCTGCCCGGCCCGGGGGAGGGGACCGACCCCGCCACCCAAGTGCACAGGGTCCGCGCCGCCCTGACCCGCTGGCTCATCGAATCCACCCGGGTCACCCCGATGGTGTGGGTGATCGACGACCTGCACTGGTCGAGCCCGGAGACCACGGCGCTCCTCGAGCACCTCATCCGCTCCGCCCGGTCCGCCCGCGTCCTCGTCCTCATCACGCTGCGCGATCGCGATGACCCGGGCACGCGCCGCATCCCGGAACGGTTCCTGCCCGTGCTGCGCCAGTCCGAGGTCGTGACTCAGCTGTCGCTGGGCCGCCTCGACCGGTCCGCGACCCGCGACGTGGTGCTCGCCGAGGTCGCGGGCGGGGGAGGCGAGGCGAGCGAACAGCTCGTCGACCGGATCCAGCACGCCTCGGGCGGGCTGCCGCTGTTCGTGCTCGAGCTCATGCGCCAACTGCGCACCCTCCCGGGCGAGGCCGCCCCCGGGACCGTCGCCCCAGCGGACCCCCGCGACGCGGGCCGGCCCCCGCTCGGCGCGATCCCACCCGGGCTGCGGACCGTCATCCATGCCCGCCTCGAGACGCTGCCGCGTCGTGCCCGCGAGGTGCTCGAGCAGGCGGCCGTTCTCGGGCGCCGGTTCGAACTCGAGCTCCTGGCGCAGGTGTACGGCGACGAGGACCGCCTCGACGACGCCCTCTCGGCCGCCGTGTACGCCCGGCTCATCGAGGCGGACGGGCAGCCGTGGCGCTACGTGTTCTGCCACGACGTCGTGCGGGCGATGCTCTACGAGGAGATCGCGCCCCTGCGGCGGGCCCGGCTCCACGCCCGGGCGGCCGCCGCGCTCGAGGCCGCCGGCGCCGCCGCGAACCCCTACGCCCGCGCCCACCACAGCGAGCGGGCCGCGCCGATCGCCGGGCCGGACCGCGCCGTCACCGCGCTCGTGCTGGCCGGCGAGGCGGCCCTGGACCAGCGAGCCCCCGGGAGCGCCGAGCGGTTCTACCGGCGCGCGCTCGCGCTCGCGGACACCACCGCCGAACGGAGCGGCTCGGCCCAGTACTGCGATCTGCTCATCGGGCTCGGGCGGGCGCTCTTCGGCGGGGCCGACCCGGCCTACCGCGACACGCTGCTCGAGGCGGGCCGCCTGGCCCGACGACTCTCCGATCACGACCGGCTCGTGACCGCCGTGCTGGCCAACTCGCGCGGCTGGTACGCGAGCACCGTGGGCCTCGATCACGAGCGCGTGGCCCAGCTCGAGGACGCCCTCGCCGCCTGCCCCGCGGACCGGCACTCGACCCGGGCCCGGCTGCTCGGGGCGTGGGCCGTGGAGATCGTGCGGGACACGAGCCGCCGCGACGAGGCGCTCGAGCACAGCGCCCGGGCGCTCGAACTGGCCGAGGGCGCGGGCGACGAGCGGATCCTCGGGCAGCTGCTCTCCGACCGGTACGCCGTGATGTACGCCTCCTTCGAGGATCCGGCCGGCTGCGTCGAACTCAACCGGCGCCTCGAGCGGCTCGCCCGGCGCCGCGGCGACGAGGGGCTCGAGCTCAGCGCGACGATCGGGCTGGCCCAATCCGCGCTGACCGTCGGCGACGGCGCCGAGGCCGATCGAGCACTCGCGCGCGCCCTCGGCCTCGCCGACACGCTCAACGAACCGGCCCGGCTGTGGATGACCCGCTGCTGGCAGGCGACCCGCACCGCCGGCACCGGCGACCTCGCCTCGGCCCGCGCCCAGGCCGACGCCGCCCTCGAGCTGGGCACCGCCTCCGGGCAGCCCGACGCTCACGCCTGGTACGCCGGGCAGATGTTCATGCTGCTCCTGCACGCCGGGGGTCCCGGCGACCTGCGCGACGACTCCGCCGAACAGGCGCTGCGCTACGCCGCGGCCATCCCGGCGTGGCGGGCCGCCCACGCGCTCGCCCTCGCCCACGCCGGTGCGCACGACCAGGCGCGCGCCCTCCTCGCGGAGTTCGTGGACTCCGGCTTCTCCACCCTTCCCCGCGACATGCTGTGGCTGCACGGGATGGCCTACCTGTGCCAGGCCGCCGCGGCGCTCGGGGACGCGCCGTCCGCCGGCCTGCTCGCCGGCGCGCTCGCGCCCTACGAGCGGCTCGTGGCCGACAACGGCACGATCGACGCCGGCCCGATGGCCCTGCACCTGGCCGCCGTGACGGCGGTCGCCGGGGATCGGGAGCAGGCCGCGCGGCTTCTCGACGTCGCCGCCCGCGTCACCGACCGCCTCCGCGCCCCGATCTGGCACGGGCACCTCGACGCATTGCGCCGGCGGCTCACGCCGCAGGCGTAGGGACGACGCCCGGCTCGCCAACGTAGACCGGTGCCGGTCCGCTCATCCACTCGACGCAGGACAGGCGCGTCGTCTCAATCGAGCAGGCTCGGTAGGGGAACCTGCGGGTCGGCCAGCCGCGACGGATCCACCCTGACCCGCGCGCGGATCAGATCCTGCAACGGCGTCATCCCCTCGTCCCGGCGGTTGACGTGCATCGCGGCCACCACCCGCCCGTCCGCGAGCCAGAACGCCTGGAAGGCCCGGGCGGCCGGGTCCCCGCGGATGACGGGCTCCTCCGCCGCACCCCGGCGCACCCACCCGGCGTATTCGACGAACAGGTCGTACTGGTCGGTGAAGACGAACGGGACGGGATCGAATTCCGAGTCGCGGCCGAGCATCGACCGGGCCGCGATCTCACCGCTCATCAGCGCATTGGCCCAGTGCTCACTGCGCAGCGAGGTGCCGTAGAACCCGTTCGCCACCGCGGCGATGTCGCCGGCGGCGAATACGTGCGGGTCCTTGGTTCGCATGCGGGAATCGACACGGACCCCGCCATCGGCCCCGAGCAGCTCGGGATCGACGAGCCCGGTGTCGGGGACGGCGCCGATCGCGATGACCACGCAGTCCGCCCGGAGGGAATCGCCGTCGTCCAGGACGACGCGCGTGGTTCCCGCTCGTGCGCGGATCTCGGTGGCCCGGCGGCCGAAGCGGAAGTCGACACCGTGCGCGCGGTGGACACCGGTGAAGAAGCCGCCGACGGTCGCTCCGAGGGTGGGCTGCAACGACACGTCGTGTGGATCGACGACCGTGACGTGGCACCCGGAGAGCGAGGCGGTCGCTGCGACCTCGAGCCCGATCCAGCCGCCGCCGATGATCACCACACGGGCGCCGGGCCGCAGCCGGGCGCCCAGGCGCTCGGAGTCTTCGAGGGTGCGTAGATAGTGCACCTGCCCGCCCGTGCCTCCCGGCACGGTCAAGCGTCGCGGCTGCGACCCGGTGGCAAGGAGCAGCGCGTCGTAGTCGACCCGGTCGCCCCGGTCCAGCAGGACCCGTGTGCGGGCCCGGTCGATGCCCACGGCGGTCCGTCCCCGCCGGAACCGGACGTCGTGGTTCTCGTACCAGTCCTCGTGTGGAAGGAGGTCGTGGGACCGGTACGGCTCACCTGCGAGATAGGACTTCGACAGCGGGGGCCGCTCGTAGGGAATGTGGGGTTCGCGGCCGATCAGCTCGATCGTCCCGTCGAACCCGAGGGCGCGCAGGGTGAGCGCGGCCGTTCCGCCGGCCTGCCCGGCGCCGAGGATGATGAATCGCCGGCTCATCCGGCCAGCCTGCCATGGGCGTGCCGGTGGGGGGCCGCGTTCCAACCGCTCGTGGGGACGGTTCGGCAGGGGATCGGCAGGGGGATACGTGCGCCGACGAACAACGCGCCCGAGCAGTTGGCACCCTGGGGGCCTCAGTAGACTCGTGCCGTGACGAACCTCCCGATCCGACCGGACCTGCGCGGCCTCGAGCCGTACGGCGCCCCCCAGCTCGACGTGCCGCACCTGCTCAACGTGAACGAGAACCCCTACGAACCGACCCCCGAGGTCGAGGCGGCGATCACGGCGGCGGTGACGGACGTCGTCCATACGCTCAATCGCTACCCGGATCGCGAGTTCGCCGGGCTCCGCGCGGACCTGGCCGCCTACCTCGCGGCCGAATCGGGCGTTCGCGGGCTCGGCGTGGAGAACATCTGGGCCGCGAACGGCTCGAACGAGGTCATGTTGCACCTGTTCCAGGCGTTCGGCGGGCCCGGGCGGGTGGCGCTGAGTTTCACGCCCACCTACTCGATGTACCCGGAGTACGCCCGCGACACCTTCACGGCCTGGGTCACGGCCGAACGCAACGCGGACCACACCCTCGACGCGGACACGGTGATCGCCCGGATGCGCGCGGAACGGCCCGCGCTCGTGCTGCTCGCGAGCCCGAACAACCCCACCGGCACGGCGCTGTCGGTGGCCGCGATCGAGGAGATCGCGGCGGCGGCCCGAACCACCGGACCGGAGGGGGCGGCGAGCGTCGTCGTGGTCGACGAGGCCTACGCCGAGTTCCGGCGCGAGGGCACGGGCAGCGCGCTCGAGCTGCTCGCGCGGCACCCGCACCTGGTGGTGACGCGCACGATGAGCAAGGCGTTCGCGTTCGCCGGGGTCCGGCTCGGCTACCTCGCCGCCGCACCGCAGGTCGTGGACGTGCTGCGGATCGTGCGGCTGCCGTATCACCTGTCGGCCGTCACCCAGGCCGTCGCGCGGGCGGCGCTGGCCCACGCGGGCGGGTTGCAGGCGCAGGTCGCGGAGCTGCGCGGCGCGCGGGACGACCTGGCCGCCTGGCTGGGGGAGAATGGTTTCACCACCGTGGATTCGGACGCGAACTTCATCCTGTTCGGGGAGTTCGAGGATCGGCACGCGGTGTGGCAAGGACTGCTCGATCGCGGGGTGCTCATCCGGGAGACCGGGCCGGAGCGGTACCTGCGAGTGAGCGTTGGCACCGGCGAGCAGATGGCTGCTTTCCGCACGGCACTACTGGAGGTCACCGGCCGATGAGCCCGTCAGCGAATAATGGAACGGCGGCCCGCACGGGCCGCGTCGAGCGCGTCACGAGCGAGTCGAGCGTGCTGGTCGAGCTGGATCTCGACGGCCGTGGGCGCACCGAGATCGACACCGGCGTGCCGTTCTACGATCACATGCTCACCGCGCTCGGCAAGCACTCCCTCATCGACCTGACCGTGCGCGCCCAGGGCGATGTGCACGTCGACGCCCACCACACCGTGGAGGACGTGGCGATCTCGCTCGGGCAGGCGCTGCGCCAGGCCCTCGGCGACAAGGCCGGCATCGCCCGGTTCGGGGACGCGCTCGTGCCGCTCGACGAGGCGCTCGCCCAGGCCGTCGTGGACGTCTCGGGCCGGCCCTACCTCGTGCACTCCGGCGAGCCCGCCGGGCAGGAGTACCACCTCATCGGGGGGCACTTCACCGGATCGCTCACCCGACACGTGTTCGAGTCGATCGCCCACCACGCGAACATCTGCCTGCACGTGCGCGTGCTCGGCGGCCGCGATCCGCACCACATCGTCGAGGCCCAGTTCAAGGCCCTCGCGCGGGCGCTGCGCGCGGCCATCGAGCGTGACCCGCGGGTGGAGGGGATTCCCTCCACCAAGGGGGCCCTGTGATGTCTGCCGGCTCCAGTGGCCCTAGTGGCTCCGGGGGCGCCAGTGGCACTGGGGGCTCTGGCGGCTCCAGTGGCACGGGCGGCGCAGGCGGTACGGGTGGCTCGGGTGGCGCAGGGGCCTTCGGCGAGGACGACTTCGATCTCGAGGCGTTCGACGCCGACTTCGCCGCGCACTTCGGCGCGACGACCGAGGAGACGGACGGCGTCGGCGAACCGGGGCCGAGGTCGGGAGCCGGGTATTCGGCAGAGTCGGGCGACGCCGACGAGTCGGGGGAGCCGGGCGAGTCGGCTGACGCGGGCGAGTCGGTCGAGCCGGGTGAGTCCGGTGAGTCGGACGGTTCGGACGCGGCCTCGACCGTGACCGCGGTGGTGCTCACCCCGCTTGCGCACGCCCCCGCCCTCGCGCGACTCATGGGCCTGGCCGGGATGGACTGGCCGGTCGTGCCCACGCGGACCGGAGCGGTCACGGCCTGCGCCGTGCCCGTCGCACCGGATGACCTCTCGGCCCTCACCGGGGAACTCCCGGGCGACATCCTCGACGTGGCCAAGGCGCTCTCGCACACCTCGAAGTACGGGGTGGTCCTGCTGACCGCGCGGGTCACGCATTCCGCCGAGGAGGGGCCGGGCGGGAACGTGAGCGCCGACCGGTACGTGGCCGGAAAGCACGTGGAGTCCCTTCCGCCCGGACTCGTGACCACGGGGGCCGACGACGTGGTGGAGCAGCTCGTGCTCGGCCAGATCGCCCCCGCGGACGTTCCCGGCGCGCTTGATCCTGCGACCGAGGCGGCCGCCGGCCCGCAGACTCCGGGAGCCTCGGGCAATCCGACCAAGCGCGGCCCGAAGTGGCGCCGGCCGTGACGCGCATCGCCGTGCTCGACTACGGCTCGGGCAACGTGCGCTCGGTCGCCTGTGCCCTCAGCCGGCTCGGCGTCACGGTCGACCTCACGTCGGACCCGGAGGCGGTGGCCGGCGCCGACGGGCTCGTGGTGCCCGGGGTCGGCGCCTTCGCGGCGGTCATGGATCAGCTGCGTCGCGTCGGCGCCCCCCGGATGGTCGAACGTCGCCTCGCCGGCGGCCGCCCGGTGCTGGGAATCTGCGTGGGCATGCAGGTGATGTTCGCCCGCGGCAACGAGCACGGCGTGATCGCCGACGGGCTCGGCCAGTGGGACGGCCTCGTGGAGCGGCTCGACGCCCCGATCGTTCCGCACATGGGCTGGGCGCAGGTGGAGCCCCCGGCCGACACCGTGCTCTTCCGCGGGATCGCCGATGAACGGTTCTATTTCGTGCACTCCTACGCGGCGCGGACCGCGCCCGAGCACACCGACATCACCTGGGCCGAGCACGGCCACCGGTTCGTGGCGGCCGTGGAGAACGGCACGCTGCAGGCCACCCAGTTCCACCCGGAGAAGTCCGGCGACGCGGGCGCGCAACTGCTCGCGAACTGGCTCGAGACCCTGGACTGAGAACGGCCGAGCACGGCCGATCGCCTAGGCTGGTTCCCGGCCGCGTGCCCGCAGACCCATCGACGAAACGGACCTCCATGACCCGCCTGCAACTGCTCCCCGCCATCGACGTGGTCGAGGGGCGGGCCGTGCGCCTCTACCAGGGGGAGGCCGGCTCGGAGACCTCCTACGGCAGCCCGCTCGAGGCCGCCCGGCAGTGGGCGGATGGCGGGGCGGAGTGGATCCACCTCGTCGACCTCGACGCCGCCTTCGGGCGCGGGTCGAATGCCGAACTCATCGCCGAGGTTGTCGCCTCGGTCGACGTGCGGGTGGAGCTCTCCGGCGGGATTCGGGACGACGACTCGCTCGCCCGGGCGCTCGCGACCGGCTGCGCTCGGGTCAACCTGGGCACCGCCGCGCTCGAACAGCCCGAGTGGACCGCGCGCGTCATCGCCGAGCACGGCGAGAAGATCGCCGTCGGGCTCGACGTGCGTGGCACGACCCTGGCCGGCCGCGGCTGGACCAAGGAGGGCGGCGACCTGTGGGAGGTGCTCGAGCGCCTCGAACGGGACGGCTGTGCGCGATACGTCGTGACCGACGTGACGAAGGACGGCACCCTCCAGGGCCCGAACCTCGACCTGCTCACCCAGATCTGCGAGCACACCCGGGCGCCGGTCATCGCCTCCGGGGGCATCTCGGGGCTCGACGACATCCGCGCGCTCACCGCGCTCGTGGATACGGGCGTCGAGGGCGCGATCATCGGCAAGGCCCTCTATGCCGGACAGTTCACCCTGCCGCAGGCCCTGGACATCGCGGGCCGGCCGTGACCGTTCCGCACGATCACGGCGCCCCGCGGGATCACAGCGGGCCGGGGGATCACAGCGGGCCGGGGGATCACGGCGCACCGCGGGATCATGGGGCACTGCCCGACCTGAGCGCGCTCGCCAACCCGACCGAGGCGGGGCCCGGCGGACTCAAGCCGTTCCCCCAGTCCTCGGCCTTCGCCGGGGACGACGGCTCCACGCCCGCGGCCCTGGCCGCCGCGTTCGCCACCGAGCAGCCGCACCGGCTCGGCGCGATCGTCGAGGCGCTCCGGGAGGCACGCCTGCTCATCCCGGTCGTGGCGAACCTCGACGAGATGGAGGCCCCCGAGTTCGAGGGTCAGGTGGTGGGGGAGAAGAGCGCGCACGCCGCCATGGTCACCGTGGCCGCCCCGGACGGTCGGGGGGCGATCCCGGTGTTCTCCTCGGTGGCCGCGCTCACCGCATGGCGTGCGGATGCCCGGCCCGTGCCGGTCGAGGCGCGTAAGGCCGCGCTCGCGGCCGGTACGGAGGCCGATTCACTCCTCGTGCTCGATCCCGGAAGCGACCACACGACCCTCGTGCCCAGCCACGCCGTGGCGGCCATCGCCACGGGGGAGCCGTGGTCGAACCCGCTGGTGGACCCGGAGGTCCACCAGGCGATCGCCGGGATCGTCGAGTCGATCCCGGCCGCCGTCCGTGCCGAGATCCGGCCGGGCACCGGTGCCGAGATCCGGATCGTGCTCGCCCTGCGGCCCGGACTCGACCGCGTCGGCGTGATCAGCGCCTCCCAGCAGGCCTCGGCGGCCCTCGGCGCCTCGACGGTGGTCACGGCCCGGGTCGACTCTCTCGAGCTGCGCATCACGACCGCCACGGACGCGGAACCCGCGTAGCCGCGTAGCCCGCAGAACGTCTGTAGCCCGTGCAGCCGCTGTAGTCGCTTCCGTCGTACCCGTCCAACCCGTCGTACCCGTCCAACCCGTCGTACCCGTCCAACCCGTCGTACCCGTCCAACCCGTCGCACTCGTCCAACCCGTCGCACAGTCCAACTTGCTCAACCCGTGTCGTGGCTCTCCCCGCGACCGGCGGATCGCGGCGCTCTGTCCACGAGGTGGCCCGGGATCGTCCGTTCGCACCGTGTTCTCCCCGGCCGGCGGCTCGTGACCGGTGGTTCGTGATCGACGGCTCATCGTGCTCTGTCCACGAGGTGACCCGTGACCGTCCGTTCGCAACGTGTCCTCCCTGACCGGCGGCTCGCGATCGGCGGTTCGTGATCGACGGCTCATTGTGCGCCGTCCATGAGGTGGCCCGTGTGTCGGTGGACGACACGCGGTGCGCCGCTCGCGGATCGGAGCAGCCGATCCGTTCAGCGGTCTCGAATCGGTGGTGTGCATGCCGGCGTCGTGTCTGCGCTATGTGCCTCGCGGCTCACGCCACGGCTCGCTTCGCGGCTCACGCTACGGCTCCCGCCACGGCTCGCTTCGCGGCCGGCTTCGCACTCGTCCGCGAGGCTCGACCGGGTTCCCGGGATTCCGCGGGTTCCGCGGGTTCTCTGGGTTCCGCGGGTTCCCCGGGTTCCCCAGGTTCCCCAGGTTCCGCGGGTTCCCCGGGTTCCGCGGGTTCCCCGGGTTCCCCGGGTCTCTTCGAGGTTCCCCGGGTTCCCCGGGGTCCGAGGGTTCCCTGGGTCCCGCGGGTTCCCGCGTGCCTCCGCGGGTTCCCGCGTGGCTCTGGGGCCTCTTCGGGGTTCCGCCCCGATGCCGCGGGATGGCACCTCGATTCCACGGGATCCGGGCCGTGGTCCCCGTCGTCCCGCTGTCCGGGGTGAATGTCGGTGCTCGGTTCTAGGGTTGTTTCATGAGCACGAAGGCAGCCCGGCAGATGCGAGCGAGGCGAGCGGAGATCGCCTCGATCGCCTCCGAGGACGCGGTACTGGACCGAGTCCGCCAGGTGCGCAAGGTCCAGGCGGGCGCGGAGGCCGATCTGTTCTTCCTGGCGATCGAGATCGCCCAACGCAGCCCGGTCACCGAAGAGTGCGGGGCGTGGTCCTGTCACACCGATCTGGCCCTGGGGGTCTCGTACTGTGATTCGGCGGCGAACTGGTTCGCGGCCGTGACCGGCTTCTCCACCGACGCCGCCCAGGCGATGCTCCTCGAAGCCCTCGAGGTCGCCGAACGCCTGCCACTGCTGTACGGGCGCGTCCTCGATGGGCGTACCCGGGCGCACACGGCCCGGCTCGTGGCCGAACAGACCCTCGGTTTGACTGTGGAGGCGGCCGGGTTCGTCGATGTCCAGGTCGCAGCGGCCGGGGCGATCCGGGGCCGATACGCCATCAAGTCCCTGGTGCGGGAGGCGATGATCACCCACATGCCCGACCAATACGCCCACCTGCAGCGGGCGCAGGCCGATCCGCGCCGGGCCGATGTCCATATCGGCACCGACGGCACCGGCCGCATCGACGCGATCGTATCCACCTTCGCCGCCCTCGATCTCGAACAGAGCCTGACCTTCGGGGCCGCGCAACTCAAGGCCGCCGGATCCGGTGAGGTCCTCGATACCCGTCGCTCGCTCACGTTCGAGGGCATCATCGCCGCCACCCACCACCCCGAACCGGCCCGGCAGGACGGCTTCGACCTGACCAGCGGGCAACCAGGCCAGCAGGCCCAGCAGACCCAGCAGGCCCAGCAGGCCCAGCAGGCACAGGCGCCGGGGGCGGGGGCGCCGGACTGGGCGAACAGCACGGGCGGCACGGGCGGCACGGGCGGCACAGTCGGCATCGGCGGCGCTGGGGGCATGGCTGCGGCCGCTGTAGTCGATCTGACTCCCGATGAAGCCGCGGGCCAGTTCGACGGCCCGTCCGTGAGCACAGCCGCGGCCCCGGCCACGAGTACGGCCGCGGGTCCCGCTGGGAGTGCAGCCGTGGGCAGCGCCGGGAGTGCAGCCGTGGGCAGCGCCGCCGGAACGGCGGTGGGCGAAGCTGCGGCGGCGGACCCGACCGGCGAGGCGCCTGCCACGGTGACTGGTCGTGGTGTGTCCTGCGGTCCTGCGCGGTCGGGTCGGGGCGTGCCGCGGGCGAAGGTCGTCATGTACCTGCACATGAACGCCTCCGCGTTCTGGCCCGACGGCAGGCCACCCGACCAACCCTGCGGCCCACCCCGTGATCATTCCGATCACGGGCCCGGTCACCATCCTGGCGGCCCGCCTCCCGATCATCTTGGCGGCCCGCCTCCTGATCATCCCGGCGGCCGATCCCCTGATCATCCCGATCGTGATCCCGGCGGCCGGCCTCATTGCCATCCCGGCGGCCTGTCCGACGATGGGTCGTACGCGGACCCGCCGGGCACGGGTTGTCTCGAACATGCGGCCGGCTCGACGGGCACAGCGGCCGCAGCGGGCGCAGTCGATCCCGAGCACGCCGCCGATGCGGCCTATGTCGCGGGGCGGTTGTCCCGTGAACCCGTGCGCATCGAGGGGCCGGGGATCCCGCCCGGGCTCGTGATCACCGCCGCCGAGGTCGCGGCCATGTTCACCACACCCCACGACGCGGCCATGCCCGGGCGCGCTGGCGGGTCCGGCGCGGCGCACGGGCCTGGCGGGTCGGGTGGGCCGTGGGGGCCGCAGGTGTTCGTGCGTCCGGTCATCGACCTCGAGACCGAACACGAGGTCGCCGGCTATGCCGCCGGGGACGTGATCAAGGACCACCTCCACCTACGGGATCGAACCTGCGTGTTCCCCAATTGCGCCCGCCCGGCCCGGGCCTGCGATGCCGACCATATCGACCCCTGGAAGACCGATCCCCAGGGCGACCCGGTCGGCGGGCCGACCTGCACCTGCAACCTCGCCAGCCTGTGTCGCCGGCACCACCGCTGGAAGACGCACAACCACCCCGGGCAGCCGCAGGGCCGCGGCTCCTGGTCCTACGTCATGCTCGGACCCGGAACCTACTACTGGAGCGGCCCCATGGGCCTACGGTTCCTGCGCACTCCGACCGGCACGACCGAGGTCACCGACCAGGCCTGGCACCGCCACGACCTCGCCGCACTCCCAGACCTCCACGACCTCCAGGGGCTCCAGGACTTCAACGGGCGTCAGGGCCTCGGCGCTGTTCCAGGCCGCGAGCCGCACCCAGATCACCCGGCGCGCCCGGACCAGCCGGCTCTCCCAGGCCACGAGAGTCTCCCAGGACTCGAGACTCTCCCAGGACTCGAGGCTCACACGGTCCTCGAGGCTCACACGGACCTCGGAGCTCGCACGGACCTCGAGGGTCACGCGGAACAGCCCGACCGCTCGGACATTGAGGCCAGCCCCGACTCCCGGGCTCGCCGGGACGACCTCGACGAGGCCTTCATGGACGCCCTCGACTACGAATACGGCAATGCCGACAGCGACGTCGAGCCCAGCGAGGCCGACCTCGAGGCCATCCTCGCCAACAGGTCATCGCAGCCACCCTCCGTGTAGAGCCCGGAGCACAGGAGCCCGGCGCACAGGACGCTGCTGGGCAGCACCGCCCGGTGACGAGGACGGCGGACACTCTCCAACGATTGCCTGCGCGCCGTGCGCACCTGACTGCCTGCGCGCCATGCGCACCTGACTGCCTGTGCGCCCTACGGGCCTGACTGCCTGCGCGCCCTGCGGGCCTGACGGTCTGTGCGGGATACACGCCCGACCACCTGTGCCCGACGGCCTGCCGTCCGTATGGAGCGCACAAAGGTCACAAGGGCGCTGTCATTACGTCGTGTCCACGATGCAGACTTATGTCTTGACGCGACCCAAAGTGCTCCGTATAGTCCGTGCTGTGTGACACACCCCATATCGGAAGCCCGATGGCAGGGCCCGGAGCGGGGTCCGTGGTCACGCAGAGCCCTCGGCGACGAGGGCTCGAACATCCGAGCCGGAACGCACCCACGGGGCGCCGGTGCGGCTCGCCCATGCGACCACGAAGGCGGATCGCGGCGAGAGGCAGATTCCGTACACATCGAGGAGGATTTGTGGTCAGACGGACAGCAGCCGGCCGATGGTCGGCCCGAGGCGCGACGGCGGTCATGACCGCCGCGTTGGTGATACCGCTGGCGATGACGGGAGCGTCGGCCGCGCCGGGCGACGGGGTGAGCACCGCGGCGCTCCCCGAGCAGGAGCCCGGCGTCACCCTGCGCACATTCCAGCTCGGGCGTGACCCGGGCGCGGTCTGCCCGCTCACCCCGGGCACCACCCCGAACGTCGACAAGATCATGCCGACGATCGACTGGAGCGCCGACGCGGACTTCGGCCTCTCGAGCAACTTCATCACCCACGCCATCGCGAACCTCCACGTTGCCGAGGCCGGTTCGTACGAGTTCCGCATGACCAACGACGACGGCGCGATCTTCTACCTGGACGACCAGGTCCTGATCAACAACGACGGGCCGAGCGACTCGACCTCCGTCACCGCCACCGCCACCCTCGACGCCGGCGTCCACCCCGTGCGGATCGAGCACTACGAGGGCTTCGACAAGCAGCGCCTCACCCTCGAGTGGAAGCAGCCGGGCCAGAGCGCCTTCGAGGTCGTTCCCGCCTCCGTGCTCACCACCGAGGCCGGCGTCGTACGGGTCACGGCACCGGGTACGAAGAGCTGCGTGGGCGACACGGACACCTCCGGCGACGGAATGCCGCTGTCGACCGTCAACCCGAACTACGAGCTGGTCGATCTGCGGCCCGAGGGCTTCGAGCCCGCGGTCTCCGCTCTCGACTTCAACGCGGACGGCGATCTCGTGGTCGTCACCTCCGGCAACGTCAGCCCCGGCGGGTGGACCGATGACCCGTACTCGGGCGAGGTCTACATCCTCGAGGGCGCCCAGGGGGCGGACGGTCCCGAGGACGTCACGGCCGTCAAGGTCGCCGACGAACTGTTCAACCCGATGGGCGTCGCCGTCATCGGCGAGTCGATCTTCGTCTCCGAGCGGGACGGGCTCACCGAGCTCACCGACCCCGACGGCGACGGCGTCTACGACCAGCGCAACCAGTTCGCGACCTGGCCCTTCGGAGAGAACTTCCACGAATTCGCCTTCGGCCTCATCTACGACGAGGACTACTTCTACCTGAGCCTCTCGGTCGCGATCAACCAGGGTGGCCACTCCACCGTGCCGCAGCCGGCGAGCAACCGCGGCACCTCGATCAAGGTCGACCGCGACACCGGGGAGGTCACGTTCGTGGCCGGTGGCCTGCGCACCCCGAACGGCATCGCCTGGGGTCCGAACGAGGACGTCTTCGTCATGGACAACCAGGGCGACTGGCTACCGAGCTCGAAGCTCGTGCACATCGAGCAGGACCGGTTCTTCAACCACTATATGACCCCGGCCGGCCCCTTCGACGACCAGCCCGTGACCGACCCGGCCGTGTGGATCCCGCAGAACGACATCGGCAACTCCCCGAGCGCGCCGTTCCTGCTCGAGCAGGGCCCCTTCGCCGGGCAGATGCTCTTCGGCGACGTCACCTACGGCGGCCTGCAGCGGATCTTCCTCGAACAGGTCGAGGGCGAGTACCAGGGCGCCGTGTTCCGGCACAGCGCCGGGCTCGAGGCCGGTGTCAACCGCACGATCGTCGGCCCCGACGGGTCGATCTACGTCGGCGGAATCGGCGAGGCCGGCAACTGGGGCGAGGCCGGCAAGCTCCGGTACGGCCTGCAGAAGCTCGTGCCCGTCGGCGACGACACCTTCGACATGCACGAGATGCGCCTGACGGACGACGGCTTCGCGATCACCTACACCCAACCGCTGTCCGAGGAGACGGCGGCCAGCATCGCCGACGCCTACACCCTGTCGCAGTGGCGCTACGTGCCCACCTCCTCCTACGGTGGACCCAAGATCGGCGAGGAGATCCTCGCCGTGACCGGCGCGGAGGTCTCCGCGGACCGGACCACGGTCAACCTGACGGTCGACGGGCTCAAGCCGGGCCGCGTCGTCCACCTGCGCTCGCCCCACATGCCGCAGACGTTCGAGTCCGCCGACGGCCAGCGCCTGTGGAACACCGAGGCCTGGTACACGCTCAACACCCTCCCGGGCTACGTCGGACCGGCCGAGCGCGGCTACTACGAGGCCGAGGACGCCGTCCTCGGCGGCGGGGCGGACATCGACACCGAGCACAGCAACTACTCCGGTGCGGGCTTCGCCGACGCGATCAACACCGTGGGAGCGAGCGTGCGGTTCGACGTCACGGTCGACGAGTCCGGGACCCAGCCGGTGTACCTGCGCTACGCCAACGGGCCGAACCCATTCGAGGGCACCAAGACCATGTCGCTGTACGTCAACGGCGAGCTCATCGGGCCCTGGGAGCTTCCCAGCACCGGCACCTGGAAGGACTGGGGCACGGTCACCCGCGACCTGGACCTGCGTGCCGGAGCCAACTCGATCATGCTCCGCTACGACGAGGGCGATGACGGCAACGTCAACCTCGACATGCTCTCGATCGGCGCACCCGACATCTGCACCCCGTTCCAGGCCGATCCCGGCTACACCGCGATCTACGACGGCACCCTCGCCAGCATGGACGACTGGAGCCTCGCGGGCGGCGGATCCTTCGGGCGCTACGAGGACTGCTCCCTGCGTTCCACCGGCGGCATGGGGCTGCTGTGGTACACCCAGCAGGACTTCGACAACTACAGCCTCAAGCTCGACTGGAAGCTCATCAAGGACGACAACGGCGGGGTCTTCATCGGCTTCCCCGACCCCGGCAACGACCCGTGGGTCGCCGTCAACCAGGGCTACGAGATCCAGATCGACGCGAGCGACGAGCCGGACCGCACGACCGGTGCGGTCTACACCTTCCAGGGCGCCGACGAGGTGGCCCGCGACGCGGCGCTCAACCCGGTCGGGCAGTGGAACTCGTACGACATCGTCGTCTGGGGAGACACCATCAAGATCTTCCTCAACGGCGAACTCGTGAACGACTTCGTCAGCACCGACCCGGCCCGTGACCTGAGCCAGGGCTTCATCGGGCTTCAGAACCACGGCGGCGGCGAGACCATCTACTACCGCAACGTGCAGATCGACGAACTGGACGAGGCACCGGTCTACCCGGAGGCGACCCCGGCCGAGGTGACGTTCTCCGACGAGGACGGCACCGACGCCGACACCTACACCATTCCCGCGGTCGAGGGCGTGGCGTACCGGGTCGACGGCGCCGTGGTCGAGGCCGGCACCCACCCGGGCTCCGGCACGGTGACGGTCACCGCCCACGCGACCGGGCGGTACGTGCTGGCCGAGGGCTCCACCGCCGAGTGGAGCCACGAATTCTCCGCCGACGACGGCGGCCCGGTCGGCGTGCTGACCGAGACGGCGGTGACGACCCGGTGCGTGGCCGGCAGGCAGGTGCTCGTGGCGTCGGTGACGAACGTGGCCGGCGCGCCGCTCGATGTGAGCGTCGAGACGGCCTTCGGTACCAGGTCCGTTGCGGCTCTGGCCGATGGTGCGACGAAGTCGCTCGCGTTCACGACGCGGTCGGTCGCGATCGACGGCGGTGAGCTCACCGTCGATGCGACGGGCGGCGACGGGCTGGATGGGCAGGAGGTGCTCGCCTACGAGGCGGTGTCCTGTTCCTAGGTCCGAGTGCGTGACCGGTCGGCCTGCCCCTGCGGGTCCTCCCCCGCGGGGGCAGGCCGACCGGTGAATGAACGATTCGACATCCGCGGGCGAAGCAGCCCGGCAGTACACATCTCGACGCGGCGAGCGCCGGTCGGGGAGATGGGAGAAGAAGATGGTCAAGCGCAGTGTGGTCAAGCGCAGTGTGGTCGGACGTGCCGTGGTCGGTGCGGTCGGTGGTGTGATGCTCGTGGGTGTGGGGACGGCGGCGATGGCCGCGCACCCGGATGCCGAGGACACCAGTGCGGTCGAGATCGGTGTCGAGATCGGGTCGGCGGGTGCGTTGACGATGACGGTCGATGGCACCCAGTCGACGCTGGTCGAGGACGGCTCGACCGAGGAGTTTCGTCAGTTCACCGGTGAGTTGCCGAATGTGACCGTGACCGATACCCGCAGTGACGCGCCCGAGGGCGTGTACTGGTACGTCAACGGTCAGGCGAGTGACTTCGTGGGTGATGACGGGCAGGCCCCGATCGGTCCGGAGCACCTGGGGTGGACGCCGGCGATGGTGACCGAGAGCTCGAGCGGGGCCGTGGGTGAGGGCCAGGAGGTCGGCACCGTGCTCGATGCCGACGGCGAGGGTCCCGGGCTGGCGGGTGAGGAGTTGTTCCTCCTGGCGCTCGACTCCCAGGAGGCGCACGCGGAGAACGGCAGCTGGACGGCGAACGCGGACCTGGTGCTGCGCACCGAGACCGACGTGGCCCCGGGCAGCTATTCCTCGGTGCTCACCCTCTCGCTCTTCGAGGATTCGTACTGACCCACCCCGGCAGCGCGTGATCGCCCGTGGCCGGGACCCGCGACCGGGTCCCGGCCACGGGCGTGCCGGTGGTCACCACCGGCACCCGACCCGCCCGACACCCGACCCGGCCCCGACACACGAAGACGGCGCCGCCCGAGGTGAGCGACGCCGTCCCTACGCGTGAGAACCTACGAGACGTGCCCGGTGAACTTCTCGCCCGGGCCCTTCCCGGGCTCGTCCTGGACCTCGGAGGCCTCCCGGAACGCGAGCTGGAGCGAGCGCAGGCCGTCCCGCAACGGCCGGGCGTGCCGGTCGTCCAGCGCGGGCCCGCTCGCGGTGATGAGCCCGGCGAGGGCGTCGATGAGCTTGCGCCCCTCGTCGAGGTCGAGATAGTCGCCGCTCGCCTCGTCCTCGGCGAGGCCGACCTTGACGGCCGCGGCGCTCATGAGATGGACGGCGGCGGCGCCGATGATCTGCGCCGCGGAGACGTCGGCGATGTCGCGGATCTGCGCGTCCGCCGAGAGATGGGTGTGGTCCGGGCCACCATCGGAGGGGGAGTGGTCGATGCCACGGTCAGCTGCGTTCATATCTGGTAGTGTTCCAGATCGACCGACTGTTGAAGAACACGGCCGCCGAGCCTCACCGCCCGGCACCGCGTCTCCTCGACAGAGTGCAAGTGGAGATTCTCCCACCTCGGCCCGACCGTTCAGCAACACCGAACCGACAGGGCCCAGGTAGTCAAGGTCGGATGCGCCGTGATGAGCGGACCGCATCCCGTGGTGTGTCCGAGCGATCCACTGCGCCACCTTGAGGCCTCCGCATGCAACCGCGAGCGGGGGCCTTTTCTCGCTCGTGGCGGACGCCCACACACCACGGTGAAGGAGCAACACATCAGCGAGCCCCGCATCAACGAGCGGATCCGTGTGTCCGAAGTACGCCTCGTCGGACCCAACGGTGAACAGGTAGGCATTGTTCGCGTCGAAGACGCATTGCGGCTGGCGAACGAGGCCGACCTCGACCTGGTCGAGGTGGCCCCCGACGCCCGCCCGCCCGTCGCCAAACTCATGGACTTCGGCAAGTTCAAGTACGAAGCCGACCAGAAGGCGCGGGATGCTCGGCGAAACCAGACGAACACGGTTCTCAAGGAGATCCGTTTCCGGCTGAAGATCGACCCGCACGACTACGGCACCAAGAAGGGCCACGTCGAGCGGTTCCTCAAGGGCGGCGACAAGGTCAAGGTCATGATCATGTTCCGTGGCCGTGAGCAGTCCCGCCCCGAGATGGGGATGCGGCTCCTGCAGCGGCTCGCCGAGGACGTGGCCGAGCTCGGCCACGTGGAGAGCGCCCCGCGCCTCGATGGCCGCAACATGACCATGGTGATCGGCCCGAACAAGAAGAAGGCCGACGCCCAGCGTGAACAGCGCAAGCAGCGTGAACAGGCACAGAAGGCTGCCGAGCAGTCGTCGAGTCAGTGACAACCAAGGATGAATGATGCCGAAGAATAAGACGCACTCTGGTGCGAAGAAGCGTTTCCGGGTGACCGGGGCAGGCAAGCTCATGCGTGAGCGCGCCCGCCACGTGCACAAGTTCCAGGAGCGCTCCAGCGCCCAGGCGGGACGTCTGAAGAACGACGTCGTCGTCGCCCCGGCCGACGCCAAGAAGATCAACAAGATGCTCGGCCGCTGACGGCCCCCAACACCAAGGAGACGACGTGGCACGCGTCAAGCGGGCAGTCAATGCCCAGAAGAAGCGCCGGACAACCCTCGAACGGGCCAGCGGCTACCGCGGTCAGCGTTCGCGCCTGTACCGCAAGGCCAAGGAGCAGGTCACTCACTCGCTGAGCTACTCCTACCGCGACCGCCGGGCGAAGAAGGGTGACTTCCGTCGCCTGTGGATCCAGCGGATCAACGCGGCCGTCCGGGCCGAGGGGATGACCTACAACCGTTTCATCCAGGGCCTCAAGGCCGCCGGTGTCGAGGTGGACCGCCGCCTCCTCGCCGAGCTCGCCGTGAACGAGCCGACCGCGTTCTCCGCGCTGGTCGAGACCGCACGGAAGGCCCTGCCGGCGGACGTCAACGCCCCGGCCGCCTGATTCAGGCACACCGCAGCGCCCTCGGGAGTCTCCCGGGGGCGCTGCGCTGTGCTGAGGCGCCGTCTCGTGCTCAGGGACGGCGACGCTCACCTCGGGTGGGCGCCTCGCCCGTGCCTCGCGCGCCGGTGCGCGGACGGGTGGCCACCGCGGGGTGGTCGATCCCGCCCGCCGGGCGCGGCTCAGCCCTGCTCGGCGGCCCAGGCGGCGACCCGGGCCGCGGACTCGGCGTCGGAGAGGTCCTCGACGCGGGTCATGATCGACCAGCGCACCCCGAACGGGTCGCGGATCGAGGCGAACCGGTCCCCGGAGACGAACGTCGCCACCGGTTCGCGGACCGTCGCTCCGGCCGCCTCGGCCCGGGCCGCCACCGCGTCGACGTCGGCGCAGTACAGCCCGATCGAATAGCAGGCGTCGTCCCCGGCCGGGGGAGGGACGAGGTGGTAGGCCGGGCTCGGCTCCCCCAACTGCAGCAGGCCCTGCCCGAAGTCGAGCACGGCGTGCACGACGACCCCGCCCATCTCGGTCACGTCGACCACCCGGGCGCCGAACACGCCCGAGTAGAACTCGATCGCCTTCGCCGCCCCCGGCACGGCCAGGAACGGGGTGAGGCTCGTGGCGCTGTGGGGGACGCCGTCAGTAGTGTGTGCACCGGTGACGCCCCGTGGCGCCGTCATTCTCTCGCTCATGCAGGAACGCTAATCCGCGGTGCACGGCGAGAACTTGTAGATTCGCGACATGATTCGACCGGGGAGGTGTCCGTGACCGGCGAGCTCGACCCCCGCGGCATCCTCTTCCCCTCCGGGCTGCCCGAGTTCCACCGCGTGCCCGCTCCCGCCGAACTCGCCGACCTCGCGCGCTGGTTCTGGATCCCCGAATGGAGGCTGGCGCCGGGGGAGACGTCCCACCAGGAGGTCCTGCCCTTCCCCGCCTGCAACCTGACCGTGCAGGCCGGCAGCGGTGGGCCGGCCCGCGGTGGGGATGCCGGTGCCACGGTCGGACTGACCGGCCCGACCACCCGGATCTCCCAGCGCGAGCTGAGCGGGAGCGGCTGGGCCGTGGGCGCGCTCCTGCGACCGGGCGGCGTGAGCGCCCTTCGACTCTCGCCCGCCGAGCTGCGCGACCTCGAGGTGCCCTTCGACGCGCCGGGCCTGGCCGGGGCGGTGAGCGACGCGATGGTCGGGGCCGACCCGCCCGATGTACCCGGCCGGCACTATGTACCCGGGGTGCCCGAGGCGGCCGGCCGGCACGAGCGCGCCGCCGGCGCCTTTGGCCGCTGGCTGGCCGAGCACGCGGCCCCGCCCGATCCCGCGGCCCTGACCGCGAACGAGCTCGAGGAGCTGATCCGCACCGACCGCGAGGTCGTGCACGTCGATCGACTCGCCCGCCTCCTCGGTCTCTCCACCCGGAGCGTGCAGCGCCTCTCGCTGCGATTCATTGGGCTGCCGCCGCTGGCCGTCATCCGGCGCTACCGCCTGCAGGAGGCCGCCCTGCGGCTGCGTGAGCACCGGGAGGTCACGATCGCCGAGATCGCCGCCGAGCTCGGCTACTCCGACCAGGCGCACCTGGGCGCCGACTTTCGAACCGTGCTCGGATTCGCCCCCGGCGCCTACCGCCGCGGCAGTCGCTGACGGCAGGTGCCCGCCGTTGCCGGGTCTTGCCGGGTCACGGCCGCGGATTCAGGCGTCCGTGCCGTCCTCCGGTGACCGCGGCGAGGTGCTGCCGCGCCCGTTCGGCGGCCCCGCCGGCGGGGGAGGGTCGGTGATGACCCGACCCCCGAAACCCGGCGGGTCGAACGGGGTGCCGTGGGGCATGTCACGGCCGAGGCGTTCGACCGCCTCGCGCATGGCCTCCCGGTAGCGGGCCTGACGCTCCAGCGTGCGTGGGCGGGCGAGCACGCTCGCCACGATGAACGCGATCAGGACGACGAGCAGGTAGATGCGCGTCGCCCGTTGCATCGTGTCGTTGTTCCCGTCGACGGCGGCGATGATGAGCAGGATCCATGCGGGCGCCGCGAGCAGGTGGAGCCCGGCGTAGCAGCCGATCCGCGCGAGCACGCCCCAGCCGCGCCAGATGAAGACGAGCGCCGCGAGGTAGGCGAGGATCAGGATGAGGATCCACATGGTTCCCCCGGGTCGTGGGCGCAGACGTGTCCGCACCAGGTTAGCGCCGCCGGCTCGGTGCGGATGCGTCATGATGGTCATGTGCTGCCCTCGATGACCAACCCCAAGGCCGACCGCGTCCGCCGCATCCGTGCGCTCGCCACCGGCTCCGGCCGGCGCCGTCAGGGCGCCTTCCTCGTCGAGGGGCCGCAGGGGGTGCGCGAGGCCGTGCGGCACGCCCCGCGCCTGGTCCGCGACGTGTACCTGTCGGTCGAGGCCTCCCAGCGTCATGCCGAGATCCTCGACGACGCCACTCGCCACGACCTGTACGTGCACCTGTGCTCCCCGGACGTGATCGACGCGATGAGCGCCGATGCCCAGGGCCTCGTGGCCGTGCTCAGCAGCGACGCGCACTCGCTCGAGGCGATCCTCGAGGGCGCCGGCGACCGGTCGCCCCGACTCGTGGCGGCCCTGGTCGAGGCCCGCGACCCGGGGAACGCCGGCACCGTGATCCGGGCCGCCGATGCCGCGGGAGCCGACGGCGTCGTGCTCACCGCCGGCAGCGTCGACGTCGAGAACCCCAAGGTGCTGCGAGCCTCCGCCGGGTCCGCGTTCCACCTGCCGGTCGCCACCGGCGCGCGCGCCGAGGAGTTGATCGAGACCGCCCGGGCCGCCGGCCTGCAGGTGCTCGCCGCGAGCGGCGCCGGCGACGTGAGCCTCGACGACCTCGCCGCCGTGGCCTCCGCAGAGGCGGCCGAGCGGGGCCACCACCACACCCCCCAGGTCGGCATCGACCTCACCCGCCCCACCCTGTGGCTCTTCGGCAACGAGGCCCACGGCCTGATCGGCCCCGTCCTCGACGCGGCCGACGCCGTCGTGCGCATCCCCATCTACGGGGAGGCCGAGAGCCTCAACCTCGCGATGGCGGCGACCCTGTGCCTCTACGCCTCCGCCCGCGCCCAGCGCGACTGACGCCCGCCTCGGCGGGGGAGCGGGCGCCGTCCATACGCATGACGCCCGCTCGCGCGATCGCCGCGTGAGCGTGACGGCCGCCACTGTCGATTACTTGACACGTCACGTGATCGGCCATACATTTTCTTTCAGGTCTTGAGTGTCAGCACGAAGCCCCGGCTAGCTGACCGGCAACCCTCCAGTCGCGGTGGGGTGCCCCGGGTGACGACCAGGTCCGCCACCACCGGTGAACGGGCAAGCGCAACCCGCCAGAGATCCTGGCACCAGGAGAAGGAAAAGCACATGTCGCAGGTCCAGGTACACACGGTCGCATCGACGCGCTCCTCGTACTGCATGCACATGTGTCACATGACGGTCATGGCGATGGGCTGCCCGGCCCGCTGAGCCACCCGCCCGACGCCTCGGGCTCCCGCCCCTTCGGCGTCACCCCTCGGATGACGGCAGGCACACGTGCGGATCGAGTGAGACGATCTGCGTGCCCGGCCACCCGAGCGCTTTCTCCTACGACCTTCACGAAGGCGTTGTCATGGCCAACTTCTCTTCTCGTACCTCGATCGTCTCCCTCGACCTGACCGGCGCCGGCGCCCCCGTGGCGTGGCAGCGCGATCACGACCCGGAGACCGAACTGTTCGTCATGGGCCGGCTCGCGGGCCTGTCCGCCCTCGCCGACAAGGCCGGCGTCGACCTCATCACGCTCGACTCGAGCTTCCGGCTCGGCGGCCGGCGGCGGCGCGACGCGTGGCTCGACGGCGCACTCGCGGCCTCCCGTCTCGGCAACCACACCGCGGCCGCGGTCATCGCCGCGAGCGTGCCCCTCGGCGTCACCCCGAACGACCAGGTCGCCTCCGCGGTCGCGAGCCTGCACCGGTCGACGGCGGGCCGCGGCGGCTGGCAGGTCGAGTCGCCCGCCGCGCACACCGCCCTGCCGGGGGGCGTCGACGCCGTGGTGAAGCAACTCCGGTCCCCGGCGGTCAGCCGGCGCACGGGAGCCGTCGCATCGGGCCCGGCCCCGGCCGTGGTCGTGCGCGTCGGATCCGACGTCGACGTCGAGATCGCCGCCGCCCGCGCCGACGTGGCCCGGCTGCGTGTCGACTCCGTGGAGGAGGCCCGCAACCTCCGGGCCGCCCTGCGTACGGCGGCCCGCGACTGGGGCCGTGACGCCGATGAGATCAAGGTGCTGGTCGACGTCCATACGCTCATCGCGCCGGACGCGGCCCGTGCCCAGGCCCGCGCAGACCTGCTGCGCGACCTCGGGCTCGCGCCCGCCGACGGGCTGCTGCGGACCGCGGGCCCGGCCCACGAGCTCGCCCGGCTGTGGCAGAACTGGGTGCGCGCCGGCGCGGCCGACGGCTTCGCGGTGATCCCGGCGTCGGTGCCGACCGACGTCGTGGCGCTCGTGTCCGAGGTGCTGCCCGACCTGCGCGCCCGGGGCCTGCGCAGCCAGATCGCCCCGGTGCCCGCGGAGTTCGCGGCCGCCGAGCGCACCTCCCGTGAGCGCGCCGGCTCCCCGGTCGCCGCCTGAGCCTGGTCGCCGCGCGCCGCCGTCCGGGGAAACTCGTCGGTGTGAGCGACGGGGGAACGTCCCCGGATCGCGGGCCGGCGCGGGTTTCCCGGTCCTGCGGGGAAACTCGCTGGTGCGGGGGACGCAAAAGTTTCCCCGCACCGCGGCAGCACCGCTGTTAACGGGCGGCGCGGGCTCTCTGGTCCTGCGGGGAAACTCGCTGGTGCGAGGGACGCACAAGTTTCCCCGCACCGCGGCGGCGCCGCTGTTGACGGTCCGGCGGCGGGTTCCCTGGTCCTGCGGGGAAACTTGTTGGTGTGAGCGACGGGGGAATTTCCCCGGATCGCGGGCCGGCGCGGGCCACTGGTCGTGCGGGGAAATTCGCTGGTGCGAGGGACCCAAAAGTTTCCCCGCGCCGCGGCGGCACCGCTGTTGACGGTGCGGCGGCGGGTTCCCTGGTCCTGCGGGGAAACTTGTTGGTGTGAGCGACGGGGGAATTTCCCCGGATCGCGGGCCGGCGCGGGCCACTCGTCGTGCGGGGTAGATCGCCGGTGTGCAGGAGCAACGAGTTTCCCCGCACCGAGTGGTCCGCACCGAGGCACCGAGGCAGCGGGCACCGAGGCGCCGAGGCGCCGAGGCAGCACCGGAGTGGCCGGCGAGTCGCCACTGAGCGGGCAGCCCGGACGGCGGGTGCCCCGGGTCCGTAGACTGGGGCCATGACTGCCCAGGCCAGCGCTGACCACGAATCGAGCACGATGAGCACCGAGACCACCGAGACCACCGAGAACACCGGCCCCGTCGACACGGCCGCCGCGATCACCCGGATCGCCGTCGCTGCGAAGGAGGCCTCCCGCCGTCTCGCCCGGCTCACCCGTGCCGAGAAGGACGACGCCCTCGAGGCGCTGGCCGCCGCGCTCGTGGCCGCCACGGCGCGGATCATCGAGGCGAACGACCGCGACGTCGAGCGCGAACGCGCCGCCGGGATGAGCGAGTCGATGCTCGACCGGCTCGCCCTCACCCCCGCCCGGATCGAGACGATCGCCGGGGCGCTGCGGGAGCTGGCGGCGCTGCCCGACCCCGTCGGGGAGGTCGTCTCGGGCCAACGGTTGCCGAACGGGCTGCGCATCCGCCAGGTCCGGGTGCCGCTCGGCGTCGTCGGCATGATCTACGAGGCCCGCCCGAACGTGACCGTCGACGCCGCCGGTCTCGCCCTCAAGTCCGGCAACGCCGTGATCCTGCGGGGCGGCTCGGCGGCGCAGCAGTCGAACGTCGCGATCGTCGACGTGCTCGGCGACGCGCTGACCGAGCTCGGCCTGCCGCGCACCGCAGTGCAGTCGATCGACGCCTACGGCCGGGCCGGGGCGAGCGAGCTCATGCGGGCCCGCGGGCTCGTCGACGTGCTCATCCCGCGCGGGGGAGCCGGGCTCATCCAGACCGTCATCACCGACTCCCTCGTGCCGGTGATCGAGACCGGCACCGGGAACTGCCACGTGTACGTGGACGCGAGCGCCGACCTCGACCAGGCGGTGGCGATCGCGATGAACTCCAAGACCCACCGCCCGAGCGTGTGCAACGCCGCCGAGACCCTGCTCGTGCACGCCGACGTCGCCGCCGAGTTCCTGCCGCGGGTGCTCACCGACCTGAGCCGCGCCGGGGTCGGCATCCACGCCGATGCCCGCGCCGCCGAATACGCGAGTTCCCACGGCCCGGTCGACGTGGCCACCGAGGCGGACTGGGCGGGCGAGTACCTCTCCCTCGACCTCGCGGTCAAGGTGGTCGGGGGCATCGACGAGGCCCTCGAGCACATCCGCACGTACTCCTCCGGCCACACCGAGGCGATCTGCGCCACCGACGTGCGCGCGATCGGCCGATTCACCACCGAGCTCGACTCGGCCGCGATCATGGTCAACGCCTCCACCCGGTTCACCGACGGCGGCGAGCTCGGGCTCGGCGCCGAGATCGGCATCTCGACCCAGAAGCTGCACGCCCGCGGCCCGATGGGGCTCGAGGCACTGACGACGAGCACATGGATCGTCGAGGGCGAGGGCCACATCCGGGCCTGACGCCCGGCGCGCCCGTGATCGGGGCCGCACCCGCCCGCCGGGTTCCCCCGTGTCCGGCGAAACGTGCGAGAATAGGCAGCGGACTTGGACACGGGTGAAAGGACCCTTCATGAGCAGTTCGCTCGTACCCCTCATGGCCGCCGAATCGTCGGAGGGCTTCGGTGCGCTCGGTTACGGGATCGCCGCGTTCGCAATCCTCATCTTCCTGCTGATGGTGACGGTGGCCTTCCGGTCGGTCTGGACCCGCCGTCGCTGACATGACCGGGACCATCGAGGCGTCGACGACGCCGGCAGTAGCGTGACCGGCCGGAGGCGCGGCCGGTGATTGCAGCGGCTCACGAACCGCAGCGGATCGGGATCATGGGCGGGACCTTCGATCCGATCCACCATGGCCACCTGGTGGCCGCGAGCGAGGTCGCCGACGAGTTCGATCTCGACGTCGTGGTGTTCGTGCCCACCGGCGCGCAGCCGTTCAAGCTCGACCGCCAGGTCACGCTCGCCGAGCACCGCTACCTCATGGCGGTCGTGGCCACGGCCTCGAACCCGCGCTTCACGGTCTCCCGCGTCGACATCGACCGGCCCGGCATCACGTACACGATCGACACCCTGCGGGAGTTGCGCGAGCGGTACCCGGCCGCGGAGCTGTTCTTCATCACCGGCGCCGACGCCCTCGATCAGATCCTCCAGTGGAAGGACTCCACGGAGTTGTGGTCGCTCGCCCATTTCGTGGGCGTCACCCGGCCCGGCCACACGGTGGAGACCGACCGGCTGCCGCAGGGCGAATACTCCCTCCTCGAGATCCCCGCGATGGCGATCTCCTCGACCGACTGCCGCGCCCGCGTGGCCGCCGGCAAGCCGGTCTGGTATCTCGTGCCCGACGGCGTGGTGCAGCACATCGCCAAGCACGGCCTCTACCGCGACGCCTCGACCTTCACCCACGGAGTCGGCGAATGAGCGCGCATTCGGCCGGCAGCCCGGGCGAGGGCACCGGCGAGTTCGAGAACCTTGACACGGCCGCCCTCGGGGAGCGCCGCCGCCGCCGCGAGGCCGAGCGCGCCATCGAGCGGGCCCGCGAGCAGCCGCTCACCCGGCGGGAGATCCGCGCGCGGGACGAGGCGATCGCCTCGGGCGCGCTCCAGCTTGGGGACGTCGCAGCTCGCGCCGCGCGGACCGGTCACCTTCCCGGGGGCTCACCCGGGCACGAGTCGGCGGCCGGGCCGGCACGCCCCACGGGCGCAGGCTCGACCGACTCGGCCACGTCGACCACGTCGACCGGTGAGACCGGTTCGACCGGCTCAGCCGGTTCGACCGGTTCGACCACTTCGACCGGCTCAGCCGGTTCGACCGGTGAGACCAGTTGGACCGGTTCGACCAGTTCGACCACTTCGACCGGCTCGACCGGTTCGGCCACTTCGACCGGTTCGACCGGTTCTGTCGGTTCGGCGGGTTCTATCGGTGCGACTGGTTCTGTCGGTGCGACCGGTTCTGTCGGCTCGACTGGTTCTGTCGGTTCGGCCGGTTCCGCGAGTTCCGTCAGTTCGGTGGCCTCGGCGGGTTCGACTGGTTCAGTCGGCTCCGCTGGTTCAGAGGACTCGGAGGACGCGGCGCGGGAGGAACCGGCCGCGCGGTCTGGCCTCGCTCGTCCCGTTCAGTCCGCGCATCCCGGTCAGGCCGCGCAGCCCGGTCGTTCGGCCGGGCGGGCCCTGACCCGGCGGGAGCTGCGTGAGCAGGCGGCCGCCGCGGCCGCGGCTGCAGGTGCCGCGACTGCCGATGCCGATGCGTCCCCGGCGGCCTCGAGTGGGGCCGGCTCCCCGTCCGCGGCGCACGCGGGCGCGGAGCGGCCGAGCTACTCGAGCGTGCAGGCCCTGCGCACCGGCCCGTTCGGCGCCACCCCGCCGCCGGGCCTGGTGCCCGCGCAGCCATCCCGGCCGGACCCCGAGCCCGCGCCGACCCCGAGCCCGACCCCGACCCCGAGCCAGTCCTCGGCCCCGGCCCCGAGTCCGGCCGAGGAGGAGCAGGAGAGCACGCAGACCTTCACGCCGCAGTGGGCGTCGGTGTCCGCGCCGACCCCGGACGAGAGCAGGCCGCCGCGCCGCGTCAGTTATCGGGACGTGCCGCCGCCGGACGCCGCCGCGCGGCTGGCCGAGGCGGCCCCGGAACGCACGCTGCGTCGTCCGGTGGTTCGGCCCGCGACGGGCGCGATCGCACTCGGCGAGGACCCGACGGGTGCGACCCGCGCCGTGCCGGGCACCCCGCGCAGGTCCGTCTACACCGCTTCCGTGCCCGCCCTGAGCGGTGAAGAGGACGTTCCCGTCGCCGAGAGCGCCTCGCCCGTGCACTGGCACAGCACCGCGACGGGGGCGGTCGTGACCGACGACGTGACCCCGACCGGGGCCCCGGTTCCCGAGCCGGGCAGCGCGCACGAGCCGGCCGAGGAGCCGTCCGGGAGCAGCGCCGAGCCGCGCTCGATCGACGAGGTCGTGGCGGGGGAGGACGACACCGGCGAGCAGTTCCCGGTCCGGCCCGAGTGGGCGGCCGTCGGTTCGGTCGGATCGATCGGCTCGGCCGCCACGGCCACGCTCGCCGCCATCGGCCACGAGCCGGGCCCGACCCCCGCGACGGCGGAGGAGGCTACGGCGGGCGCGGAGGCGTCGTCCATAGGCGATGAGGACGAGGACGACGAGGGGTCGCCGAGGTGGCTCGTCGTGTTGCAATGGCTGGTGATCCTGGCGGTGGCCGTCGTGCTCGGAATGCTCGTGTGGTACGTGGCCACGGGCGGGCTCTCCGGTGAGAGCGGCGCCGCGGGGCCGATCGAGATGTGGAGAATGACATGACCGAGAAGGAGAACCGTGCCCGCAGATGAACGAGCCCGTGAGCTGGCGGTCCGTGCCGCCCAGGCAGCGGCGGCGAAGAAGGGCGAGGGCATCGTGGCCCTCGACGTGGCGGACAGGCTGGTGCTGACCGACGTGTTCGTGATCGTCGGCGCCGAGAGCGAACGGCAGGTGCGCGCGGTGGTCGACGCGGTCGACGAGGAGATGCACCTCGCCGGGGCGCGGGCCGTGCGCAAGGAGGGCACGAACGAGGCCCGCTGGGTGCTCATGGACTACGGTGACATCATCGTGCACGTGCAGCACGCCGAGGACCGGGAGTTCTACGCCCTCGAGCGGCTCTGGAAGGACTGCCCCGTGGTGGAGCTGCCCGACCTGTCCGGGATCGCGGCGGCCGCCGACGATCCGGTGGGACAGCGCGAGGAGGCGTGAGCGCCGGCACGGTCATCCTGTGGCGGCACGGACAGACCGACTACAACGCCGAGGGGCGGCTCCAGGGGCAGATCGACATCCCCCTGAACGACGTGGGCCGGGCCCAGGCGGCCGTGGCGGCGGAGCAGCTGGCGCTGCTCGAGCCGGCGGCGATCGTCTCCTCGGACCTGTCGCGGGCCGTCGAGACCGGCCGGGCCCTCGGGGAGCTGACCGGGCTCGACGTGACCACGGACGAGCGGCTGCGCGAGCGCTCGTTCGGGATCTGGGAGGGCCGCACGCACACCGAGATGCGGGCCGAGTGGCCCGACGCGTTCGCGCAGTGGCGCCGGGGTGCCCACCCCGAGGGCATCGACGCCGAGTCGCGCGAGGAGCTCGGGGAGCGACTCGTGGCGGCGGTCGGTGAGATCGCCGGACGATATGAGAGGTCGGACACAGTCGTGCTCGTGGCCCACGGCGCCGCGATCGCCACCGGGATCACCGCGCTGCTCGGGCAGAACCCCGAGGGATGGCGCGGAATCGCGGGTCTGGGCAACTGTCACTGGTCCACGCTGCAGCCCTACGGCGGGCAGCCGGCGTGGCGGCTCACGGGCCACAACGTCGGGGTGCCGGTTCGGGATTTCACATCGGCGGGCAGGATCGTCTAGAGTAGAGCCTGCCCGCGAGGGCAACCCGCACGGGGCTATGGCGCAGTTGGTAGCGCGCTTCCATGGCATGGAAGAGGTCAGGGGTTCGAATCCCCTTAGCTCCACAAAACACCTGGTCAGAGGTCGTTTCCCGAAGGGGAAGGCGGCCTCTGATCGTCTCTTGGCGCGGAGACCCGACGTCGCCGTGAGCGTAGCGCATCAACAGCATGTCGTAGCGATCCGTGTGTGTTCGTGTCCGCCTCGTGCGTCTTCACGATCGGCGGTTTCACGCGGGGGTCGACCCGGCAGTACGAGCGGGTGCGCCCGGTGTTCCCCGGTGAGTGGCCAGCTATGTCAGTGCTCATCGGCATACTGTCCGACATGGTTCGGAAGATGACGCCCGCGCAGATCAAAGCCACGGTGAACAAGGCACAGCGCCAGCAGAAGCAGGCGGTCGACAAGTACAACCGTGATGCCCGGCGACACAGCGCGGCCGTCAAGAAGGCGGTGAACGACTACAACCGCGAGGTGCGCACGTACAACGCCAAGGCTCGCGCGCACAACGCGGAGGTTAGGAACCAGCGCCGTCGTCTCGATCAGGAGATCCGCCGACTCAACTCGCGGCCGGCGGCGCGGACCTTCGTCACCTACCGGTCGTCGGTCGAGACACTCGCGAACACGTACACCGAGACAGAGGAGAGCCTGGCCGGGCGGGCCGTCAGCCCTGCCGGGCGGGACCTCCTCGACCGCGGCAGCGAGGAGGCCGCCAATAGCGCCTATCTGCTCAACGCCATGGACGGTGACGGCGCGACCGAGGACGACCCGACCGAGCAGGAGCTGCGCGGGCCGAGCATGCAGGAAGAACTCGCTGCGTTCGGACAGGACCTCGTCGACCGATGGACGGGTGCCCTGTTCTCACTCAGTCCCAGCAGCCCCGACGCCGCACGTCACTTCTGCACCAGTGCCCGTGAGGTGCTGATTTCGATGATCGACGGCGCAGCCCCGGACGCCCACGTTGCCGAAGCTCACCCGGACTGCGCTCGGACCGACAAGGGTGTGCCGACGCGGCGGGCCAAGGTCGGCTTCCTCTTGCGGCGCAAGGGCATCGACGAGAGCCCCATCGAGGATCTCGTCGAGGAGGACATGAACAACGTCCTAGGGCTCTTCCGCGAGTTCAATAACGGCACCCACGGGCACGCCGGGCGGTTCACGATCACTCAGCTGAACGCTCTGCGTATTCGCGTCGAGTCGGCGATCAGATTCATCCACACGCTCTGTGTGGTCTGAACCTCGGCTGCGAGACCAGGCCGGGGCGCCGCTGCGCTGACGCGCGTGTCCGAGGAGTGCTCGCTCTCATCGGACACGAGCCGAGAGTGCGCGATTCTGGAGCAGCGACCGATGTAATATCTCTGATAGATGGCATGAGATTGGGGAGGACCAGATGAGCATGGCCGAGTCGTTGGTCGCAGTCGCGACACCTCTGCCGACCCGCACCGCCATGCCAGAGCTGAGCAGTGACTCCAAGTCCATCGCAATGCTCGACGACGACACGCCCCAGCCGCGTCACGACGCCCCGGTTTCGCTGACCTCCTACCGACGGACTATCACCATGAGTAACTCTGATATAGAACGTCTCTCGGTGAAGTCGCGGCACCGTGTGAAGACCTACGGAGAGGTCTTCACGCCGCGCTCGATGGTCGACCAGATGCTCAATCTCGTCAGCGACGATCTCGAACGTGGTGAGGGCTTCGTAGACAAGACGTTCCTGGAACCGGCAGCCGGGGACGGAAACTTTCTCGTCGCGATCCTGCAACGCAAGCTCGCCGCCATCGAGGAACGGTTCGACTCGTCAGTCTGGTCGCGTGAGTCCCTGTTCGCTCTCGCCTCGATTTATGCGATCGAACTGCTAGAGGACAACCACCGTGACGCGCAGGTTGCTCTCGTGAACGAGTTCGTGACGTTCCACGAGTCGCACGGCACGCGCTGCAGCCCTCGCGCTGACTTCTACCGTGCTGCTGTCTTCATCGTTGAGATGAATATCGTCCGCGGCGACACGCTCACCGGTCGGACCCTGAGGGGCCAGGAGATCGAGTTTTCGTGGTGGATCCGGCAGATCGATGATCCATCGATGGTCAAGCGGGAGCCTTTCACATTCAATTCGTTGCGCGAGGCCGATGCTTTCGACTTCGCGGTCTACGACCGCTTCGAGCCGTGCCCGGTCCACCACGTCCATAAGAATGCGAGCGCAGATGCTTAGCCCAAAGATCAGTACATTCCGGGAGATCACGCCGCAGATCTACTCGTGGAGCACGACCGACCTGCCCAAGTACGACGGCTGGGAGAAGATCGGCTACACGGAGCAGGCCGGCGGCGCACAGGCGCGCATCGCTCAGCAGGCTTCGCAGCTGTCGATCAGCAAGACGATCGAGTGGGTCTTCAAAGCGACGTACATGACGCCCGATGGTGGGCGTTTCACCGACCACGACCTCCATGCCTACCTCAAGCAGCAGGGCATCCAGCGCGACGGCGTCCCGGCGACCGACGACCGGCCCAAACGGACCGAGTGGCACCGTTTCGACGGCGCTCCGAAGAGCTCGCGTGAGTACTTCCTCGACTTCGCTTCAGGCAATATCGAGATCGACAGTTCCGGTGTTGTGGAGCAGGACTACGAGCTCCGCCCGGAGCAGCAGGCGGCCGTCACCCAGGCGCTAGAGGCGTTCGGTAACGGCAAGGTCGAGGTGCTGTGGAACGCTAAGCCGCGTTTCGGCAAGACGCTCACGACCTACGACCTCATGTGCAAGCTCCACGCGCGCCGGGTGCTCATCGTGACCAACCGTCCGGCGATCGCGAACTCGTGGCTCGACGATTTCCTGCGCTTCATCGGCCACCAGACGACCTACCGCTTCGTCTCCGAGTCCCCGTCACTGAACGGCCGCCCTACGATGACCAGGCAGCAGTGGGCATCGTACGTTTCACACACAAGCGACGAAGATCCGCGCATCGTCGAGTTCCTCTCGTTGCAGGACCTCAAGGGGTCGGTGTACTTCGGAGGCGGCTACGAGAAGCTCGGCCACATCGCGAAGTACGATTGGGACCTCCTTGTCATCGACGAGGCACACGAGGGTATCGACACGACGAAGACCGATGTCGCCTTCGACCAGATCACTCGCGAGCGGACACTGCACCTGTCGGGTACGCCGTTCAAGGCCCTAGCCTCGGGCAGATTCGACCAGGACCAGATCTTCAACTGGACTTACGAGGACGAGCAGACTGCGCGCACCGAGTGGAACGACCCGAGCCAGGAGAACCCCTACGAGGCACTCCCCACGCTGAACCTGCTTAGCTACCAGGTCTCCCGGATGATCAGCGACCGTCTTGCCGAAGGGGTGGCGATCGCCGAGGACGAGGCGAACATCGACTACGCCTTCGATCTCGGTGAGTTCTTCCGTACGAAGGACAACGGGTTCTTCGAGCACGAGGCTGACGTGCAGGCGTTCCTCGACCGGCTGTCCGTGAACGAGAAGTACCCGCTCTCGACCCCGGAGCTGCGCGACGAGATCCGGCACTCGTTCTGGCTGCTCGACCGTGTGGCCTCGACGAAGGCACTGCAACGCATGCTGAACAAGCACCCGGTGTTCAAGGAGTACACCGTCGTCCTGGCCGCCGGCGACGGGCGTGGCGCGGACGACGACAGCGACCTCGTGGCCTCGAAGGCGTCCCTGACTAAGGTTCGCGAGGCCATCGCCGAGGCCGAAAAGATTGGTGGCAGGACGATCACACTCTCCGTCGGTCAGCTCACCACTGGTGTGACGGTGCCCGAGTGGACAGCGGTCGTCATGCTCTCGAATGTGACCTCGCCGGCGCTGTACATGCAGGCGGCGTTCCGGGCGCAGAACCCATGCACCTTTGAACGCGGCGACAGGGTCTTTCAGAAGAAGAACGCCTACATCTTCGACTTCGCTCCCGAGCGCACGCTCACCATCTTAGATGAGTTCGCGAACAACCTTCACCCGAACCCCTCGGGGGAGCCGGCCCAGCGGCAGCAGAACATCCGGACGCTGCTGAACTTCTTCCCCGTGATCGGCGAGGACGCCGAGGGGCGGATGGTCGAGCTCGACGCCTCGCAGGTTCTCACCTTCCCGAAGGTGTTCAAGGCTCGCGAGGTCGTGCGCCGCGGGTTCCTGTCAAACCTGCTGTTCGCCAACGTCGCCGGGATCTTCCGCCACTCCGAACACGTCAAGAGGATCCTCGACAAGCTCCCGACCGCTGAGCAGGGAAGGGTCAAGAAGAAGGAGCTTGACCTTCCTGAGCCTATGCCGAACGTGGACCGCGATGGCAACGCCGAGGTCGACCTTGAGACCGTCATCAACCCGAAAGTCGCCGAGCTGGGCGCTCCCGTGTGGAGCGTCGAGCACATCCCGCCGACCGACCCGCAGGCCTCCGTCGCGGAGGTGGCACAGAAGCTCGCGAAGCTCGCGACTGAGAAGACGCGCGACACTCGGGACAAACTGCAGGCCGAGTACGGCCTGACCAAAAAGCAGGTCGAGCGCGATGAGCGGGCCACCGAAGCGGAGGTTGTGCGCAGGTACGAGCGCGTGCGTGTCGAGCACGAGATCGCCTCGAAGCACCTCTCTGACGAGGTTGCCGAGGCTGCCACCGAGGTCGACGCCGCAGCGATCGCCGCGAAGAGGGCTGAGCAGGAGAAGGCCTTCCACGAGAGTGTCGCCAAGCTTCTCACGGAGACGACCGAGTCGATCACCGAGACGATCGTCGTGCGAGAGGAGAAGAAGAAGGAGCAGAAGCGCGCCGATCAGACCATGGATGACGCACGTTCTCACCTGCGCGGCTTCGCTCGAACTATCCCGATGTTCCTCATGGCCTATGGCGACCGGGACACTCGCTTGTCGAACTTCGACGACTACACCCCCGACGACGTGTTCGAGGAGATCACCGGCATCAGCGAGGCGGAGTTCCGCATGTTGCGCGATGGTCAGGAGATCACTGAGGAGGATGGCACGGTCACCACGATCCCCGGGCTCTTCGACGAGTCGGTCTTCGACCAGTCGATACAGGAGTTCCTCGACAAGAAGGAAGCCCTCGCCGACTACTTCGACGATGCGCAGACGGAGAACATCTTCGCGTACATCCCGGCGCAGAAGACCTCGATGGTCTTCACGCCGCATCGGGTCGTCAAGCAGATGGTCGACATCCTCGAGGGCGAGAACCCCGGGATATTCACGGACCCCGAGAAGACGTTTGCCGACCTCTTCTCCACCGCCGGTCTGTTCCTCATGGAGCTCGTGCGCCGTCTGGACACCGGCCTCGCCGACCGGATCCCCGACCAGGAGGAGCGGCTCAAGCACATCCTCACCTCGCAGCTGTTCGAGATGAGCCACAACGAGATCCTCCACGAGATCACCCTCGAGGCGGTCTCCGGCGGGGTGCCCGAGCGCAAGCGGTGGCTCAAGGAGTCCGGTCACTTCAGTGTCGGCAACCTCGCGAAGATGACCAGCGCGCAGCGGACCCAGACGATCGACGACATGCTGACGGAAGGCAACTGACCATGGGTAAGAAGTTCGATGTTGTGATCGGTAACCCTCCCTACCAGGAGGAGGCGCAGGGTGACGGTACTCGCGACACGCCCGTCTACCACCAGTTCATGGACGCGGCATACGAGGTCGCTAGCAAGGCCGTGCTCATCACGCCGGCACGCTTCCTCTTCAACGCCGGGTTCACTCCGAAGGCGTGGAACGAGAAGATGCTCGCAGACCGGCACCTGAACGTCCCGCACTACGTGCCCAACAGCAACGACCTCTTCCCGGGTACTGACATCAAGGGCGGGATCGCAATCACCTACTGGGACGAAGAACGTAACGACGAGCCGATCGACACGTTCACCAGTTATCCGGAGCTTAACGAGATCCTCCACAAGGTCAACGCCACTCACGACGAATCGATCGCTCCGACAGTTTCGAGTGGCCGCGCTTACGCTTACACGGGACTCATGCACAAGGAGAACCCGCAGGCGTCCGCCCTCATGTCAACGGATGCTCAGTTCCGCGTGAGTACTAATGCCTTCGACCAGCTACCGTTCCTTTACTTGGCGACTATGCCCGGCGACGGCCGCGAGTATGGTCAGGTCCTTGGTCTCGTCAAGAACAAGCGGTTCTCCCGTTGGATTCGTCGTGACTACGTCCGCGGCCCCAAGAGTTTCGACAAGTTTAAGGTGGCGCTGCCCGCGGCCAATGGGTCCGGCGTCCTGGGGGAGTCTCTGTCCTCGCCTGATGTGATCGGACCCGAGGTCGCCGTCACCCAGACCTTCATCACGATCGGGGCGTTCGATGACGAGGCTCACGCTCAGGCGTGCCTCAAGTACGTGAAGACGAAGTTCGCTCGTGCCATGCTCGGCATCCTGAAGATCACGCAGCACAATCCGGCGAAGGTGTGGAAGCACGTTCCGCTCCAGGACTTCACGCAAGCATCCGACATCGACTGGAGCAGGTCGATTCCAGAGATTGATCAGCAGCTCTACGCGAAGTACGGGCTCGGCGATGACGAGATCGAGTTCATCGAGTCGCACGTCAAGCCGATGAGCTGATTGTCTTGTTGCCGTCAGGAGTGGACACGATGGTGCCAGAATCAGAGAACTCGGGCTTCGACGGAATTATCCGTGATGCCAGCAAGCGGCACGGCTGGTCTCAAGCCGAGCTCGCTGAGAATTCGGGCTTGTCCCGGCCCACGATCGCTCGCATCGAAGCGGGTAACGACGTCACGACGGCGACAGTAGCGAAGGTTGCGCAGGTACTCGGCCTGAAGCTTGAGTTGAAGCGAACCGGGGCACAAGCCGCGGCCAGTGAGGAGTCAGTTGATGGCGACGGGCTATGAGCGGTACAGTAAGCACGCAGTCTGGGAGACCCTCAGGCTTAAGCGAGAGTCGCTGAACGCGGCCAGGTTCGACGACGCGGCGTCGGAGCAGACCCGGCTCGATATCGTCGAATGGCTCGACGAGGCGCTGAAGACGAAGGTAGCCCGCCAGCCTGCCCTGTATCTGGGCGCATTGGATGAGCTCAGCAACGCTCTGAATCAGCTGCCCGTCGACACTGCGCAGTTCAAGCAGTTCGTCACCAACCGTCAGCACGGAGGTCAGCCGTACCAGCTGCTCGAGCAGGCCCTGAGGGCACTGCCGCTGCCTCCTCCGAGGGACCTGAAGGCCGCGTACGTCGACCTGCTCGACCAGGAGGTCCAGGCCCGCACCGAGCGCCTCGGCCAACTCGCGGAGCGGGTTAGGGAGACCGAGAAATCCCTCCAGGAACGGCAAGGTGAGCTCGACGCCGTCGGGACCGAGGTCGAGCGGCTCCGAGGCGAGATCAAGACCCAGCGAGAAGCGATCAAGCAGGTGAGCGAGTCGGCCGACGCTGACATGCGTGCGGCATGGCAGGAGAAGCTCGAGGTCTGGCGCCAGGAACGCAAGATCACCGACGAGCAGCACGACGCCAAGGCAGTGGAGAGCATCGGTACGCTCGCCGCTGTCACGAAAGCGGGCGAAGCTCTCGCCGAGCACGCCGCAGGTGATCTCAGTGCAGCAGATTGGTACGGACGGGCGAAACGCGAGCGACGTGCCGCTCAGTGGATTCGGGCGGGTGCTCTGGCAGCGTTCGTCTTCGCCGGGGCCGTCGGATACTTCATCGTCAGCGAGGCCATCGCCAACAATTTCGACATCTCGGTCGGTGGTGGCATCCTGCGAGCCTCCGTGGCCGTCGTGATCGGTGCGTTCGGCGCACTCTTGCTCCGTGAGTCCGGCCGTCATTTCCGTGAGGCGGATACAGCAGAGGACGTCGCGTTGTCTCTCAAGGCACTGGCGCCGTTCTACGCAAACTCTGACGATGACGTCCGGCTCAGCGCACGAGTGCATGTCGGTGACGCGGTGCTCGTCAGGAACGTTCTATCTCGGTTCTCGCACCGTGACGCCGCCAAGCACGCCGGTGACGTGGACTCTGCCCAACTGCCGGACCTCGTGAAGGACGCCACGAAGGCGCTCGGCAAGTCCGAGGAGACCAAGGCCCCATGACCCCGACCCTCGGTCCTATACTCCTCAGCGCTGGCATCGACCCGGCTGATTCTCAGGCGATTCGCCACGCTTTCGTGCGTGACCACGAAGACAGCGGACTTCCTGGCATCCACGGCGACTCGACCGACGACGAGATCCTCGAGTACACGAGCCGGCAGTCGGCGAGGCCGCGGATCTTCCGGCGGATCCGCCCAAGTTATGGGTGGTGTTCGTCCGCGAGGGTGGTGACTGGGCCCGTCTCTGGTCGGTGGTGGAGAATCGCGGCGAGCTCTCGAACGTCGGCGCTGTGCGCACATTCGACCTGGTCGTTGCCGATCACTTGGTCGACCTGCGGAATCGGCTCGTCATCGGCTGGCGGCCGCTCGCATCTGGCGTCTCAACGGTCCGACGGTGGCCGACTAATCGGTCGTGGCGATCGCAGACGCGCAGCCTGCACACCGACCAGAGGACGGGCAGACAAGACGTTGACGGCGCTGACCAGGCTCGTATGAAGTCATGCTCGCCTCTAGCCGGCCTGCATCGGACAGCGCCACCGCCGCCGGTGTCTTGCGTCTGAGTTAATGCGGAAGTCCCGGAGATTTATACCCAGCGGGAAGTGGGCGTGTTGGACTCATCTGGAGGATGGTCATGTCGTCTACTGCTCGTGTGAAAGATGGACGGAAGCCTCGGCGTGTGTTGCCGCCGAGCGAGAAGTGGGAGTTGTTCACGGCGGTGCTGGCCGGCACGTTCACCCAGGCGCAGGCTGCCGCGAAGTGGCGGATCGATCGGTCGACGGTGACCACGATCTGCCGGACGGCGAAGGAGGGGGCGCTTGCGGCGTTGTCGGCGAAGCCGGGACGGCCGGGCAAGACGCCCGAGCGGGTCGCCTTGGAGGAGGCCAACGCCGAGTTGGAGACGCTGCGTGCCACGATCACCGCCCAGGCGGTAGAACTGCACTTGTACCGGGGAAAATCGAGTTGGGACTGACCGCCGGCCCGGTCCCTGCGCGGGTGGACGCCTCCACCAAGGCCGGCATCTGTGATCTGGTCGATCACGCTCTGGCCGGCGGGTTCTCGGCCAGAGCGGCGTGCCGGATCCTCGATATCGAGGACTCGCGGGTGGCGCGCTGGCAGGCCCGCCGGGCCGCCGGCGCCTCGTTGGACGATGCTCTCCCGGGCGGGAGCCCGTTGCATGGGCTCCTGGACTGGGAACGGGCCGCGATCGGTGACTTGTACTGTGCCTGGGGCGAGGTCGACCGCTCGCA
>NZ_WHMT01000034.1:0-8215 GCF_009372055.1 Pseudactinotalea sp. HY160 | reverse complement strand
CAAAGCGACCATCGACTGGATCACGAACTACTACAACACCATCCGTCGGCACTCGACTCTCGGATACTTGACACCCACAGAATATGAACTAGGATATAGGAACATCAACGAATTGGCAGCCTAATTCGCCTGTCTACTAAAGCGGGAACACTCCAGTGTTGCGGATCAGAGTTATAAGGTCGGCAAAGCGATGGTTGACCAGGATGTGCTAACTCGTGATCTTCGCGCCATTTTCGCCGCGATTCGACGGACTGGCGCGGTAGTGTTGGCTGAAGTTGATGAACGTGCCGACGTAACGGAATTTGATGTAGCGATACGAGATGAATTGGATCAGATTAGTTCAGTGCTCAACTTCCTAGGGGGGCGAGTCGAGTCTGAGATGAAGAGGCTGCCTGAGAAGCCGGTTCGGGAGACGTACTCGAAGCTTAAGGGTGCAGGAAAGAACGAGGTTTCAAAGAAGGAGTTCCGCTGGGACCGGCGCGCATGGGCGAATGTTCACCGTATTTCCTGGGCGTACCGGGATGCTAGCCAGTCTGGCAGCTATGGTGATGAGATCGCACTTTCGGAGGCCAATCGAGTCATCGTCCATATTGATGAATTAACTTTACGCAATGGGGTGCGAGAGAATGCTATTAGGCCTCTGCCTGGGCCGTTGCTATATTCAGAAGGGGGCCCGGGGCGGTAGGGGTTGCGCTTTAGGGTGAGAGTGAGGTGTATGGTCTCGGACGAATGTCGGTCGTCTCTTCTCCGCCCAGAAGTTGAGTGCGCGCGTGAGGTCGACCTATTTAGGTGCCACACGTTGGGCGAGGTGTGAATGTTGAGTGTCAAACTACCTAATTGCCTACAATGAGACTTGGAAGGCGCCTGAGGGCAGCGGCGCTGGTGTCGTCGGCAACGGCTGAGTAGCCCTCGGTTGTCTGTATCGACGAGTGCCGCATGATCTTCTGGACGACGCGGGTGGGCACGTCCTTGCGGATCAGTTCGGTAGCAGTCCAGTGGCGTAGCTGATGAGCAGTGACGGGTGCTCCGACGCGGCGGAACGCCTCAGAGAGCACCTTGCTGACCGATGCGGGAAGAACGTGCTTGGACGGGTCAATGGGCGACGGGAACCACCAGCCGCGGCGCGGGAAGTAGCTCCCATGGGCTCGGGCGTGGTCGGCGACCGTCGAGTGAAGATCGTTCGTGATGTCGGTGTCGCCTTTACCGATGATTCGGATCCTCATGGCGGCGAGATCGACGTCCTCACCCCGGAGTCTTGAGATCTCAATGCAGCGCATACCCTGGAGCGCGGCGAGAAGAACCTTCATCTTCGTCTGCACCTCGAGGTTCCCAGCTCGGAGGACAGCGTCGAGGTGGTCCGTGAGAGCCGGCCGCGGTTGCATGCGTGGGAGCCGTGGTGTGCCGAGACTGATCGTTGGGTCATCCGTTCGAAAGCCACGCTGCTGGAGCCACTGGAACCACATCCGTATGACGACGTGGTAGTTGAACTGTGTTGTCGCTGCCTTGGTGCGTGAGCAGTCGGCGAGGAAGGATCGCAGGTCGTCCTCGCCCAGGTGGACAGCCGGCCCGAGAGTCGCATCGAGGTACCGCACGAAGCGAACGCGCTCCTTGATCGTGCGCGGTGAGAGTCGGCGCGAGGCCATCTCCAGCTCCCAATGGCCGAGCAGCTCGATCGTCTCGAGTACCAACTCAACGTGCGTCATGATGCAGCCTTCGCGACTCGTGTGCTTGCTCCGATCGTCGGAGCCTCGCATCCTCGGCGACGGATGCGCTGTCTGCCGGGTGTTCCTTGTGGACGAGGGTGCATGTCCACAGGGATGGTGCCCTCTACCGTAGCGCAGATGCTCACTGAATAGATCAGAATGCTTGCACAGTAGGACGGGCTGGAGTACGGTGCGATTCCATGGACGCAAACCAAGTCGGAGATGGCGGCAACCAGGCTCAGTTTCACCGCATCGTGGCTGCCAACGTGCGTGCCGAGATGGCACGGGCTGGCATGAGCGGGAGTGCGCTGGCGGGGGCTCTGGGAATCTCGCGGTCGAACGTGTCGATGAAGCGGGCCGGCCAGACGCCGTTCACGCTGAACGACCTGGCGATCATCGCGGGTCGGCTCGGGATCACGCCGGGCGCCCTGGTCGACGGGGCCGTCGTGCGGGTCGACTTCAACCACGCCGCCGACCCTGGACACATCGAAGCCCCCGCGGCTCGGGGCCAAGGCGGGGGCATCGGAGTGGCTCCGACCGGCGTCGATCCGGTGACCTTTCGATTTTCAGTCGAACGCTCTACCAACTGAGCTACAGAGCCGTGAAACGAAAGCCCGGCCACGAGTGACCGGGCGATGGTTCCGCGACCCCGACCGGACTTGAACCGGCGGCCTCCGCCGTGACAGGGCGGCGCTCTAACCAACTGAGCTACGGGGCCTTGCTGGCCTTGCGGCCGAACTTGCTAGGAAGATCCTATAGGCAAATCTTCGTGTCTCGGACCAACGTGCACCCCCAACGGGATTCGAACCCGTGCTACCGCCGTGAAAGGGCGGCGTCCTAGGCCGCTAGACGATGGGGGCCTGTTGGCAAGACGACGAGCAGCATACGGGCTCGGCTGACCGGACGCAAAACCGACAGCCGCTCGACCGGCCCGGCCGGGCGTCGTCCAGGCGCGATCTGGCGCGGATTTTGGCGCACACGCCCCCGCGGGGGAGGATCGGTGCATGCCCGCGAACCTCACGCCGTCCGACTCGCCCGATCCCGCCGCCGGCTGGGGGGTGCCCGACGGCGTCGCTCCGCACCCGGGCGGTTCGCCCGCCGAACGGCCGGGTGAGGGTGGGGAGGATCACACGGACCGTCGCCTCGCCACGGACCTGACGACGGATGAGTTCGACGAGCTCGTGTCCGAGGGGCTCGACCTCATTCCGACGCGGCTGACCGACCAGATCGACAACGCCGTGATCCTCGTGGAGGACGAGCCGACCGAGGAGCAGGGAGACGAGAACCTCCTCGGCCTGTACGAGGGCACGCCGCTGACCGAGCGGGACTCCTGGTGGGCCGCCGGATCCCTGCCGGACCGCATCACGATCTTCCGCGGACCGATCATCCGCTACTGCGACTACGCCGACGAGGTCGCGGAGGAGGTCGCGATCACCGTCGCCCACGAGATCGCCCATCACTTCGGCATCGACGACGACCGGCTCGAGGAACTCGGCTGGGGCTGAGCGGCCCGGATCAGGGCTGGGCCGGGTCCTGGCCGTAGTCGTTCGGTTCGATGTCCGCGGGCAGCGGCCGATCGGCGGCGATCGCGGCCCACACCTCGGCGGCCGCGGCGGTGAGTTGGACCCGGTCCGGGTCGGGGGCGTAGGCGGCCACCGGCGCGGTGATCGACGTGATGTCGGCGGAACTCACGTGCTCCATGCTCCGCGCCAGTCCCACGAGCGCCGGAATCGACCCGAGGTTCGGGCTCAGGGTGAGGGCCTCGAGCGTCTCGGCGGCGACCTGGTAGAGCCGGCGCCCGTCGGTGAGCAGGTTCCGCGAACGTAGATCCTCGAACACGGTCGTGAGCAGGTACTGCTGCCGTTCGATGCGCCCGAGGTCGGAGCCGTCGCCGAGGCCGATGCCCTTGCGCGCCCGGGCGAACGCGAGCGCCTGGGTGCCGTCGAGATGCTGGGGCCCCGCCTCGAGATCGAGGTTCGCCTCGCGCGAGGACATGTCGTTCGGGATCGTGATGTCCACCCCGCCGAGGGCGTCGACCACGTCGACGAAGCCGGCCATCTCCACGAGCACGAACCCGTCGAGCTCCAGCCCGGTGATCGATTGCACGGTCGTGATGTCGCAGGCCACGGCGCTCGTCATGTCGCCGCCGGCCTGGTAGGCGAAGGCGAACGCGCTGTTGAACTGGCCGAAGCGCCCGGGCACGACCTGCCCGCTCGAGGTCGTGCAGTCCGGGATCTGCAGCATCGTGTCGCGCGGGATGGAGACCATGTCCACCCGGTCGCGGTCCTGCGACAGGTGCACGACGATGTTCGTGTCGGCGAGCACCGAGTCCACGCTGTGGTCGCCGATCGCCTGCCCGTTCGCACCGCCGCGCCCGTCGGAGCCGATGAGCAGGAGCGTGAGGGACCCGGTCGGCACCGGGCTCGCCGTCGGGCTCGGGGCCGCCGGATCGGGGGTGCGGGTGGGCACGAGGGCACTCGTGTCGAGGGTGTTGATGCGCCCGGAGATGTCGTTGTAGACCGTGGCCGAGGCCGTCGTGACCGCGAGTGCCACCGCGAGGGCGCAGAGCAGCGCGGTGCGTCGTGCCCGCCTGCCGGTGCGCAGTCCGTGCCGAGCGGTCATGCCGCCTCACCCCCGAGTCGTCGGTACCTGGAACTCACGATACTCAGCCGGAGTGGAGGAGGCCCACAGCATTGATGGAGAGATCGTGACGGTCCGGATCCGTATCGAACTGCGTAGGGACGGCGCCCGGCCGCCCCGGGTGGATCGCGCCGCCTCCGTAGCGGTCGGGGCACGCTACGGGGCGGCGGTGCGGCGTCCGTGCTCAGCCGGCCTGGCGCGCCTCCCAGGCGGAGGCGACCATCTCGGTGATCGTGTGCCGCATCCGCCAGTCGAGATCGCGGGCGGCGGCCGCGCCGGAGGCCACGATGCGGGCCGGGTCGCCCGGGCGGCGGGCCTCGATTCGGGGCGTGAAGTCGATCCCGGTCGCGGCGGCCATCGCGGTCATGATCTCCCGCACGGAGACCCCGTCCCCCGAGCCGAGGTTGTAGACCGGCGCGAGCTCGCGGCCGGCGGCGAGCGCCTGGGCGGCCACCACGTGGGAGTGGGCGAGGTCGGCCACGTGCACGTAGTCGCGCACGCAGGTGCCGTCGGGCGTGGGGTAGTCGTCGCCGTTGATGTGGGGGACCTTGCCGGCCACGAGGGCGTCGAGCACGAGCGGGAAGAGGTTGTGCGGGGAGGTGTCGCGCAGGTCCGGGGTCCCGGAGCCGACCACGTTGAAATAGCGCAGGCTCGTGTGCCGCAGTGGGCGGTCCGGGTCCGCGGCGGCCCGGTCGGCGATGATCCACTCCCCGATGAGCTTGGACTCCCCGTAAGGCGACTCCGGGCGGGTCGGGGTCTGCTCGGTCACGAGGTCGACGTCGGGCGTGCCGTAGGTGGCCGCGGAGGAGGAGAACACGAGGTTCGCCACCCCGGCGCGATCCATCGCCTCGAGCAGGCTCACCGTTCCGGTGACGTTCTGGGTGTAGGTGTGCAGCGGGCGCCGCACGCTCTCGCCGGCGTACTTGAAGCCGGCCAGGTGCACGACGCCGGCGACGTCGGTCGAGCGCATCGCCTCGGTGAGCGCATCGGTGTCGAGCAGGGAGGCCTCCACGAACTCGACGTCCGCGGGCACGAACTCGCGATGGCCGGAGGAGAGGTCGTCCACCACGACGGGCGTGATGCCCGCCGCCGCCAGGGCGCGCACGATGTGCGACCCGATGTAGCCGGCGCCGCCGGTGACCAGCCAACTCTGCGATTCGCTCATGGCCTCACCCTAGCGCGCCTGAGCAAAGATGTAGAAGTTCGATCAATGCTGTTCAGTTGTGGGCGTCGAATTCCGGCAGGTCGTAGCCGTCGAGATCGTGCACGGGCCCGCGCACGAGGGAGATCGTCGCCCAGTTCTCGCTCAGGAGGAACCCGTCGGAATCGTCCGCGAACTGGCTCGAGAGCGCCACGATCGCGTCCCCGCCGAGCAGCATTCGCACCTGGTCGGCCGCGTGGTGCGGCTCGGCCGCGTACCGCCCGAGGACGGCGCGGCGCAGCCCCCGGACCTCGCTCACCGGAACGTCCGGGATGTTCACGTTGAGCACCCGGCCGTCCCGCGGGAGTTCGGGCACGGTGGGCAGCACCCGGGCGAGCACCGACTCGGCGGTCTCCCAGTGCGTGGGGTCGAGGGTCGACATCGAGGCCGCCAGCGCCGGGATGCTCATCGCCGCGGCCGTGAGGGCCGCCCCGACCGTGCCGGAGTGCACGACGGCCGGCCCCACGTTCGGGCCGAGGTTGATCCCCGACAGGAGCAGTTCGGGCACGAAGCCGAAGGCGCCCATCGCCGCGCCGTAGGCGATCATCGCCGGGCTCGCGTGCACGGCGACGGAACGGACCGCGTCGTCGAGCCCGTCCGGACGCCCCTCGCGGATCCGGAAGCCGCCGTCCTCGGGCTCCCCCTGCAGCGAGGCCGCCGCCCCCGAGTACTCCTTGTTCGGGGCGGCCACGAGCACCTCGTGACCGGCGGCGAGTGCCGCGTGTGCCAGCGGCACGAGCCCGGGTGAGTCGATTCCGTCGTCGTTGGTGATGAGAACGCGCATGCGCACCATTCTCACTCACGGGTGGCAAGGGTCTGCCCATCCGGGAGGTGGTCGGGGGTCCCCGCTGCGGAATGCTGGAGAACGAGGCGCCCGGGGGAGAGAATGGGAGGCATGTACGACGTCACGAAGACCGATGAGCAGTGGCGGGCCGAGCTCTCGCCCGCCGAGTACCACGTGCTGCGGCAGGCCGGCACGGAACGCCCCGGCACGGGTGAGCTGCTGCACGAGGACCGCGAGGGGATCTACTCCTGTCGGGCGTGCGGCGCCGAGCTCTTCCGCAGCCACGCCAAGTTCGAGGCGCACTGCGGCTGGCCGAGCTTCTACGAGCCCCGGGCCGGCGACGCGGTCGAGCTGCGTGAGGACCGCTCCCTCGGCATGGTCCGCACCGAGGTGCTGTGCGCCGCGTGCGGTTCCCACCTCGGGCACGTCTTCGACGACGCCCCCCAGACCCCCACGGGTGACCGCTTCTGCATGAACTCGGTCTCCCTGAGCTTCGCTCCCGCGCCCTGAGCCCGCCGCTCGCCCGCGTGCCGGCGCCGGCGCTGTTCATCACGGCCGGCCTCTCCCAGTACGCGGGCGCCGCCGTCGCGGTCGGCCTCTTCGCCGCGATGCCCCCGCACACGGTGGCCTGGCTGCGCGCGCTCGTCGGCGCGGTCGTGCTGCTCGCGCTCGTGCGCCCCTGGCGCGCGCCGTGGAACCGGGCGACGCTGACGGAGACGGGCCTGTTCGGCCTCGCGCTCGTGGGCATGAACATGCTCTTCTATATCGCGATCGGGCACCTGCCGCTCGGGGTCGTCGTGGCCCTCGAGTTCGCCGGCCCGGTCGTCGTGGCCGCCCGCGGTCATCGCAGCGCCCGGGGCCGCGCCGCCGTGGCCCTCGCGGCGGCCGGGGTCGTGGCGATCAGCGTCATCGGACTCGACTGGGGTGGCGCGAGCGGGCCCGCCGGGGGAGGACTGCCGGCGCGGGACCTGGCGCTCGGGCTCGTCGCCACCGCCGGCGCGAGCGCCTGCTGGGCCGCCTATATGGTGCTTGCCGGGCGGATCGCCGCCGCCCGCGACGGGCAGTCCTCCCTCGCCGTGGGGACGACGATCGCCGCCCTCGCGTACGCGCCGCTCGCCCTCCCGTGGGCCGGGCCCGCCGCGGACCCCGCGCTGCTGCCGGCGATCCTGGGCATGGCGCTGCTCTCGACCGTCGTGCCCTACATGCTCGATCAGGTGAGCATCCGCCGCCTCGGAACCGCGGCCTTCGCCCTGCTCAACGCGCTGCTGCCGGCCACCGCGACCGTGGTCGGCCTCGTCGTGCTCCGGCAGCGCCCGGGGCTGTGGGACCTGCTCGGGCTCGCCGCGATCACCGTCGCCGTGGCCCTGACCGGCCGGAGTGCCCAGCCGGCGGCGGCGCCGCCCGAGCCCGCCTGAGCGTGGGGACGATCGTTGGTGCCCCGCACCGGGAAGTTTCCCCGCCGGGGCTCTTCGCCACGCTCACCGGGTGTGCGGGGAACATCGTCGGTGCCCGGCCCCGGGGAGTTTCCCCGCCTGGGCTCTTCGCCACGCTCGCCGGGTGTGCGGGGAACATCGTCGGTGCCCCGCCCCGGGTAGTTTCCCCGCCGGGGCTCTTCGCCACGCTCGCCGGATGCGCGGGGAACATCGTCGGTGCCCGGCACCGGGGAGTTTCCCCGCCGGGCTCGCCGGTACCGTCGTCACGGATCGGTGGGGTAGAAAAGTGGTGCCCGGAACCGTGTCTTGTATCGGGACATGGGTGACAGTTCTGCATCAGGACATCGGTGACGTTTGATGTATCAGGACGTCGGTGACGGTTCATCGTTGATGGTGGTGGTGCGGGGGTGGAGGAGGGAGTGGTTGTTGCTGACGTAGGTGATGCCCTTGGGCG
>NZ_WHMT01000033.1:0-10672 GCF_009372055.1 Pseudactinotalea sp. HY160 | reverse complement strand
AAGGTAGCGTCGGGCACGTCGAGGTCTTCCTGATGGGCAGTGTGAGAACTTCCATCATCGGAGGACCTCGATCCCTACCCGACGAGCGACGCGCCCACGGCCCCTACACCCTCAACTGTGAAGAGCCGCATTATCGATATCGCTCCCGAAGGACGTCGAGACGATCCGACGACTCCTGGACTGAGAGCGCCGGCGGGGGCGCCCCGCGCCGTCAGCGGCGGTAGCGGCGCTCCGTCAGCTGTGCCAGGGCACCGGTGGAATCGGCGGCCACCGCCCCGGGCAGGGAGTCCGCGGTCAGCTCCCCGGTGGCGAGGGACGCCACCTCCTCGGGAAGGCGGAGCAGGCGTACGAGCCGCGGCAGCAGCTCCGCCGACCACTCGCTCGCGGCCAGGGCGACGAATTCGTCGATCGCCTCCCGGTCCAGGCCCAGTTCACTCAGGGACCGGCCGGCCGCCGCCGGGAAGTCCTCCGGGACCGAGGGCACAGCCTGGCCGAGCCGCTCGAGGGCGATCGCCTGCCCGCGCACCATGGCCGGGTAGGGGCCGTCACCGGCGGAGTCCTCGACCAGTCGGACCGGCGGCGCGTTCCAGACCGAGAGCAGGCTGACCACCGCCTGCTGCCGTGCCGCCTTGAGCGGTCCGCGCCACCACTGCACCGCCGATGTGCTGTAGACCGCGACCTCGACGTGGTCGCTCATGGCGATGAGCTGCACGACCGGGCGCTGGCTCTTCGGCCACGTGCTCGGCCGCCGCGGGAATCCGACGAGCACGTCCCGCCCGCCGACCTGCACGTGGGTGATCGCCCCGCCCACGCAGAACGCCAGGAACTCGATGTCCGCCTTCTCTGCCGAGAACGAGGTCGGCAGCACGTACACCCGGCGGATCTCCTGCTGCTCGGCGCCGGCGCCCTGCATCCGGTCGGCGATATTCGCCGGCACCGTGGCGGCGCGCTGATTGCCCGCGCAGTCGTGCGCGAGCACGCCCGCCGCGAGTTGTCGGCGCAGCAGCTCGGCGGTCTCCTCGATCGACCTTCCCGGCGCGATGCCCTCGGGCCCGGCGGTGAGCACCGAGTCCCCGGCCGTGAGCACCGTCGCGCGGACCCGGCCGAGCGTGTCTGCCGGGTGGTCGGCCCGTTCGACCACGCCGATCAGGCGCAGGGAACGTAGCTTCTCGACGGTGCGGGCGATCACCCGCCGGGTGTCGAACAGCACGAGCTCGACGTGCACATGTTCCGCCTGCCCCTCAGATCCACCATGATCATCCACCATCGAGCCATCGTAGCCGCGCGCGCCGGCGCACGTCCGAGAGCCGTCATCGTGTGGTCGGGGTGGGCCGGGATCGTCGCCTCGGCATGCGGTGCTCTCCCATCTCCTCGATGAGTCCGGCGCACCGCATCATCGCGTTGAGGCTGACGGACGGCGGCACCTGCTTCGTCTTGTCGAGGTGGCCCTGGATGTAATCGCCCATGCGCACGTCCGGGTCGATCCGGGCGAGGAGCATATGGACGACGGATTCCGCCTCGATCTCGCGGGTCGCGTGGCCCAGGATCGGCTGTGAACGATCGGGCCAATGGTCTGTGTCCGGCGAGCCGAGGTGCCCGCAATAGAGGTGGGCGAGTTCGTGGATCAGGGTGGCGTAACGGTCCGTCGGGCTGAGGTTCCGGTTGATCTCGAGTTCGTAGTGCAGCGGGAAGTCCTCGACCTGCGGCAGGCCGTCCGGCGTTCTGCCGGTGGCGGGCCGGGAGAGCCGGATCGTCGAGTTGGGTGTCTTCCGGATCCTCCCGCCGGAGTGCCCGCCGTCGTCAACGAGCGTGATTCGGATGCCGTCGCGGATCGCGTTCAGTTCGGTGTAGCGCCATCGGTCGTCGATCTGGGCCACGGTGCCGTCGAGCTGGATTTCGAGGGGTCGGACCGCGCTCCGGGGCACGGGTGGCGCGTCGTCCACGAGGGGTTCGGTGTCGTCCACGTCGAAGACCACTCGGACCGGGCCCCTCGGCTGGAGGATGACGAGCGGTCGCACTCCGGGCCGGATCGTCCGCTTGAATGTACGCAACCACCGGTTCGCGGTCGCGACGTACTCGGCGCCCGGCTTCTGCACGTGGATCAGCATCCGGTTGAACGGCCGGTACTCCGGCAGCCGGGAGACGAACCGGAGAAGCTCCCGATACTCCTGCGGGCCGCCGTAGTTCCCGGCGCTGTGGATCAGTGCATCGATCGACTTCCGCGCATCCTCGACGTCGACATCGCGGCGCCCGCCCGCGGGAGGCGCGGGCTCCGGGCCATCGACGTCGAAGTCGACGTCCCCGTCGAAGAGGCTCGCTTGTTCGGGCTCGCTCGCCCTCAGGTCGAATGGCGTGGAGGGCGAGTTCGTGGTGGCCATGTCATCACTCCGCTGCCGTCGCGGTTGTCGATTCTCGGCGCCCGCCCCGACCACTTCGTCCGGCGGCCTGGATCAGGAGGTCACCAAGGACCGCGAGGCCGAGCAGAGCGAGCAGGTCACCGTTTCGCCGGGTCGCGGCCGCCTCATAGAGCTGGGCTTCGTAGAGGCCGCCTGCCTGGGTGACCTGCAGGTCGAGGAGGTCGTTCGCGTACCACCCGTTCACGACGCTCTGCTGCGGCGCGCCCTGGGTGTTCTCGTTGTTCAGGTCGTTACGCGCGCTCGCCATGAGCTGCTGCGATTCCCAGCCGTTGACCGCCAGCGCGTTCGGAGCCTCGGGGGCCGTGTTGAAGTAGACCGCCGCCAACGCCAGTAGCATGACGGCCGCCCAAACGAAACGGATGCGCGCCGCAACGGCGCTCGTGCCGACTCTGATCTTCGGGGCCGCGGGAGTGCTCGCCGCTGGAGACTGCCCCGGCGGCTGGACCGGCGCCTGCGGGCTTCCGTAGGCCAAGGGTGCGTGAGCGCTCTCGTATGGACGCATCGGGTTCGGGGACACGGATTCGGGTGGGATCGGGTTCGGTGACGGTGTCGTCATGATGCTCCGTTCAGAAGAGTCGTGAGGCGCTGGGCAATGGACCCGGCTCTCGTGCACGCGGTGAGAATCGCTTCATACGGCCTCCGCCACGGCCGCCTCGGCCTCCCGGACCCGCAGGTCACCCGACATGAGCTTGGGCAGGAGCGTGTCGCGCATGGCGATGAGCCGTTCTGTCTCGACCTCCGCCGCAAGAGCACGTTTCCAGAGGTTCGACATCAGCTTGTCCTCTGTCACAATGCGTCCGGCATCAGGGATCGTGACCGCCTCGTCGAGATGCCTCCGCTGAATATGCCCCATGGTCGTCGCCTTGTCAGCTGCGATAGCCCTGAACTCCTCGAGTTTGAACCGTATGAGCTGGTTCACCAGCCACAAGGGATAGCCCTCGTTCGGGATCACCTTGAAGATGTGCTGATTGACGATACCCTCGTCGCGGTACCAACGTGCCAATGTGAGGGACCCGGACCAGGCAAAGAGGAGGTCCCCTGGGCGCGCAAGGTGGTCATCGTGCACGTCAAGGTCATTGCGCACAGTCGAACTGCCCAGTCCCGAATTCATTTCAGCGATTCGAATGACGACGCGGCCGGAACCTGTCGCGTTCTTGGTAAACGCCTTGCCGTTGATGAAGCGCGCTGTCGCACTCAGCGGGACATAAGCCTCCGAGCCGCGGACCATCATCCGAAATCGAAGGTGAGCCAGCTCATCCGCCGTGACGGCGAGCCTGCGGTTGGCCTCGATCTTGTCGTCGAGCGCGCTGAGGACCCTGGCGATAGCTCGCTGCCTTGGCATCGCCGGAATCGTCACCGGGAGCGACTTCAACTGCCCGAGATTAAATCCAGGAACAGAGCTTCCAATCGCAGAACCCTGCACAAGAGCGATCATGGTCGGTTGCGACAGGTAATAATACAGGAATGTTGAATCGACGAGCGCACGATCTGGAGTCATCTTCATCTGCTTGTTGGATATCATGTACTCGACATGCCGCCCGCCCCCAATCAGCCCAATCTGGCCAACCGATCCCCAGCACGTGAAAACGAGGTCACCTTCACGCACCAAACTTCGCTCAAATCGCGCAGCATACTCTTCTGGAAGATACACGAACTCGCGCTCGTCTAGCCGAGTGCCGACATCAAAACTTAGATTCGATCCACGAATCATTGGAAGGCCAGACGGAACGAAATGCTTCGACGAGACACTCGAACCGAATGGCCCCGCCGAAAACGCTCCTGACGCCGAAGCCGCGTAGTCCCCTAGATGCACCCGCCGTTCACTCATTGCACCCTCCCCAGCTGCTCGCGCACGACCTGCTCGAGCCGTGCCGACTCCTCGAACTGGGCGAACAGCTCCCCAGTGAGCCGTTCGATCTTCTGCTCGATGGGCTCGCCGTCGTCCTCCTCGGGCGGGGCGCCGACGTAGCGCCCGGGGGTGAGGGAGTAGTCGGCGTCCTTGATCTCGGCGAGCGTAGCCGAGTAGCAGAAGCCCGGCTCGTCCTCGTATTCGAGGCCGGCGTCGCGCGCGGAGGCGCTGCCCCGCCAGGCGTGGAAGGTGCCGGCGATCTTGGCGATGTCCTCCTCGCCCAGCTCCCGCTCGGCGCGGTCGACCATGTGGCCGAGGTCGCGGGCATCGATGAAGAGCACCTGGCCGCGCCGGTCCGTGGCCGCGCCGACGCCGCTCCCCTCGTCACCGGCCGCGTCACCGGCCGCGTCACCGCCCCTGGGCTGCCCGGCGTGCCCAGCGGACTTGTCCTTGGCGAAGAACCACACGCACACCGGGATCCCGGTCGAGCGGAACAGCTGGGTGGGCAGCGCCACGAGGCAGCTGACCAGGTCCGCCTCCACGAGGTTCGCCCGGATCTGACCCTCTCCCCCACTGTTGCTCGACATCGACCCGTTCGCCATGACCACGCCGGCCGACCCGTCCGGAGCGAGCTTGCTCAGGATGTGCTGGATCCACGCGTAGTTCGCGTTATTCGCCGGCGGCACGCCGTAGGTCCAGCGCGCGTCCTCGGCCGAGCGCGCCCAGTCCTTGATGTTGAACGGCGGGTTCGCGAGCACGAAGTCCATCGGCACGTCCGGGTGCAGGTCGCGGGCGAACGTATCACCCCACCGCGGCCCGAGGTTCCCGGTGAGCCCGTGCACGGCGAGGTTCATCCTCGCCATCCGCCACGTGCCCTGATTCAACTCCTGGCCGTACACGCTGATCGCCTGCCGGTCGGCGTCGTGACGCTCGAGGAACTTCTCCGCCTGCACGAACATGCCCCCCGAACCGCAGCACGGGTCGTACACGCGCCCCTGGAACGGCTCGAGCACGTCCACGAGCACCCGCACCACGTCCGGCGGTGTGTAGAACTCCCCGCCCCGCTTGCCCTCGGCCGCGGCGAACCGCCCGAGGAAGTACTCGTACACCTCGCCGAGCACGTCGCGCGCCTTCCGCGCCCCCACCCCGGAGAAGCGCGCCGCGTGGAACAGGTCGATCAGCTCCCCGAGCCGGCGCTGATCCACCCCGTCCCGGTTGAAGATCGTGGGCAGCGTGGCGTGCAGCGCGACGTTCGCGCCCATGAGCTGCTCCATCGCCTCGTCCACGAGCTGCCCGATCGAGGCCTCGGACTCGACCTCGGTGGCGACCCTGCCCTTGGCGTGCGCCGCGAGGTACTCCCACCGCGCCCGCTTCGGCACCCAGAACACGCCCTCCGAGCGGTACTCGTCGACGTCCTCCTCCATGAGCACCCGCTGCTCCTCGGTGAAGCCGTCGGCGGCGAGCTCCTCGCCGAGCTCTCGGCGCCGCTCCGTGAACGCATCCGACACGTACTTGAGGAACACGAGCCCGAGGATCACGTCCTTGTACTGGCTCGCGTCCATCGACCCCCGCAGCTTGTCGGCGGCCTTCCACAGCGTGTCCTTCAGTTCCTTCATCGTGGTGGCTGCACCGACGCTCTCGCTCGGTACGGCGGCCTGCTTCTTACGTGGCGGCACGGTTCCTCATTCCTGCTCGGGGTGGTCGGATTCATCATCCACCAGACGTACGACACCGGCGCTCACGCCCGCCGTCACCTCGGTGGTCAGCTCCTGCAGCAGCCGCAGCGACTCGCGGGCGGCCGCCCGCGCCTCCTCGATCCGGGCGAGCGCCGCGGCGGTCTGCGCCGCCTGCTCCGGCGGCACGAGCCGGAGCGCCCAATCGCGCCGGCGGGTGCCCCGTTCGGCGCGCCGAATGTCGGCGGCGATCAGGGCGGGCACGAGGCCGACCGCGTGGTCGCGCACCCGCAGCACCTGGGCCGGGTAGGCCACGAGGCTCAGGCCGTCGCGATCCACGATCGCGGCCGGGCGCGGGGCACTCGTGAAGACGACGTCGCCCGGCTCGGTCAACCGGCTCCCCGGGTGGCGGGCGATCAGTTCCATCCGGTCGACCGCTCGCGGCCCGCCCTCGCCGGTCACCTCGGCCGGGCCGATCACGCGCACCTCCCCGCTCGCTCCGGTCGCCGGCCGTGCGAGGCCCTCGATCCGGTTCCCGGGCAGGCGGCGCAGTGCCCGCCGGTCGATCAGTTCCCCGAGCGTGAAGCGCCGCACCGCGACCGAGTCCCCGGCCCGGACGGCCAGGTCGACCGTGGCCGCCGGCACGTCGGCGAGGGCACGGGAGAGCTCGCGCACGCGCGCGGGCGCGGCTGCGTCGTCCCTGATCGCGCGCTGGAGCGGCCGGGACGTGGCGAGCAGGCCGGCCCGCTCGGCGAGGATGCGCGAGGTGTGGGCGAACCGGGCGAAGCGGAACGCGTGCGCGCGGACCTCGGCGCTCGTTCCCATCGCGGCGAGCACGTCGGTGAGGAGGTCGTCCACGAGACCGGCCGGCAGTCGCCCGCGGCGCAGCGGCTGCACGGAGGCGTCGGCGACCATGATCCACCGCCCGCCGATCGGCACCTCGGGATGGGCGTCGCCGAGCACCCACAGGGCGAGGCGCTCCCGGGATCGCGACGGCACCAATCCGGCCGGCAGGAGCACCGCCGCCCGCACCTTGTCGGTGCGCAGCAGGTCGGAACGGATCGACTCCACCTCGGGGCCGGCCTCGTCGATGAGCACCCGCGCCGGACCGAGCACGACAGCCCGTTGCCCCGGCGCGAGCCGCACCGCGATCTCGTCGATCCGTTCGAGCACGCCCGCATCACCCCGCTCGCCCCGCTCGCCCGCGCGCGAGAGCGTGGTGACGACGATCGCCCCCGTGGCGAATCCACTCGCCATGTCGGAGTGGGTCACCTGCCATCCGTGGGCGAGCAGGCGCCGTCGGGCGAGCCTCGCGAGGGTGCCCGCGCCGGGGCCCGCCCGCGCGGTGACCGGGTGGTCGCCGGGCGGGTGGTCGCCGGCCGGCTCCGGGACCACGGCGCGGGCCCGGTCGAGGTGCTCCTCGTGGGAGAGCACGGCCGCGAGTACGTCCCCGGCGCCGGGATCGGGATCGGCCACGACGAGCGGCCCACCCGGGCTCAGCGTCAGCGCGAGGCGGGCGAGCAGGTCGAGGGCCGCGGGGGCGAGCGCGTCGTCCGCGGGAGCGAGGGCCGGCAGGAGCCGGTCGATGGCGGCGCCCGCGGAGTAGGCGGAGTCGACCACCTCGTCGGCGAGGGAGGCGAGGTGCTCGAGACGAGTAGGAACGGCGGCCGCGGCCTCGAGCTCGCGATAGCTGTCGCGGTCGTGCGGGTCGGCGTCGTCGGCCAGGTCGAGGAGCGCCTCGACGTCGCATCCGGCGAGCGGCCCGCCCGATGCGGCCCGCAGGCGCACGAGGGCGGTGATCGCGTGGAGCTCCGCGGGCGCCACGCTTCCCCGCAGCGCGCGGACCACGACGTCGGCGGTGAACTCGCGGTTGTTCCCGAGGCCGGTGCGGTCGATCCAGTCGGCCACCTCGCCCGCCCGGAAGAGGAGCCGGGTCCCGCGCTGCTCGCACGGGAGGGGAAAGCGGTTCGGCCCGTCGGGATGGCGGCTGCGCCACACCGAGACGACGGGGCGCTGCACGCCCGCGACCTCCGCGATGTCGGCGAGGCCGACCCGCAGATCATCCAGGAGGCGGTGCCGGCTCAGCTGCCTTCTCGGGTGCGGGCTCATCCGTCCCCCTCTCTCCATCTCGGTTCGGAGCCATCGTGCCAGAGAATGCACCTCTGATGGTGGTTTTCACGATAAGCCCACTTATCGCACCGTTCGTTGATCGCCCTCGATCGGCACTGGACACTCGACGCAATGACCAGCCCGATGCGAAGGAGATCACGATGACAAGCGCCATGACCAGGCGACCGGCGGCGGCAGTCCTTGCCGCGGCGATGCTCGGCCTGACCGGATGCGGGGCGGCGCTCACCGCCGACGAGAGCACCGGCCAGAAGGCCCACGGCGACGAGCAGGTGGGGCAGCCCGAACCGGCCACCGAGCCGGCATCCGCCCCCGCCACGCCGAGCCCGGAGCCGACACCGGAGCCCGAACCCGAGGGCAGCCGCGCGAATCCGTTCGCGATCGGCACGAGCGTGGGCAACGAGACCTGGGATCTCGTGCTCGACACGCCGCGGGAGGCGTGGACGGAGATCAAGGCCGAGAACCGGTTCAACGACCCGCCCGCCGAGGGCATGGAATTCTGGATCGTGCCGCTCGAGGCGACCTACCTGGGCGCCGAGACGGGCACGGCCTGGCTCGACATCGACGTGAAGTTCGTCGGCTCCGACAACCGCACCTACGACGGCTACTGCGGAGTCATCCCCAGCGATCTCGACGAGGTCGGCGACCTGTACGAGGGCGGGGTCGCCGAGGGGAACGTGTGCCTCGAGGTGCCCGCCGGCGCCGACGGCCTCTGGACCGTGGCCACGGACTACGGCGAGCCGGCCTTCTTCGCGGCGGAATGAGGCGAGGCAGATGACGAATCCGAACGAGCCGGCGCCCTTCAGTCCGGAGGCGGCCGCCCGGGAGGACCACCCGCCGGCTCGAACGAGCCGGACCTCCCCGGAGAACCCGGCCACCCGCCGTCCATACCCGCCGGCTCGAACGAGCCGGACCTCCCCGGAGAACCCGGCCACCCGCCGTCCATACCCGCCGGCTCGAAGCCGCGCCGCGGTCTACGCGCGGCGCTCATCGCGGGCGGGGCGGTGGCCGTGGTCGTCGGCACCGTCGTCGTGGGCCTGACGATGCTCACCCCCGATCCGCTGGCCGAGGCCTTCGAGACGTGCGACGGCAGGAACGCGCTCACGGTCGTCTCGGCCGCCTGGGCCGACGAGCCCACGCCGACCGAGACGGACTCCCCGCACACACGCCGGCCGGATGCGCTGGAGGAGTACCTCGCCGGCCGCCTCTCCCTCGACGACGACGCCACGACCCTCGTGCTCGACACACTGCCTCAGGACGACGACCCCCTCGGCCTGAGCACGTTCGTGCTCGAATGTCTCTACGTCAGCCTCGACACGCCCGCATGGCTGCAGACCAATATCGGCCAGACTCGAGCGCTCGACGGACGCCGGCAGGGCGAATGGGAGCACTTTCGGGCCGAGTGGAGCTATCACCCGGACAACGGTCTCAACCTGGTGATCAGAATGGCCCGACAGTAACCGGGTGCCGCCGGCAGGCCCCGGAGTGGGGCGAGGTGGCGATCGTCCGGCGCACGGGCGGGTTCGCCGAAGCCGCCATTCACGGTGACGGGGTTCACGGGGACGGGGCTGAGCCTCACGGGGACGGGGCTGCGGGCGGCGTGGTCACGGTGACGGTACTGCCCGCCCCGAGCGGACTCACATTCCCCACCCGGTCGGTGGCGAAGACCGCATACGAATACTGCATACCCGCCGCAAGCCCGGTATCGGTCACCGACTCGTCCTGAGCCTGCACCAACGGGATCTTACGACCCGCATCGATCGTCGCCGGAGCCACCGCCCCATCCACCCGCCGCACCGTGATCCGCTTCAACTGCGCATCGACCGGATTCTGCCAAGCCAACACCACCCGACTGGAACCATCGACCGACGCCGTCACCCCCGTCACCGCACCCGGAAACACCACCGGCACCGTAATCGAGGCCGCCTCACTCACCGCGCCCGAGTTCGCCTGCGTGAACACCGAATACGAATACTGCTGCCCCGGCGCCAAACCCGAATCATCGGTGGCATGAGTCGTCAACGCCCGACCCGTCACGATCTCGACCCCATCGGTCACCGTCGCCGGCGCCACCTGCCCGGCCGCGCCCCGCACGATGATCCGAGCGATCCCGGCATCGGGCGAATACTCCCAATTGAGCACCGTCTTGGCCGACGTCACGATCGGAGCAACCAGACCCGTCACCGCCGGCGGCGCCGTACCCGTCCCACCATCACCATCGCCGCCGCCGTCGCCGCCGCCGCTGTCACCGCCGCCGCCGGGCGGCACGGTCAACGGCGGCGTGGTCACGGTGACGGTACTGCCCGCCCCGAGCGGACTCACATTCCCCACCCGGTCGGTGGCGAAGACCGCATACGAATACTGCATACCCGCCGCAAGCCCGGTATCGGTCACCGACTCGTCCTGAGCCTGCACCAACGGGATCTTACGACCCGCATCGATCGTCGCCGGAGCCACCGCCCCATCCACCCGCCGCACCGTGATCCGCTTCAACTGCGCATCGACCGGATTCTGCCAAGCCAACACCACCCGACTGGAACCATCGACCGACGCCGTCACCCCCGTCACCGCACCCGGAAACACCACCGGCACCGTAATCGAGGCCG
>NZ_WHMT01000032.1:0-19518 GCF_009372055.1 Pseudactinotalea sp. HY160 | reverse complement strand
GTAGGCGAGCACCTCCTGCCCATCCAGCCCGTCGCCACCCGTCGCATCGACGGTCAGCTCACCACCATCGATCGCGACCGACCGCGTCGTGAACGCCAGCGACTTCGTCGCACCATCGGCCAGACCCACAACAGACCTGGTACCGAAGGCCGTCTCCACACTCACATCGAGCGGGGCACCGGCCACATTCGTCACCGACGCCACCAGCACCTGCCGACCGGCCACACACCGAGTCGTCACCGACGTCTCCGTCAGCACCTCCGCCGGCGGCTCCGGCTCACCGGCCTCGAGCCCGGTGAGGTACTCGAACCCGGTCGTCACGAACTCCTCACCCTGAGGGGCCAGGTCGTACTCCATCACGTAGTACGCGATATCGGCCTCGAGCGCCGCCGCCAGGATCGCCTGCAACGGCACATCGCCCTCACCGAGGTTCGTGAACTGCGGACTTCCGGGACCGCCCAGGTTGATGGCGTCCTTGATGTGGAGCAGATCGATCCGGTCGCCGTAGGTCTCGAGCAGCGTCGGCACATCCACACCGGCATGGGCCGCCCAACCGACGTCCACCTGGAACGTCACGAACTCGGGATCGGTCTCGCGCACGAGGATCTCCCATGCCGAGAGCACCTCGCCCTCGTGCTCATAGGTCGTGGTGAACTCGCCGGCATGGTTGTGGCCGAAGAACTTGCCCACACCCGCCTCGACGGACCGCTGACCCAGCCGGTTCATCGCCTCGGCCGTGGCCAGCGTGTTCTCGTACGTGCCGATTCCCGGACTGGGGAATCCGCCCGAACCCACGTACTCCTGACCCACGGTCGAAACATACGCCAGCGTCTGATCGAAGTTGCCCTCGCTCACATTGTAGTGAGAGGACGGCACGCTCAATCCATTCGCATCCGCCAGTGCACGGAACTCCCCGGCCGTATAGCCGCTGTAGTTCCCGCCATACGGTTCGATATTCTCCAAACCGATCGAACCCAACCGGCCCAGCACCGACTCCAGCCCATCCGCATTCACCCATGGGATCAACGAATACAGCTGAATCGACACCCGGTCGACCGGTACCACCACCGGCTCGACCGGCACCTCATCGACCACCCGGAAGTAGTCGAAGGCGACCTCGGTCGGCTCGGACTGGCTCTTGCCGACCGTGAACAGGCCGGGCCCGGCGTCGCCGAGTCCGTTGTGCGTCACCGAGCCGGGCAGATCCGTCCACTCCTGGCCGTCATAGGAGAACGCTCCCGTGAACGTATCGCCGGAGCGGCTGAGCCGGACGTAGTAGTCGCCGTTTTCGGACAGCGGCAGGTCCGCGATGTCGGCCTGCTCGGGCTGCTGGAACTGCCCGTTCACCTCGGAACGGATCTCCAGGCGCAGGGGCGCCTCGTTGCCCGCCGTGTCGGCGGCGAAGACCGGGTCGACCTTGACGTAGTTGTCGGGGTCGGCGTAGACCATGATCCCGGCCTGGTGCCACTGGCTCGAGAGGCCCGAGTTGAACTTGGTCTCCACGGTCCACTCGTCGCCCTCGACGACGGTCGAACGCAGGATGTTCGGAACGGGCTCGTTCACCGTGCCGTTGATGTCGGCATCGACCGTGGTCACCCGGTAGGCGCCGTCGCTGACCCCTGCCAGGGCCGGGTCGTAGTCGATGATGTCCCAACGGCAGGCGTCGACCTCATCACCGTCGAACTCGTCGTCCGCCGAGATCTCGGCACCGGGGTTCGCGCACACGGGAGCCGCGGGGCCCTGCCCCGCGTCCGAGTGGAAGGCGAGCGAGTCGAGGTCGACTCCCCCGGTGCTGGTCACCACGAGCGAACCGGAACCCGCGGGGACGGTCTCGAGGGCCGCCTCGACGCTCTGCCAGCCGTCGGCTCCGGTGAACGCCAGTTCGGCGAACGGTGCCGGCTCGTCGTTCCAGCCCAGCGAGATCGTGCCCGTGCCCGTGCCCGTGGCGGTCACGGAGTCCATGACCTCACCGCTGGGAGCGTGCGTGAACGCGATCGGCGAGAAGGTGAGCGAATCGCCGTCGTCGAACTCGGTCACGTACGAGCCACCGCTGGCGCCGGCGTCGTTGACCACCGTGATGCCCTCGGCCGTGTCGTACCACTCGGCCTCCTGCAGCGTCGGCGTGAGGATGAGCGTGGCCTCCCCGGTCGTCGCCGGGACGTCGCCCTGGGCGTCGTCGGTGTAGCTCACCACGAGGGTTCCGAAGATCTTCTCTCCCGCCCCGTGGTCCTTCGCGCTCTCGCTCGTCTGGATCGTGAACTCGCACCCGGTGCCGGTGACCTCGGGGTGGGCGTGCTGGTCGTGGCCGAGCCCGAAGGTGTGCCCGACCCGCGCGCAGTCCGGTGTGTCGCCGTCCTCCGCGTCCGTGACGGACACGGTGATGTCGACGCTGTCGCCCCAGTCGAAGAACGAACCGTCGTCGACGTCGAGGGTGATCTCCGGCGCGGTGTTGCCGACCGTGATCTGCTGGACGGCCAGGCCGAAGAGGCCCTCCGGATCCGTCACGCGCAGGATCGCCTTGTACTGGCCGAGCTCGGAGTAGGTGTGGGTGATCGTCTCGCCCTGGTCGTCGATGACGCCGTCGCCGTCGAAGTCCCACTCGTAGGTGAGTGCCTCGCCCTCCGGATCGAAGGAGCCGGAGGCGTCGAAGGTCACGTCGAGCGGGGCGTCACTGCCGGAGACCTTGTCGACCGAGATCGCCGGCCGGGGGGTCTTGTTCTCCGGGTTGTAGTCGATGCGGTAGATGCCCGCCTCCGGGTTCTGCCGGAAGAAGCCCTTGCCGTACTCGAGCACATAGAGGGAGCCGTCCGGCCCGAACTCCATGTCCATGATTCCCGACCACTCGGGTGCCGCCTGCTCGTAGAGAGCCGAGCTCGGCAGGAAGTTGGTCACGCCGGTGACCTCCCCGGCGCTCGAGAGCTCGTCCATCTCGATGGCCGCGACGTAGTCCTGGGAGAACTCGGCCATGAAGGCCTTGCCGTCCCAGTACTCCGGGAACTGAGTCGGTGAGGGGTTGGTCTCGTCGTAGCGGAAGACGGGCCCGCCCATCGGGGCCTGACCGCCGCGGCTCGAGAAGGTCACGAACTCGTCCCAGGGCTGGTCCCCGGCGTTGTCGCCGTACCAGATCTGCGGCTGCGTGACCGCCGGGAGCTCGGTCAGGCCGGTGTTCCAGGTGGAGTTGTTCACCGGGGCGGCGCAGTCGAAGAACTCACCGGGGGTGCCGGTCTCGTAGTCCCACTCGTTGTAGGCGCCGCCGTCGTTCGGCCCGTGGCAATAGGGCCAGCCGCCATTCATCGGCTCGGTCGTCACCTGCCACTCGACATACCCCATGGGGCCGCGGTCGGCCTGGGCCGAACCGGAGTCGGGGCCGTAGTCGCCCCACATGAGCGCGCCGGACTCGAGGTCGTAGTCCATCCGGAACGGATTGCGCAGACCCGTGACGTAGATCTCCTCGCGCACGAGGTCCGGGTCGTACTCGGGTGAGTCGAAGAGGTTCCCGGCCGGGATGTCGTACGTGCTCCCGGGACCGGGCTCGGCGCCCTGCGCGATCTGGTCCAGAACGTCGATCCGCAGGATCGACCCGCGCAGGTCGTTGCTGTTGCCCGCGCCGCGGCGGGAGTCGAAGCCCGGGTTCATGCCCGGGGCGTTGTTGATCGGGGTGAACCCGTTCGCACCGGGCGTGCCCGCGGGGGTGTTGTCACCCGAGGACAGATAGAGGTTGCCGTCCCCGTCGAAGGCGATGTCGGCACCGACGTGGCAGCACTGACCGCGCTGGGCGGTGATCTTGATGATCTCCTGCTCGCTCGTCAGGTCGAGGGTGTTCGAGGCGCCGTCCCACTGGAACCGGGACAGCACGTTGTAGCCGAGCCACTGGTCCCAGTACGTGTCCGCGTCGGCTCCGTCCGGGAGCTGCTCGGGGGCGCTCCCCTGCGGTGTCGTCTCCGGGTAGGCGACCCCGGTCGGCGAGGTCCCCGCCATGACGCGCGGGGCGTAGACGAGGTAGACCCAGTTGTTCTCCTCGAAGTCCGGGTCGAGGGCGATGCCCTGGAGGCCGTCTTCGGAGTTGTTGTAGACGTCGATGTCTGCGACCTCACGGGTGAGGCCCGTCGACGGGTCCGTCAGGCGGACGACGCCGTCGCGCGCCGTGTGCAGCACGCGCGAGTCGGGCAGCACCGCCAGGTCGATCGGCTCACCGGTGTTCTTGGTGAGCAGGATCTTCTCGTAGTTGTCCCACTCGAGTGCGGGATCCTCCGCTGCGAGGGCGGCGGTACCGGCCGGGTCGGTGTCGCCGTCGTGCCCAGGATGAGCACTCGCCCCGCTGATCGCGAGCGGCAACACCAAGCCGGCGGCCATGACCGCCGCCGCGCCTCGGGCCGACCATCGGCCGGCCCTTCTCCTTCTGACCACATTTCCTCCTCGAAATTGCGCGCCCAGATCGCGAGATGGCACAGCAGCACGGCGACGTGAGCAGCGTCGGTTGGTCACGGGGGCGGCGTGGACACCGCATGCGGCGGGCCACCGGCCCTGATTACCGTGATGTGTCCCACCCTAGTCGCGGTTTTGTAATCGTCAACCATGAAGTCTGGAGTGCAGAGTCGCTCAAATGTCACACTTCTGCACAGAGAAGTCGCCTTCCGGTGCGTGATGAACGAAAACGAGCGTCATACCGATCGACCAGCGCGCGTTCTGCGCCGAAAACGAGCATCGAACGCCATCCTCCGGTCGAACGCCGAACCTCCCGATCGGTGACGACCATTCGGATGATCCGACCGACCGCGCGTACGACATCACCCAAAGCCTCGGGCCATATGTCGATCCGCATTCCCGTTAATAGACTATCGGCTTATCCCGAAGTCACTTTCGTCGAATCGAATTCCTCGGCCATTCACCACCCGTGGCCCGGAGCGCGCCGACACGGACCGGCCACGCGGCGTCCGTCGCCTCCCGACGACCGACACGATCCGCAGCGCCGACTCAGCGCTCACACCGGGCCGGGCGGGCCTGGGCGCCCTGGGCGTCCTGAGCGTCCCGTGTGTCCTGGGCGCCCCGTGTGTCCTGGGTGTCCTAAGCGCCCCGTGTGTCCTGGGCGTCCTCCGTGTCCTGGGCGCCATGCGTGACCTCCGTGTCCTGGGCGCCCCGTGCGTCCTGGGCGCCCTCAGCGCCCCGTGTGTCCTGGGCGTCCTCCGCGTCCTGGGCGCCCTGCGTGACCTCCGCGTCCTGAGCGCCCTGGGCCGTGCCGGCCGCCGGGGCCGTACCGGCAGCATGGGCCGTGCGGGCCACATACTCGGCGGCGCCGTCGAGGGAGGCCTCGATCATCCCGGCGGCGCCGAGGAGTACCCGGGTCACCGCCGGCCCGAGCGCCGCGCCGGCCAGCGTCTCGCGGAGGCGCACGAGCACCTCCCGCGCCTGCCGGTCGACCTCCACCGGCGCACCCGATCGGGCCAGCTCCGTGCGCATCGCCTCGGCGGTGGCCATGTCGAGGTCCGCGCGTCCGAGGTGATCGCGCAGGCTCGACCACACCGGCAGGGTGCGCGCGTGCAGCATGAGCGAGGTCGCCTTGCCCTCCCGCAGATCGGACAGCGAGCTCTTGCCCGTCACCTCCTCGGGCGCGAACAGCCCGACCAGGTCGTCGGCCAGCTGGAACGCGACCCCGAGGCCGTGCCCGATCTCGTCGAGCAGTTCGCGCGCGCCGGCGGGGGCGTCCGCCAGGATCGCCGCGGCCCGCACCGGGGCCTGGAACGAGTAGAAGGCGGTCTTCTCCGCCGCGATCGACATCGCCTTCTCGTGCGAGACCTCCCACAGCCCGTGGCCCGCCGCGACGTCGTCGAGCTCACCGGCCACGCTCACGAAGATCGTGTCCCACAGCAGCTCGGCGAGCTCCCCCCGGATCCGGGCCGGGCCGTCCACCTCCGCCACGAGCCGGTGGGCCAGCCCGATCGCGAGATCGCCCGCGAGCACGGCGGAGGCCTCCGCGAAGTGCTGTGCCGGTGCGCTCCCCGCGCCGGCGGCCACCGCGGCCGCATGCATGCCGGCGGCGAGGTTCGGCACCCCGCGGCGCACGGTGTCGTGATCGATGAGGTCGTCGTGCACGAGGAAGCCCGCGTGCAGGAGTTCGAAGGCCGCGCCGAGCCGCGCGGCCGCCGGATGATCGCCGCCGCCGAGACCCCGATGGACCTCGATCACGAGCCGGCCGCGGAAGTGCTTGCCGCCGGCGACCGCGCGTCGCAACTCCCGCCACAGCAGGTCGCAGGCCGCGCCGTGGCCGGCCGCTCGGCGCCGGTTCTCGGCCATGAGCCCCTCGAGCACCGCCCCGACCTCGGGAGCGGGGCCCTGCGGGTACGCATCGTTGTTCATCTCGGCACCTTCCCGATCCTCACGCACTCCGGGCCCACGGTCTGGGCCCACGGTCTCCGTTCGGAGGAGCCCCCGGCGACCGTCGGCGCCTGCCGGCGGCTTCACCGGGGTGGCTTGCATAGTGACGACTTTCATATAACCTGACCTGAGAGAGTGACGCAAGTTGCCGCACTTACGAACGCGAAGCCGCGACTAACGTAAGTCGGACACTTCGTTGCACCCTCGTCGATACAGATAGATCACAGCCGATCGCCGCTGCCACGGCGCGACGGTCACATCACAGAGGTGAGAGATATGACGACAAGCCAGGCACGTGACAACGTGGGCACGCAGGCAGGCACGGCCCGGACAGGCATCTGGTTCGTCGGAGCCCGGGGCTCGGTGGCCACGACCGCGACGATCGGAACCCTCGCCGTGAGCGCCGGGCTCTCGGACCGGACCGGACTGGTCTCCGAGCTCGAGCCGGTCGCGGCCGCGGGCCTCCTCGACGTCGGCACCCTCGTGACCGGCGGCCACGACGTCAGCAGCACCCCACTGACCGAACGCGCGCAGCTGCTCGCCGATTCCGGAGTCTTCCCGACCGCGCTCGTGCGGGCCCTGGACGCCGAGCTCGGCGCCGCCGACGCCCGCATCCGGCTCGCCCCGCAGCAGGCGACCCAGCGCGCCGTCCTCGACGCGATCGAGGCCGACATCCGCGCCTTCCAGCGGGACAACGACCTCGCCCGCGTCATCGTCGTGGACGTGAGCAACACCGAGGCCCCGGCCGCCTCCACGCCCGAACTCGACAGCCTCGCGGCGCTCGAGAGCGCGCTGGACGCCGGCGCCGCCCCCCTGCCGCAGAGCTCGGCCTACGCCTACGCCGCCTACCGGGCCGGCTGCCCGCTCGTCGCCTTCACCCCGAGCCCCGGCCCGGCCCCGGCGGCGCTCGGGGAACTGGCTGAGCAGCAGGGCCTGCCGTGGGCCGGCCGAGACGGCAAGACCGGGGAGACCCTCGTCAAGACGACCCTGGCCCCGATGTTCGCGACCCGCAACCTCGCCGTGCGGTCGTGGGCCTCCTACAACCTCCTCGGGGGCGGCGACGGCCAGGCACTCGCCGACCCGGTGGCCGTGGCGAGCAAGACCGCCACGAAGGGCGCCGGCGTCGACGCGATCCTGGGACACCACGTCGACGGCCCCCTGCGCATCGACTACGTCGAGGACCTCGGCGACTGGAAGACCGCGTGGGACCACGTCTCCTTCGAGGGATTCCTCGGCACCCGGATGACCATGCAGTTCACCTGGCAGGGCTGCGACTCCGCCCTGGCCGCGCCCCTCGTGCTCGACCTCGTGCGGCTCGTGGCCCGGGCGCACGAGGCCGGCCAGGTCGGCGTCATCGGCGCGCTGTCGTTCTTCTTCAAGGAGCCGATGGGCAGCGGTGAGCACTCGATCTCCGCGCAGTGGACCGCCCTGACCGACTGGTGCGCGAAGCTCGCGCTGCCCGCATGACCTCGCTGCGCGACCTCGCCGAACTCGTGCGGCTCCCGGCCGCGCTCACCGCTCCCGGGGACGTGTTCTCGGGAGCGGCGGCGGCCGGGGCCCTGCGGGGCTGGCGGCCCGCCGCCCTCGCGGCCTCCTCCGCCTGCCTCTACTGGGCCGGGATGGCCCTGAACGACTACGCGGACCGAGACCTGGACGCCGTCGAGCGCCCGGAGCGGCCGATCCCCTCCGGCCGGGTGACCCCGGCCACCGCGCTGCGGCTCGCCGGCGGGCTCACCGCCACCGGCATCGCCCTGGCGGCTGCGAGTGGACGGCGCCCGCTCGCCACCGCGATCCCGCTCGCCGGCGCCGTCTGGGCATACGACCTGCTGGCGAAGCCGACCCCGGCGGGCCCGCTCGTCATGGGCTCGGCCCGGTTCCTCAACGTGCTCCTCGGCGCGTCCACCGCCCCGCGCGGCCGGCGGTCGGGCCTGCCGGCCGCACTCGCGGTCGGCACCCACGTCACGGCCGTCACCGCGCTGAGTCGCGGCGAGGTGCACGGCTCGTCCCCGGCGACCGCCCGAGCCGCGCTCTCGGTGACCGCCGCCGTCACGGCCACGGTCGCCGCGTCGTCCCTGCGCTCGGGCCGGCCGCCGGCGCGGCTGGCCGCGGCGGGGTGCGCCGCGGGATACGCGGCGAGCGTCGGACGCGCCCAGGCCGCCGCCGTCCGCAGCCCGGACGCGGGCACCGTGCGGCGGGCGACCCGCAGCGGGATCCACGGCCTCGTCCCGCTCCAGGCGGCGCTCCTGGCCGGCCGGGGCGCGGTCGCGGCGGCCGCGGCCCTCCTGGCCGCCGGCCCCGCGCTGCGCGCCGGCGCGAAGCTGGTGTCGCCGACATGAGCCTGCGACTGTCCTACGGCACGAACGGCTTCGGCGATCACCCGCTGCCCGCGGCGCTCGACGTCATCGCCGGCCTCGGCTACGACGGGGTCGCCCTCACCCTCGACCACCAGCACCTCGATCCGTTCGCGCCGGGCCTGCCCGCCCGGGTCGACGCCGCCCGGGCCATGCTCACCGAACGCGGCCTCGGCGTGGTCGTCGAGACCGGGGCCCGGTACCTGCTCGACCCCTGGCGCAAGCACGAGCCGACCCTCGTCTCGGCCGCCGGGCGCGAGCCGCGGCTCGAGCTGACCCGGCGCGCGGTCGACATCGCGCGGGACCTCGGCGCCGACGTCGTGCACCTCTGGTCGGGGATCCTCCCGGCCGGCACCTCCCCCGGGGCCGGCTGGGAGCGGCTGCTCGCCGGGATGTCGAAGCTCGTGCCCCACGCCGAGGCCGCGGGGGTCCGGCTCGCGTTCGAGCCGGAACCGGGGATGTTCATCGAGACCCTCGCCGACCTGCGGGAGCTGCGCCGCCGGCTCGGCTCGCCGCCCGCCGTGGGGGCCACGGTCGACGTGGGCCATCTCGTGTGCATCGAGGACGAGTCGCCGGCCGACTGCATCCGCGGCGCCGCCGGGGACGTGCTGCACGTCCAGATCGAGGACATGCGCCGCGGCGTGCACGAGCACCTCGAGTTCGGCGAGGGCGAACTCGACCTGCCGGCCGCGCTCGGCGCGCTGCTCGAGATCGACTACCGCGGCCTCGTCTCGGTCGAGCTCGCCCGGCACAGCCCCACGGCCCCCGCCACCGCGGCCCGGTCGATGCGGGCCCTGCGCGACGCGCTCGACCGGCTCCCCCGCTCCCCATCCCCCGCCACCGAGGAGGCATCATGACCCAGCGAGCCCGAGCCGCACTCGACGGGCGGCTCACGCCCGCCGCCGCCGACCGACTCACCGAGATGACCGCGGCGATCGCCGCCGATCCGGCGGCGATCAGGCGCCTGTTCCCGGCGGCGGCCCGCGAGGTCGCCCGCGGGCCCCTCGACGAGGCGGATCCGACCGGCATCACCGGCCCCACCCTCGACGACGCCGTCCGTGCGGTTCTGCTCGAGACCCTCGCCTCGGCGCAGCCGGACGAGCAGCGCGCCGCCGAGGTGGCGGCGCTGTACCGATACGGCGACGGCGACGAGAAGCGCGCGATCCTGCGCTCGCTGCCCGCCCTCGACGTCGGCGAGGGCGCCCGGGCGCTCGTGACCGATGCCCTGCGCACGAACGACCTGCGCCTCGTGGGCGCGGCGATGGGCGCCTGGGCCGGGGAGCACCTCGACGACGACACGTGGCGCCAGGGCGTGCTCAAGTGCCTGTTCATCGGGGTGCCGCTCGCGGCCGTCCAGCGCCTGCGCGAGCGGGCGGACGCCGAGCTCGCGCGGATGGTCGCGGCCTTCGGGCACGAGCGGTGCGCCGCGGGCCGGCCCATCCCCCCGGACTCGCGCCTCGTGCTCGACCACTTCCCCGAGGTCGCGGCCCGCTTCCCCGACGTCGCGGCGGCCCTGCCGACCGTCCCGGCGCCCTGACCTGTCCGATCACCCCCGATCCGCCGGCACCAGCCTGAACCAGGAGCAGCACCCATGCGCATCTTCGACCCGCACATCCACATGTCCGCCCGCACGACCGACGACTACGAGACCCTCCACGCCGCCGGGGTCCGGGGCCTGGTGGAACCGGCGTTCTGGCTCGGGCAGCCGCGCACGAGCGTCGAGTCCTTCGTGGACTATTTCGACTCCCTCCTGGGCTGGGAGCGGTTCCGGGCCTCGCAGTTCGGCATCGCCCACCACGCGACCATCGCGCTCAACCCGAAGGAGGCGAACGACCCCCGCTGCGTCGGCGTGCTCGATCTCCTCCCCCGCTACCTGGCCAAGGACGGCGTGGTCGCCGTCGGGGAGGTCGGGTTCGACTCGATGACGACGGCCGAGGAGTTCGCCTTCGCCCGCCAGCTCGAGCTCGCGATCGAACACGGCCTGCCCGCCATGGTGCACACCCCGCACCGCGACAAGGCCGTGGGCACCCGGCGCACCCTCGACCTGGTCGAGGAGTCGGGGATCGACCCCGGCATGGTCGTGGTCGACCACCTGAACGAGACGACCGTGGACATGGTCGCCGACGCCGGCTGCTGGCTCGCGTTCTCCATCTACCCCGACACGAAGATGGACGAGGATCGGATGGTCGCGATCCTGCGCGAGCACGGCCTCGAGAAGGTGATGATCAACTCGGCGGCCGACTGGGGCCGCGCCGACGTGCTCAAGCCCCTCAAGACCGGTCGGGCGATGCTCGCCGGCGGCTTCAGCGAGGACGACGTGGACCGGCTGCTCTGGCGCAACCCCGTGGAGTTCTTCGCCCAGAGCGGGCGGCTCATGCTCGACCGCGTCGAGGAGCCCGCGGCCGCGTTCGAGGGCAACTCGATCCTGCGCGGCGAGCGCAAGAGCGACGAGGACTGACCGGATGCGCCTTCGACACCCGGACGGCTCCCTCATCCACCTGGCCTACTGCAGCAACGTCCACCCCGCCGAGGATCCGGAGGGGATCCACGCCCAGCTGCGGCGCTTCGCCGGGCCGGTGCGCGAGCGCCTCGGCGTGGACCGGCTCGGCGTGGGGTTGTGGCTGCCCGCCGCCACCGCCGCCCTCCTCGCCGCCGACGCCCGCGAACTCGACGCGCTCCGGGCCGTGCTCGACGAGCAGGGCCTCGAGGTCGTCACCCTGAACGCGTTCCCCTACGGCGGATTCCACGACCGGGTGGTCAAGCACCGCGTGTACCGGCCGGACTGGACCGAGCCGGAGCGGCTCGCCTTCACCCTCGATGCGGCCACCGTGCTCGCCGGGCTGCTGCCCGGCGATGCGGCCCGCGGGAGCATCTCCACGCTCCCGCTCGCCTGGCACGCGCCCTGGTCCGACGACGCCCGCGGCCTCGCCCGGGCCAATCTGGACGCCCTCGCCGTGGGCCTGGAACGGCTGCGCGAGCGCACCGGCCGGCACATCCGCGTCGGCTTCGAGCCGGAGCCGGGCTGCGTGATCGAGACGACGGAGGAGGCGATCGCCGAACTCGCCGGGGTCGACACCACCCATCTGGGGGTGTGCGTCGACGCCTGCCACCTCGCCACCGCGTTCGAGGACGCCGGGACGGCGGTCGCGGCCCTGGCCTCGGCCGGGCTGCCCGTGGTCAAGGCCCAGCTGTCCGCGGCGCTGCACGTGGCCGACCCGGCCGCGGCCGCGACCCGGGAGCTGCTCGAGGAGTTCGTGGAGGAGCGCTTCCTGCACCAGGTGCGCGAGCCGGCCCCGGGCGGGGGCCTGCTCCACCGCGACGACCTGCCGGACGCGCTCGCCGGCGACGCCCTGCCGGCGAGCGAACCCTGGCGGATCCACTTCCACCTGCCGCTGCACGCCGCCCCGAGCGCGCCGCTGGCAGGAACCGGCGCCGAACTCGTCGAGACCATGCGGGCACTCGTCGGCGGCGAGCGGCCCCTGACCGACCACCTCGAGGTGGAGACCTATACCTGGACCGTGCTGCCCGAGGGGCAGCGCCCGACCGACGACGCGGGCCTCGTGGCCGGCATCGCCGCCGAGCTCGCCCAGGCCCGCAGCCACGCCCACGACCTCGGACTGGAGAACGCATGACCAAGCTGCTGGTGCTCGACGTCGTGGGGCTGACCCCCCGCCTGCTCGAGCACATGCCCCGACTGCGCCGGGTCGCCGACCGCGGCTACCAGGCCACCCTCGAGACCGTGCTGCCGGCGGTCACCTGCTCCGCCCAGTCGACCTTCCTCACCGGGCTGCTGCCCACCGACCACGGCATCGTGGGCAACGGCTGGCTGTTCCGCGACCTGGGCGATGTGCTCCTGTGGCGCCAGCACAACGGCCTCGTCGAGGGCGAGAAGCTGTGGGAGACCGCCCGGGCGACCCGCCCGGACCTGACCGTGGCGAATATCTGCTGGTGGTACGCCATGGGCGCGACCGTCGACACGACCGTCACGCCCCGGCCGGCCTACTACGCGGACGGGCGCAAGGAACCGGACTGCTGGACCTGGCCGCCGTCGGTCCACGACCGGCTCGTGGCCGAACTCGGCCCGTTCCCGCTGTTCACGTTCTGGGGCCCGGGCGCCTCGATCGCGAGCTCGGAGTGGATCATCGGCGCGACCCGCATGCTCATGCCCGAGCACGACCTCACCCTGTCGTACGTGCCCCACCTCGACTACGACCTGCAGCGCTTCGGGCCCTCCGGACCGGAGGCGATCCGGGCCGCGCGCGAGGTCGACCGGGCGCTCGCCCCGCTGCTCGACGACGCCGACCGGCTCGGCGCCCGGGTCGTGGTGCTGAGCGAATACGGGATCACCGACGTCTCCCGCGCGGTCGACGTCAACCGGGTGCTGCGCCGGGCCGGACTGCTGCACGTGCACCACAACGAGACGGGCGAGATCCTCGACACCTGGACCTCACCGGCCTTCGCGGTCGCCGATCATCAGGTCGCCCACGTCTACGTGCGCGACGAGGACGACATCCCCCGGGTGCGCGACCTCCTCGCCGACGTTCCCGGGGTCGGGCAGGTGCTCGACGCCGAGGGCAAGCGGGAGCAGGGGCTCGACCACCCCCGCTCGGGCGAGCTCGTGCTCGTGGCCGAGCCGGATTCGTGGTTCACCTATTACTACTGGCTCGACGACGCGAACGCCCCCGACTTCGCCCGGCTCGTGGAGATCCACAAGAAGCCCGGCTACGACCCGGTCGAGCTGTTCATGGATCCGCAGGACCGCTGGGTCAAGCTCCGGGCCGGTACCGCCCTCGCGCGCAAGAAGCTCGGGATGCGTTACATGATGGACGTCGTCCCCCTCGATCCCGCTCCGCTGCGCGGCAGCCACGGCAGACTCCCGGACGACCCGCTCGACGGGCCGGTGCTGCTGTGCTCGGACCCGGCCGCGCCGCGCACCCAGGTGCGGGCCGTCGAGGTGCGCGACCTGTTGCTCGACCTCGTCGGCGGCCGCGCCGGCTGAGGCCCGCCCACGCGGGTCGTGCCGGCCCGTCCGGTCCGCACGGCCCGCCCACCCCGGCGTATCCGGCCCTGCGCCGGCGTATGGACGGCGCCCGCTCGCCTCTCCCAGGGGCTCGCCTCTTCCAGGGGCTCGCCTCTCCCAGGGGCTCGCCTCTCCCAGGGGCTCGCCTCTCCCAGCGGCTCGCCTCTCCCAGCGGCTCACCTCTCCCAGCGGCTTACCTCTCCCAAAGGCTCAGGGGCTCGCCGCTCCCATGGGCGGCCGATCGCAGCGCTCGCCGAGGGCTCGCCGGCCACCGCACTGCCGTGGGGCCGGCGGGTCCTCGGCGGGCCGAGCCGGCTAGGCGGCGCCGTTGACCCAGGGGCTCGGGTCTGCGAGCACTCCCCGCAGCACCTCGCGGGCCCCGCCGGTGAGTGCGGCGAAGTCTCGGACCGGGGCGATGAGCAGGTCGACCGGTTCGTGCGGGGCGTAGAGGACCCCGCGGTCGAGCCATTCCCGGATGGCGGGCCGCAGCTGCTCGAACAGCGGGGCGTAGATCCCGCCGAGCACGACGGCCTCGACGTCGACGATGTTGACGTAGTCGGCCAGGGCCCGCCCGAGCGCATCGGCGGCCGTGGCCACGGCGGACCGGGCCCGCGACCCCTGCTCCCCCGCGGACCGCAGGGCCGCGGTGAGGTCGTCGATCCCGGCGGCGGGTGCGAGTCCGGCACCGGGTTCGAGTCCGGCACTGGGTGCGAGTCCGGCAGCGGGTTCGAGTCCGGCAGCGGGTTCGAGTCCGGCAGCGGGTGCGAGTCCGGCAGCGGGTTCGAGTCCGGCACCGGGTGCGAGTCCGGCAGCGGCGAGGATCGCGCCCTGGCCCGCGTACTGCTCGAGGCAGCCGTGGTTGCCGCACCGGCACACGGGCCCGCTCCGGTGCACGACCACGTGGCCGATCTCGCCGCTCCACCCGTGCCGGCCCTCGAACAGCTCGCGGTCGAACAGGATCGCCGAGCCGATCCCCACCCCGCCGGAGACGTAGACGAACGATCCGGGCAGCTCGACCTCGCCCCGGGTGCGCGCCGCGGCCCGCATCGGGGTCTGGGCGAGGCCGGCGAGCTTGGCCTCGTTGCGCACCACCACGTCGATGCCGGATAGGCCGAGCGGTGCCAGCGGGTCGAGGTCGCGCCAGCCCAGGTTCGGGGCGATCTCGAGCCGCCCGGCGCTCGCGCGCACGAGTCCGGGCAGCGCGAGCCGGGCACCCGCCACGGTCATCCCGTCGGCCTCGACCCCGCGGACGAGCTCGCGCGCCAGGTGCCCGAGCCGCCCGAGCACCTGGCCGGGCTCGGAGCCGGCGAAGTCGCCGCTGAGGATCTCCTGCGCCACGACCTCGCCGGTGAGGTCGAGTATCCGCGCCCCGACGTAGCCGAGGTTCACCTCGAGGCCCAGGCCCACGAGCGATCGGGGCGCAGGGGCCAGGGGAACCCCCGGCCGGCCCACCCCGCGGGCCGCGGGCAACGGGAGCTCGCGCACGATGCGGGCGGAGATGAGCCGATCCACGAGGGTGGAGACCGTCGCTCTCGTCAACCCCGTGCGGGCGGCGACGCCCGCACGCGAGGGCGGGGCTGCGTCGTCATAAATCACATCGACCACCGCGGCGAGGTTGAGTTCACGCAGGCTGTGCTGCCCGGCGGCGGTGGTCGTGGTCACGCCTTGACCCTAGCAGCGCGGCATGAGTATGTTAATCCGTACAACTAATCGCGTTGTCCGACTCGACGAGGAGCTTCACCCATGACCGACGACATCAAGTACTCCTTCGGCCTCTGGACGGTCGGCTGGCAGGCCGTCGACCCGTTCGGCGAGGCGACCCGGCCCCCGCTCGACCCGGCCGACTCGGTGCGCAAGCTCGCCGAGATCGGGGCGTACGGGTTCACCTTCCACGACAACGACGTGTTCCCGTTCGACGCGGACGACGCCGACCGCCGGGCGCGGATCGACTCGGTGCGCAGGGCCGCCGAGGAGACCGGGCTCTCGATCGAGATGGTCACCACGAACACGTTCACCCACCCGATGTTCAAGGACGGCGCGTTCACCTCGAACAACCGCGGCGTACGACGCTTCGGGCTGCGCAAGGTGCTGCGCAACGTCGACCTGGCGGCCGAGCTCGGCGCGAAGACGTTCGTCATGTGGGGCGGGCGCGAGGGCACCGAGTACGACAACTCGAAGGACCTGCACGCCGCCCACGCCCGCTACGCCGAGGGGATCGACACGGTCGCGGCGTACATCAAGGAGCGCGGCTACGCGCTGCGGATCGCGATCGAGCCGAAGCCGAACGAGCCCCGCGGCGACATCTTCCTGCCCACGATCGGGCACGCACTCGGGCTCATCGCCACCCTCGACCACCAGGACATAGTGGGCCTCAACCCCGAGACCGGGCACGAGCAGATGTCGAACCTCAACTACACGCACGGGCTCGCGCTCGCGCTGTACGCCGGCAAGCTGTTCCACATCGACCTGAACGGCCAGAACGGGCCGAAGTTCGACCAGGACCTCGTGTTCGGCCACGGCAACCTGCTCTCGGCGTTCTTCACGGTGGACCTGCTCGAGAACGGCTCCCCCGGCGGCGGGCCCGCGTTCGAGGGCACCCGCCACTTCGACTACAAGCCCTCCCGCACCGAGGGCTCCGAGGGCGTGTGGGAATCGGCCAAGGCGAACATGGAGATGTACTCGATGCTCGCGGCGAAGTCGAAGCAGTACCGGGCCGACCCCGAGGTGCAGGAGGCCCTCGCCCACGCGGGCGTGTTCGAGCTGGGCGAATCCACGCTCGGCGCCGGGGAGACCTTCGAGCAGTTCCTCGCCGACCCGACCACGCGGGAGACCTTCGACGTCGACGCCGCGGCCGAGCGGGACTACGGCCTCGTGCGCCTGCACCAGCTCGCGCTGCGCCACCTGGTGGGCTGAGCCACTCCGTTCGGCACTGCCTTCGGCACAACGGTGCGGTCGCGATCCGGATCGCGACCGCACCGTTGTGTCTCGGCCCGTCGCCACCCAGCCGAGCAGGGCGAAACCCCGGTTCCAGAGCCGGATTCCCCGGAAACCACCCTGGTCGACGACCAGAAGCCGGGTTTGGCCCTGGTCGCCGGCTGGATGCCGGGTTCTGACCCGGCCACGGGCGGCGCATCCGGGTGGCCGACCGGTGACCCTCCGGCCGAGCACGGTGAAACCCCGGTTCCGGAGCCGGATTCCCCGGAAACCACCCTGGTCGACGACCAGAAGCCGGATTCGCCCCTGGTCAACGGCCGGATGCCGGGTTCTGCCCCAGCCACGGGCGGCGCATCCGGGTGGCCGACCGACAACCCTCCGGCCGAGCAGGGCGAAACCCCGGTTCCAGAGCCGGATTCCCCGGAAATGACCCTGGTCGACGACCAGAAGCCGGGTCTGGCCCTGGTCGCCGGCTGGATGCCGGGTTCGACCCCGGTCGACGACCAGACGCCGGATCTGCCCCTGGTCAACGGCCGGATGCCGGGTTCTGCCCCAGCCACGGGCGGCACATCCGGGTGGCCGACCGACAACCCTCCGGCCGAGCAGGGCGAAACCCCGGTTCCGGAGCGGATTCCCCGGAAACCACCCTGGTCGACGACCAGAAGCCGGGTCTGGCCCTGGTCGACGGCCGTAAGCTCGGTTGGACCCTGGTCGACGACCAGAAGCCGGATCTGCCCCTGGTCAACGGCCGGATGCCGGGTTCTGCCCCGGCCACGGGCGGCGCATCCGGGTGGCCTACCGGCGACCCCCCAGCCGACCAGGGCGAAACCCCGGTTCCGGAGCCGGATTCCCCGGAAACCACCCTGGTCGGCGACCAGATGCCGGGTTTGGCCCTGGTCGCTGGCTCGAAGCCGGATTCGACCCTGGTCGGCGACCGGAAGCCGGGGTCGACCCCGGTCGCGAGGAGAGCCCGCCGCCCGCCGACTCTGGGATGATCGAGCGACCCGCTCCCCACCCGGAACCCGCCCGTGCACCCGACCTCCATCCCCGCCGCCACATGAATGGCGTCGTCACGGGATTCGCCACGATCGTGGCGGTCATCGCCGTCGGCTACCTCGCGGCCCGGCGCGGGATCGTGCCCGGCGACGGCGACCGACTCCTCGCCCGGATCTCCTTCAGCATCGCGATGCCCGCGCTGCTGTTCCTCACGCTCATGGACGCCGACCCCGCCCGGGTGTTCTCCCCGCTGCTCGTGGGGATCCTGGTGAGCAGCCTGGCGATGGCGCTGGTCTACCTGCTCCTCGCCCGCCTCCGCCGCAGGCAGCCGCTCGGCGACCTCATCATCGGGGCACTGTCGTCGTCCTACGTCAACGCCGGCAACCTCGGCATCCCGATCGCGGCATACGTGCTCGGCGACGCCTCCTACGTGGCCCCGGTGCTGTTCACCCAGCTGCTCGTGCTCGCGCCGATCTCGCTCACGATCCTCGATCTGACCACGGCCGCCACGCTCACCCCGCGCTCCTGGCTGCGCCCGCTGCTCAATCCGATCATCCTCGCCTCCGCCGCGGGCCTCGCGCTCGGGGCGACCGGCTGGCGCCTGCCCGCCGTCATCCACGATCCGATCTCGCTCCTGGCCGGGGCCGCCGTGCCGCTCGCGCTGCTCACCTACGGCATCTCGCTGTGGGGCTCGGGCGGGCTTCGCGGCGTGCGTCCCTCCGCCGAGATGGGATTGGGGACGACGCTCAAGGCAGTCGTGCATCCCGCGTTCGCCTACTGTCTGGGTCGCTTCGTGCTGCACCTCGAGGCGCCCGACCTGTTCGCCCTTACCGTGCTCGCGGCGCTCCCGACGGCGCAGAACGTCTACGTGTACGCGCTCCGGTACTCCACCGGGGTCGCGCTCGCGCGTTCGACGATCCTCGTGACCACGGCGCTCTCGATCGGCGTCGTGACGGCCATCGCGGCCTTCCTCGGCTGAGGGCGCCGATAGCCGTCAGTCGTCGATCCCGGTTGTTCCGATGACGTCGATGATCTCGGCGAGCCACAGCCGTGCTTCCGCGACGTCGGGCAGGATCGAAGTGCGCCCGGCCACTCGAGTCTCTTCGCGTGCGTCGGCATAGCCCAACGCCCAGCCATCCATCGGACGCAACGGAAGCGGCGGCCACGGCTGCTGATCTCGCCACGCAAACGTCCGCACACAGAGACTGTGGAGACTCGGCAAATCCGGCTTCGCCTGCCAGAGTAGCTGCAGATCGACCAGGTCGTGTGCGCGCATGTACGCGGGATCGGTCACGGCGTGAAGCTTCTGCGCAATCTGGTATTCGAGATCGACCACCGCGACGGGCCGAAACTCACCGAATCCGAAATGCGCACCGAACTGTGTGAGGTCGCGGTCGACCTCTCGTCGACTGTAGGCGTACGGATCGATCTCGGGATCGGAGACCTCGACGTCGAGCCCACCCCACGGGACGTCCAGAAACGCGATCGACACCCGGTACGGGTGCATGACGTATTCCGGCCGGGCGAGTCCCGGATCGTGGATCCGCCGCGCCCTCACTGTCGCTGTGAAGGCGATCCGGCTCATCGCCCCGGGATTCCGTCGAGCCTCACGCTTCGACGGCGGAACCCTCCCCCAGCCCTCCGAGAGTCGCATTCGAAACGCCTGCGCGAATTCCTCCCCGCGAGCGCGCGTAGAAACATCGAGGTCCGACGTTGCTGGCTCTTCGTGGTTCGTGGTGAAAGGGGCCTGCGCGTCGTAGGCGTGTGAGGGCTCGTGGTCCTGCTGTGATGGGTGTTGCGAGACATCCACAAGAGCAGAGGACCACGAGCTATGGACGAGTTTAC
>NZ_WHMT01000031.1:0-20500 GCF_009372055.1 Pseudactinotalea sp. HY160 | reverse complement strand
ACACGCTGCTGGCCCAGGGACTACGGGTTCCTCGTCACGGTGACGCCGCCGATCAACGCACCCGCCCGGCCCGTTCGTCGACGGGCCAGATGAGGGCTACGCCGTCAACCTTTGCGACGGCTAACAGACGGCCGCGGGCGCAAGGCGACGATCACCGAGGAACAGGTACGCGCGATCGTGCATGACACGTTGCACACCAAGCCCAAGGGTGAGACGCACTGGTCGTGCCGCACGATGGCCAAGCACGCTGGCGTCAGTTCCGCCACGGTGCAACGGATCTGGCACGACCTGGGGATCAAGCCGCACCGTCTCGACACGTTCAAGGTCTCGAACGACCCGCGGTTCGAGGAGAAGCTGACCGACGTGGTCGGGCTCTACCTGGACCCACCGGAGAAGGCTGTGGTGCTGTGCATGGACGAGAAGAGCCAGGTGCAGGCGCTGGATCGCACCCAGCCCTCGCTGCCGATGATCAAGGGCCGCGGCGCGACGATGACCCACGACTACAAACGCAACGGCACCACCACGCTGTTCGCCGCGCTGAACGTGCTCACCGGGCAGGTGACCGGACGCTGCTTCGACCGGCACCGGCATGAGGAGTTCCTCAAGTTCCTGAAGGTCATCGACGCGGAAGTGCCCAAGGGCCAGGCGGTCCACGTGATCCTGGACAACTACAGCACTCACAAGCACGCCAACGTGCAGCGGTGGTTGAGCCGGCACAAGCGGTTCCACCTGCACTTCATCCCGACCTCCTCATCCTGGCTGAACCAGGTCGAACGGTGGTTCCGCGACCTGGACGCCAAGGCGCTACGCCGGGGCAGCTTCAACTCGGTACCCGACCTGATCGCCGCGATCGAGGCCTACCTGCAGGCCAACAACGAGGACTCGACGCCGTTCGTGTGGACCGCCACCGCCGAGTCGATCCTGGCCAAGGTCGCGCGAGCCCGCCGCAAACTCGAGGAAGTAGTTAGCCAATAATGAGACAGACCACTAGGAGGATGGTGCCATAGTCGAGTTCCTGCGAGGCGGCCTTGTTGTCAAGGTCGAATGTCGCGCCATCCCACGTATATGTATCTGGAAGGTTTGCTGTAGCCCAGTGGGTCCCACTCGTCAGACTGAAGCCGAGCCCGTGCTTGGTTGTCTCCTCGACGACGAGGCGTTGGTCGCTGTTCCATTCGTCTGACCCCCACCCATAGATCGAGGAGTCTGCCCCCTCATCGGGCATTGCCAAGATCTCGGCCGCGCCGAATCCCGAATCGGCGATCTCTTGTACGTTCTTGCGAAGGGTTTCGTCCGTGTTCAGACCTTCTGCGAGCCACCATCTGACATCTGGACGATATTCGGCTTCGATCTCATCATAGAGTTCATGCATGCGTGCCTCGAAGTCTGACGCGGGTGTATCAGGCTCCGCGGAGACTCCAGTGGCGGGTGCTTGCGCTAGCGGCAGTAACAAGGCTGCCGTGGCGAGCGATGCCGCCGATCTATACGGCTGCTTCATTCCCTTTCCATTCTCTTCGCTGAGTGGGTCCCGCAGTCCGACGTGCCTGTCGCTGCTGCGTCCCTGGCGCAGTGATCGACGAAGCGCAGGGTGCTCGTCAGGACGTCTGTGTCGAGCTACGCATCGAGTGAATCGATTCAATTGAGGTTATCACGACTTCAGATTTCTGTCTAGGTAGTGGTCGATTCGACAGCGCGCCCTCGTAGCCGAACCACCGTCCGGGCGATGCTTGACCAGTTGGGATACGATGGCAGTCGGTGCTTGGGCGGGTCGATCGCGAGCGCAGAGACGCCTCGACGGTTCGTGGAGCGATTCTCCGCAGGTATCCGACGAGTGCGGTCGGCCTCGAGGACTCGTTATGGCGAGGGGGCGGTGGGAGCTCGAGCGATGAGCACTCAGCCGGCGATGACGGCCGCTGGCTCCTCCGCCCGGACGATCTCGATCACCTGCCCGGCCACGAGATCGGCCCCGGCGATGAGCGGCGAGGGCACGCCGGGCGTTGCGCCGATCGCGGAGCCGGGCTGGACGTCGCCGGCCGGGATCCCCAGCACGAACACCCGCCGGTCGGCCCGGCCGCCGGCGTCGACGAGCGCAAACTCCTCCGTCGTCACGTCGAGCGTCCGGGCGGTCACCGCTTGCCCGCCCGGCCCCGTGCTCCGCCGCAGCAGCCGCGCCCGGCCGCCGGTCAGTAACGAGCGCAGCAGTGGATCATCGGTCACGTCGACGTGGCCCTTCGACATGCGGGTCTCTACGAGGGCGCGCGCATGGAACTCGCGGCCGCGCACGATCGAGCGGCCCACGAACTCCTCGCCGTCGGTCGTGAACTCGCTGCCCTCCCCGAGCAGCTCGACCACGCCGGCCCGCACGAGGGCGAGTAGCTGCGCCGTGCGCTCCGGCGGGGGACCGGAGGCGAGCGCCAGCCCGAGCGGGGCGAACCAGCCGTTCACCTCCCGAAGCGCCGAGGCGGCGTCGATCGCCCCGCCCCGCACGAGCCGGGCCACGCGCCCGCGCAGGAACGCCATCGCCCGGTTGACCGTGCAGCGCGGGCTCCGCAACGGATCCGCGATGGAGTCGAGCTCGGCCTCCCTCCACCGCTCGACCCATTTCGCCCAGCGCGCCGGATCGGGCCCGCGTAGGTCGGGTCGGTCGAGCCGGGTGGGGTCGATCCGCCACCGCTCCTGGGCCACCAGCTCATCCACGAGTCCTTCCAAGTCGGCAACATCCGTCTGTTCGATCCGCGCGAGCACGCTCGCCGGCAGCGGCACCGTCGCCGCATCGTCCCAATCGCCCGGCACGCCCGGCAGGCCGGAAGCACCCGGGCCCGCGATCGTCGGAACGGCGGCCGGGTGATGTGCCGCGAGGGTGGCCAGGTGGGCCACCACGAACTCGCGCGCGAGCTGCGGCCACACGTCCCGACCGAACTCCTGATCGGGCACCTGCGCCGCCTCGGCGAACCACTCCGCCGTGGCCAGCTGCGGCCGGTACGGCGGCGGGAACCCGCCGTAGAACGACTTCGAGCGATACGGAAGCCCACGCCGAGAACCGACGACGAGCCGCGGCTCACGCCCCGAGGGCACGTATCGCAGGTCGAACGCCGAGGCGCCCGCCTGCTCGAACCTCCCGCCGCGCCCCGCCGTGAGCGTGGTGACGACGTCGAAGAAGTTCGCGCCCAGGCCCGCCACGAGCACGTCCTCGCCGCCGGGCACCGCCGCCCAGTCACGTTCGGCGGGCATTCCCGGTTCGATATAGGTGAGACCGTGGACCGCGGCCGCCTCCCGAAAGGCGAGCACCCGCGCGTCGGGCCGGCCCTGCACCATGCCCTGGGCCAGCACGACCGCCGGCGCCGTGACCGACCGGCCGTCGGCCAGTCGCACCGTGCGCGTATCGGCGGCCCCGATGATTCCGGCTGCCCCGACGACCCCGACGACTCCGGTGGCCCCGGCGACCCCTGAAGCACAGCGGGCGGGGGACGCGGCGGTGCCGCCGTCTCCGACCGGGTCGATCCCGACCACGAGCCCGCACAGCTCGGTCACCTCGACACCGCCGCGGGCGACGATGGCCTCGAGCTGCTCGCGGTAGTAGACCCCCTGCAGCCGCCGCGTCGGATACGACCACGGCTCGAGCGTCGCCGCCTCGGCCACCGCCCACGCCGGACGCGCGGACGCCACCGGCCACGGGCCCCCGACGATGCCGCCGAGCCGTGCATCGGTCGTCCCCACCGGGCTCGCCGAACGGGGCGAGCAGCCGGTGCTCGCGCCCGGGCGGGCAGCGATCGCCCGCGCCCAGTCGATCAGGTCCGGTCCCGGCGTCAGCGGGCCGGTGAGCCGGGTGGAGGAGTCCGGGTAGATCGTCGTGTGCGCGGCATAGGTGTTGTTGAGGAACTCGGCCGACTGGTCGGTGCGCCACGTTGCCCCGGCCCCCACCTCGACCGCATCGATGAGCACCGCCCGCAGGGCCGGGGACCCGCCGTCCTCCCCGCCGCCGGCCCGGCCGAGCCGGGCCGTGAGCCGCTCGAGCAGCGAGATCGCCCGGGGCCCGCCCCCGACCACCACGACGTCGGCGACCAGGTCCGCCAGAGCCGCAGTGCCCGCAAGGGCATCGTCTGCGTCACCCAAGTCGTCCAGGTCGTCCGCGTCGTCCAGGTCGCCGAAGTCGCTCATGCGGTTCATGGTAGGCAGGCTCACGCGAGCGCCCCCTCGGCGAGCACGGGCCGCACCTGGATCTGGTCGTGATCGCGCACGACGTCCACGGGCAGGCCGTACACCCGGCCGAGGGTGTCCGCGTCGTAGGCGGATTCGGCCGGGCCGTCGGCGACGATCCGCCCGCCCGAGAGCAGCACGACCTGCTGGCAGAACAGGGCGGCGTGGTTGAGATCGTGGATGGCGACGAGCGCGGCCACCCCCTCCTCCCGGGCGACGCGGCGCACGAGCTGGAGGGTCTCGACCTGGTAGCGCAGGTCGAGGGCGGAGGTCGGCTCGTCGAGCAGGAGCACGCGCGGCTGCTGCGCGAGCGCCCGGGCGATGAGCACCCGCTGGGCCTGCCCGCCGGATAGCTCCGAGAGACGGCGCCCGGTCAACTCCCACAGCCCGAGCCGGTCGATCGCGTGGTCGACGGCGTCGTAGTCGGCCGCGGCCGGGCGCATGCCCATGTGCGGGGTTCGGCCGAGCAGCACGGCCTCGCGCACGCTCAGCTCGAACGGCACCTCCGCCGACTGCGGCACGTAGGCGACGATCTTGGCGCGCTCGCGGGGCTTGAGGGCGAGCAGGTCGATCCCGCCCAGGCGGGCCGAGCCGGCCGCGGCCTTGTGCACGCCGGCGAGGATCTTCGTCAGGGTCGATTTGCCGGAGCCGTTCGGGCCGAGGAGCGCGCACAGGTGGCCCGCCGCGACCGTCAGGTCCACGCCGTGGAGAACCCGATGCCTGCCATAGGCGAACGTGATCCCGGCCAGCTCGAGGCTCGTGCCACTCGCGGTGCCCATCGCAGGGCCGGTCGCGGTGCCGGCGGCGCTGTCGGCGGCCGTGTCGGGGGTCGGGGATACGGTCACGGAATCGACGGTCGCAGTCATGAGGAGGCCTTCCTGGACATGATGAGATAAATGAATACCGGTGCACCGACCATGGCCACGACGATCCCGACCGGGATCACCGCCGGGGCGATCACGGTGCGGCCGAGGGTGTCGGCCGCGACGAGCAGCACCCCGCCGGTGAGCGCCGACATCGGCAGGAGCACCTGATGGTTCGCCCCGATGAGGAGCCGGGCGATGTGCGGGCCCACGAGGCCCACGAAGCCGATGACCCCGCACAGCGACACGGCGACCGAGGCGAGCGCCACCGAGACGACGATGAGACCCACCCGGACGACGGTGACGTTCACCCCGAGGGAGCGGGCGGCGTCGTCCCCGGCGAACGCGATCGCGTTCATGTCGCCGGCGAACCACAGCACCAGGGGCAGCACGATCGCCACGACGATCGCCATGATGCGCACCTGGTCCCAGCCGGCGTCGTTCACGGACCCGAGGGTCCAGCGCACGATCGCCTGCAGGGTGTTCTCGTTCGCCACGAACTGCAGGCCCGCGGTGAGCGCCTCGAACAGTTGGGTCATCGCGATGCCGAGGAGTAGCAGTGTGGCCACGGCCATCTTCCGGGCGGAGGCGAGGCCGAGCACGAGCAGCGTGACGACCCCGGAGGCGATCAGGGCCGAGAACATGACGACCGGGCTCGACCCGCCGAGCGCCCCGCCCGAGAGCAGGATCGCGGCCGAGGCCCCGAACGCCGCCGCGGGGGAGACCCCGAGTGTGAACGGGCTCACGAGCGGATTGCGCAGTAGGCCCTGCATGACCGCACCCGCCAGCGACAAGCCCGCCCCGGCCGTGAGCGCGAGCAGGGCCCGGGGCAGGCGCAGGTCGGCGATGATTCCGTAGGTCTGGGCGAAGTCCGGCTCGAGCACGCCGCCGGCGATCCGCAGCCAGACCGCGCGGGCCGCGTCGGGCAGGCTCACCCCGGAACTGCCGACCGCAGTCGAGCCGACGACGAGCACGATCGTCAGCACGGCCGCGACCGCGAGGACGGCGCCGCGGGAGCCCACTGCGCGCTCGCCCTGGGTGGGCGGGGCGCCCTGCGTGGGCGGGGCGCCGGGGGAGGCGCCGAAGCCATCGTCGGCGGTGGGGCCGGCGGTGGCGCCGGGGGCCGTGGAATCGGCGGCGCCCGCCGTGCCCGGACCGCCCGCCTTGCCCGGACCGCTCGTCTTGCGGGCATCGTCCGGACGTTCACGGGTGGGTGTGCTCACGAGCCGTTCCCCCACACGTAGGCGTCGGCGCCCGCGTAGTCGGCCTCGGAGATGCCCTGGAACTCGACCGCCCAGCGCTCCAGGTAGTCGGCCGGATCGATGCCGGTGAACGCCTCCGGGTGCAGCCACGAGGCGAGGTAGGCCGCGCCGATCGCCTTCGACAGTCCGGAGGTTGCCCAGCCGTTGCTCACGTACACCTGGGAGCCGGTGACGGCATCGATCCCGGCGAAGCCCGGGCGCTCCGGGATCGACGCGGCGAGGTCGGCGATCTCGCCCGCCGGGTACGGCGCCGCCGACGGCGGCCGCTCGTGCACGATCACGGCCGGATTGCGGGTGACGACGCTCGCGGGATCCACCGTGGTCTCGAACTGGGCGTCGCCGCCGTCGACGTCGCCGAACACGTTCGTTCCGCCGGCGGCGGTGATGATCGCATCGAAGCCCGAACCGGGCAGGGCGGTGACGTACGGCTTGTCGGTCTCCCAGTACACCGGTACCGGGTCGAGGCCGTCGACCCGCTCGGCCACGGTGTCGAAGATCTCGTGGTAGAAGTCCTGCACCTTCGCCGCCCCCTCGGGCTCACCGAAGACCTCTCCGAGCAGTTCCACGGTCTCGTCGAACACGTCGAAGTCCCAGGCGCTCACGACGACCACCGGGATCTCGAACTGTTCGAGCTGGTCGGCGGCCTCCTGCCAGGCACCGTTGCGGGGGATGATCGCCACGTCCGGGTCGAGCGCCACGATCGACTCGTAGTTGAGCTCTCCGATCGACTCCCCGACCACCTCGCTCTCGTCGAAGCCGAGGTAGGGATCGCGCTCAAGGGTGCCGCGATCGATCCCCACGACCGTCTCGCCCGCCCCGATCGCCTGGACGAACTCGTTGTTGTAGCTGAGTGTGACCACGGCCCGATCGACGCGGGCGGGGATCGTGACCTCGCGGTCGAGGTCGTCGGTCACGGTGATCGTGCCGGCCTCCTCGGCCGCCGCGGAGCCGGCGGCGTCGGTCCCGGGGTCGCCGGTCTGCTCGGCGGCCTGCACCTGCCCGCAGGCCGCGAGCATCCCGGCGGCGGCGAGGAGCGGGAGCACTCGGGTCAGGCGCTTGATCATGGGATTCTCCTTGATTCGGGACGGCGTCGCTCGCCCGGGTGGGGGCGCGGCGGATCGGGGATGGGTGGGCGGCCATGGCTCGATCGAGGCGGCCATGGCGCGAGAGCCGCTCAGGTGGCGGGCAGGTACGGCTCGCCGAGGGTGAGCATGAGCCGGTTCGCCCACGAGAAGAACGCGACCGATCCGACGAGGTCGACGAGTTCGACGTCGTCGAGCCCGAGGGCACGCAGCGCGTCGACCTGACCCGCCGTCGCCCGTGACGGGGTGGTCGACAGGGCGGCGGCGAAGTCGACGAGGGCGGCCCAGCGCTCGTCGGAGCCGGCGAACGGTGCGCTCAGCGGCGCGAGATCGACCGGGCGCCACGCCCCCGCGCGAGCGAGCGGCGCGGCGAGAAGCCGGGCGACGTCGTCCACACGCCTGGAGAGCCGGCCGGCCTTGCGGGCGTGCACCGAGGCGCAGTACACGCAGTCGTTCACCCGGCTCGTGACCGCGGCGGCGAGTTCGCGCTCGGCGCGCGGGAGGCCGATCCTCGTGGCGAAGATCGCGTGGTCGATGCGGGTGCGGGCGGCGAGCGCCCCGGTGTGGCGGGCGAGGAGGCGGAAATAGGCACCGTTCGTCTTGCCGCGGAAGGCGTCGGCCTGGACGTCGGTCAGCTCCTCGGCCGGGATCGGGTCGACCCAGGACTCCCAGCCGAGAATCTCGGTGGTGTACTCCCGCGGCGCGGGCCGCCCGTTCGGTGCGGTGCGCGGACGATATTTCGAGCGCTCGCCGATCGAGCCGGACAGGGGAGCGGTGCCGGCCGGGGCGGTGGGCTCGTGGCCGGAGAGGAGCCGCAGGCCCTCGACGAGCCGGGCCTCGTAGCTGGTGAAGGCGACCAGCTGGGCCAGGAGCACGAGGTCGTCGGGGCCGAGGTGCTCGCCGAGGTCGGCGACGTCCGCCGGGGTGACGAGGGCCGGGGCGGCGCTGAGCAGGTCCGCATGGCGGACGATCCGGCCCACGTTCGGGTCGCCGCTCGCGAGGTCGAGGTCGACCTCGGTCCGGCCGGCGTGGTGTGCCGCGAGCACGGCCGAGCCCTGCTGGGCCGCGACCCGGGCCGCGATCGCGTGGCGGAGCTCGCCGGTGAGCGTGCCCGCGCCGTCGAAGATCGCCGCGTGGGCCGCCGCGGTCTCGGAGACGACCGCCGGTTTGGCCCGGCGGGCCGCGGCGACCGCGGGGCCCGGTTCGGCGAGGTCGGCGATCAGGTCGGCGCGCGGGGTGGGCGCGGGGTCGACGGTGGTGGTCGGTTCGACGGCGGTGGACACGGCGGCTGCGCTCCCATGCTGGTGGCCGCTCCGGCCGGTGGGCCGGGTCGCGGTACGGACCGAGGTGGTCCGCTGCCGACGACGGTAGAGCGGCGGCCCCGGCACGCACCGGCCCGATCCGGCAGTGACCACGAACCGGAACGCGTCTCGGTGGGTGAGAAACGACGCCTCGGTCTGGACACGACCGTGGGTGCGGAATTCCCGATGGGATCGGTGATTCCGCACCCACGGGTGCGCGGGCGGGTCAGACCGTCAGGCGGCGCCGCATCGTCAGGACCAGCGCGCCGGCGGCGATCACGAGCGCGCCGATCCATACGGCCGCGGCCGACGAACCGGTCGAGGGCATCTCGTCCAGGTCATCAAGGTCGTCAAGGTCGTCCAGGCCACCGGTGCTCGCCGCCCCGTCGTCCGTGGAGCCGCCGCCCTGGGAGGATCCGGCGTCGTCACTGCCGGTGCCCGGGGCCTCGGTGCCACCACCCGAGCCGTCGGTCGGCTCGCCGCCGGCCGCGCCCGAGTCACCCGAACTGCCCGAGTCACCGGACGCACCCGAGTCACCGGAGCTACCCGAGTCGGCGGTGTCGCTCGGCTCGTCGGTCGGCTCCTCGGTCGGCTCGTCCGTGGGCTCGTCGGTGGGCTCGTCCGTGGGCTCCGCGGTCGGCTCGGTCGCGTCGAAGGCGTGCGCCCATTCGGTGTCCGCGCCGTCGGCGATGACGTACCCGTCGAGCGCGCGAGCGGTGACCCGAACCTCGCCGGAGCCCGGGTACGTACCCGGGGCTGCGTCGTCCTCACCCACGAGATACACCACCCCCTCGGACGCCGGGATCGTGTACGTGTCCGCGGCCGTGCCCTCCTCATCGGTGAAGGTCACCTCCGCCGGCGTCACCTCGAGCGGGTCCATCGCGAACAGCGAGAATGTGAAGAGCGAGTAGCCGTACTTGCTCGCCCGCTCCACCCCCTGCATCCGCACGTAGCTCACCGGCCCGGTCTCCGCGAGCGGCACGACGTCGGTCGCGCACGTCGAATCCGCCATGTCGGCCGCGTCGGTCCAGGTCTGCCCGTCGGCCGAGGTCTGGATCCTGTACGCCTCGGCGCACGCCCCGTCGACCTCCCAGGCGAGCCGGGCGAGGTCGGCGCGGATCGGCCGGTCGAACTCGAGCTGCATCCACTCCTCGTCGGTGCGCCAGGACGACCAGCGGGTGTACACGTCGCCGTCGATCGCGTACTCGGGCTGGAAGTCGACCCGGTCGTACTCCACGGAGGAGGCCGCGGTCCCGGTCGCCTGCCGGGCGAGGTCGTCCACCACCGGCACGCCGATGGGCATGAACTCGAAGATCGAGTAGCCGTATCTGCCCTTGCTCTCCACGCCCTGCATGCGCACGAACAACACCGGGTCATCGCCGTCCACGTCGACCACCTGCGGTGTGATGCAGGCGTTGGCGTCGTCGACGCCCGAGACTTCGGTCGAGTTCCAGGTCACGCCGTCGAGCGAGGTCTGGATCTGGAACTCGGCGGCGCAGGCGCCCTCCCAGCGGATCTCCACCCGCGGCACGAGGCTCGGCTCGGCCAGCTCCACCTGGAGCCACTCGTCATCGTGGTTCTCCGGGTTCGCCTTGTCATAGACCGAGCCCCAGCGTTCGTCCTTGACGGACTTGGGCACCCACGTGGCATCGATCGCGTTCGCCGGGCGGAACTTGTCCTGCTCGCCGTACCAGCTCGAGGCCGACACGTTCGACCCGGCGGCCAGGTTGCGGGCGGTACCGTCGAACAGGTCCCAGTTGCGCGCGCGCAGCAGGGCGTCGACCACGAACCGGTCGAGCACCTGGTCCGCGAGCTTGAGCAGCCCCTCGTAGCGGAGTTCATCGGTGCCCACCACGACGCTCTGGGCATCGATCATCGCGGACTCCACGGCGTCGGCCTGCGCTGCCGCCGCCTCGAGGTCGCCGCCGGTGGCGGTCTCGAGCATCGTGAGCGCCTGGTCGAGCACGGCGCCCCAGTCGGCGGTCGCATCGAGCCACGCCGACGTCTCGGCGAGGAACAGCTCGTCCGCGACCCCGGCGCGGATGATGCCCGGCGCGGCCTGCATCGCGGCGGCCACGGGCCGCAGGCCGGTGATCGCCTCGGCGCGGCGCCCGCCCGCCCAGGCGGCCTCGAAGTCGGCGATCTCGTCCGCGAGCTTCGGCGCGGGTGGCAGCCAGCCCGGCCCCTCCGCGTCGGCGCAGCGCGGCGTGCAGCCCGGCCCGAACGAGTTGAGGTCGAAGAACAGCATGAGCGCATCGGCCGTCGCGTCGTCGCCGCCGGCGAGGTACTCGGCCGCCCGGCGCGAGGAGGCCGCGGGGTCGTAGGCGGCGTCGTTCCACGCGAAGTCCGCGATCGTGAACACCGCGACCTTGCTCGCGGCCGGGTAGTTCATCGGGTTCGAGGCGATTCCGCTGAGCACCTCGCTCAGGCCGGCCTCGCGCTCCTGGTAGGGCGCGAGCAGCAGCCGCCCGGCGGCGCGCTTGAAGTCGTTCACCGGGTAGTTGTCCCACAGGAACGCCGGCGTGCCGTACACGTCGAGGAAGTCCTGGGCGTCGTCCACGCCGATGTGGACCGGCACGGTGGCCGTGCCCGTCCACATGACCACGATGTCGGAGTCGAGGCCCTCGCGGTAGGCCTGCTTATACGGCGACTCCGTGACGGTGTTGTACTGGGTCGGCACGGTCTGCAGCGGCAGCACGCCCGAATGGCCGGCGATGAAGTCGGCGTTCAGCATGTTGAGCAGGTCGACCTGCGCCCGGCCGTGGGTGCCGTTCGACGGGTCGCCGTAGGCGGCCTGGTCCGCCTCGCAGTGCCAGGAGCTGAGGGTGATGTCGTCCAGCGGCACCGAGAACGAGCGCACGCCCACGTCGTAGGCCTGCTCCAGCTTGGCCACGAGCGCCGCGTAGTCCTCGGGGGAGGAGTAGCAGATCGACTGCCCGGGGGAGAGCGCGAACGTGAACCGCACATGGTTCGCGTCGGCGGCCGCCACGAGCTCGGCGATCTCGGCGATCTGGTCGGCGGGGTACGGCTCGCGCCACATCGCCCGGTGATACGGATCGTTCTTCGGCGCGAAGATATAGGTGTTGAGCTTGACGTCGCCGTAGAAGTCGAACTGATCGAGGCGCCCCTCGTGGCTCCACCGGGGACCGTAGAAGCCCTCGACCGTTCCCCGCAGCGCCATCGCCGGGAAGTCGGTGATCGAGGCGCCCGCGAGCACGACGTCGCCCGCGCCCGTCTCGACGAACAGCTGGCGCAGCGTCTGCACCCCGTAGAACTGCCCGGCGCCGTCGCTGCCCGCGATGAGGACCGCGCCCTCCTGCGCGTCGACGCCGAGTGCGTAGGCCTCGCCGCGGTCCGGCACCGCGAGGCCCGCTCCGGCGAGCTCGTCGGTGAGCTCGGCGCCGTCGCCGAGCGTGAGGACGACGTCACCCGCCTCCGCGCGACCGGGCACCTCGAGGCGGGTCGGGGTGATTCCGTGGCCACGCAGGACCTCGCCGAGGAGGTCGAGGGCCGCCTCGTCGGCTCCCTCGCCGGCGACGACGCTCACCCGCTCGGGCAGCTCCAATCCGGTGCCGGAGTAGTCGGCCTGCTGCGGGGTGGGCGTGACCTGGGGCTCGACGACCGGTCCGGCCTCGGCGGCCGGTCCGGATGCGGCGGCCGCCGGGGCCGGCGTGAGCGGCGCGAGGGCGCCGGTGGCGGCGACGGCCGCGCACGCCGCGAGCACGAGCGGGCGGCGCCAGGCCGGGCGCATGGGGTGAGAGCGGGGCACTGCATCTCCTTCGATCGGTGACCGCACCGGGCTCGACGGCGAGCACGGCCTGAAATTGGTCTCCGACATCCTAGGGCGAGACGAAAGTCATGTGCAAAATTTCTCGGGTCGATCGGTGCGTGAGCCCCTGGCCGCGCCCGCCCGGCTGCCCTACCGTGAAGCCATGCTCGGATTCCTCGCGTTCCTGCTCATCCTGTGGCTCGTGCTGGCGATCCTCGGGTTCGTGATCAAGGGCCTGCTGTGGCTCGCGTTCATCGGGATCGTGCTCGTCATCGCCACCGCCGCCTACGGCTGGGTCAAGCGGAAGGCGCAGGGCCGATAACTCATCGGCGCTGCGGCCCCTCGGCGGTGGTCGCGGCCAGTCCGCGAGGTGGGTACAAGGACCCAGCTGGAACTGCTACGGATCGCTATGATCTGCTGAATACCGGTACGTCGCCGGGGATCTGCCTGGAGCGAAGGAGCTCGCATGACCACGTCCACCTCAGCGCCGCCGGCCCAGGGGGCACGCCTGGCCCTCTCCCTCGGCGGCCTCGCGGCCGTCGGATTCGGCATCGCGGTGCTCGTCTGGCCGACGAGGGCCGCGGTGGCGCTCGCCGGTGTCATCGCGGCGTACGCGATCGTCGCCGGCATCGTCTACGCCGCGATCGGGCTCCTGTCGAAGGGCATGGGGGTGGGTGGGCGCATCGCGCACGTCCTGCTCGGCCTGCTGTACATCGCGGCGGGCGCCTTCGCCTTCGGATCGCTGGGCCGCTCCGCCGCGTTCCTCGCCGTGTTCCTCACCGTCATGGTCGGGGTCATGTGGATCGTCGAGGGCTTCGCCGCGCTCTTCACGCTCGGACGATCGGACTCGAAGGTGCTCGCGATCGTGTTCGCGCTGGCCTCGGTCATCGCGGGCTTCACGCTCCTGAGCAGCCCGCTGTGGGGGGCCGTGTTCCTGTGGTGGTTCCTCGGGATCTCCCTCGTCGTCCTGGGCGGGCTCAACGTCATCCGCGGCGTGGCCGGCAGAAGAGCCTGAGCACGCCGACCCGGGCGGGGACGGCCGACCCCTGAGCGCGAGGCGGTCGATCCTGCCCACCGGGGCGCGCCCCGCAGGCGGGCCGGACGCTCTAGGGTGAGTCGACGTCGTCCATCATCTCGAGGAGCGAAAGCATGAAGGCGGTTCTCTTCACGGAGCCCGGAACGGTCGAGTACACCACGATCCCCGACCCCACGCCGGGGCCCGGCGACGTCGTGGTCGAGGTCGCGGCGAACGGCATCTGCGGCACCGACCTGCACATCCTCGCCGGCGAGTTCGCCGACACGTTCCCGATCGTGCCCGGGCACGAGTTCGCCGGGGAGGTCGTGGCGACCGGCGCGGAGGTGACGGAGTTCCGGGCCGGCGACCAGGTCGCGATCAACCCCTCCTATATCTGCCACCGCTGCCCGCCGTGCCGGCGCGGCCGCACGAACCTGTGCGAGGTCGCCGGGGGCTACGGCACGTCGTTCAACGGCGGCGCGGCGGAGTTCGCGGTCGTCGGCGCGCAGTACTGCCGCGCGCTGCCGGCGGGCATCGACACCCGCGACGCCACGCTGATCGAGCCGCTCTCGTGCGCGATCCGCGGCTACGACGTGCTCGCGAGCCAGCTCGGAAATCATGCGGTCATCTACGGGGCGGGCACGATGGGGCTCATGATGCTCGAGCTCGCGAAGAAGGTCGGGCTCGCCAGCGTCCGGATGGTCGACGTCAACCCCGCCAAGCTCGCGATCGCCGAGCGGCTCGGCTGCGACGGCACGGCCACGAACGCGGACGAGTTCGACCGCGTCTGGGACCTCGTGATCGACGCCTCGGGCAACGAGCGCGCGATCCAGGACGGCCTCGGCCGCCTCGAGCGCGGCGGCACGTTCCTGCAGTTCGGGGTCGCCGACTACGCCGCGCGCGCGAGCATCGACCCCTACTCGGTCTTCCGGCACGAGCTGACGATCACCGGGTCGATGGCCACCCTCAACTCCTACGACCGGGCCCTCGACCTCTTCGCCACGGGCGTCATCCCCGCGGACGTCTTCGTCACGGACCGGGTCCCGCTCGCCGAATTCGACCGCGCGCTCGACCTCTTCCGCGCCGGCCACGGACTGAAAGTGCAGGTGATCCCGTGAGCGAGACGATGCGCCGGGTGAGTGTGGTCGCCCCGGGCGAGGTGCGTGTGGACGACGTCCCCCGCCCCTCCCCGCAGGCGGGGGAGGTGCTCGTGCGCACCGCGGTGGCGGGCGTGTGCGGGTCGGACACGCACGCGGCGGCCGGGCAGCACCCGTTCGTGCCGCTGCCCTACAACCCGGGGCACGAGGTGGTCGGCGTGATCGCAGGCGTGGGCGAGGGCGTGAGCGGATACGCCGCCGGCGACCGGGTCACGGTCGAGCCGACCCTGCCGTGCTGGGCGTGCAAGATGTGCTCCACGGGCCGTTCGAACCTCTGCGAGAACCTGCGCTTCTTCGGCTGCGGCCACGCCCAGGGCGGCATGGCGGACTACTTCACGATCCCCGCCGGCCGGCTGCATCGGGTGCCCGAGCACTTCACCGACGCCGAGGCCGCGCTCATCGAGCCCCTGGCCACGCCGGTCCACGCGGTCCGGTTGGCCGGCGCCGACCGACCGGCGGGCCCCGGGGGGCTGGCGGGCCGGGCGGTGGCGATCATCGGGGCCGGAACCATCGGCCTGCTCGTGCTCAAGGCCGCCCGCCATGCCGGGGCGCGGCGGATCGTCATGACCGACCCGCTCCCGGCCAAGCGCGAGCTGGCGCTGCGGCTCGGGGCCGACGCGGTCGTCGACGCCCGCGGCGCCGGCGTGCCCGGCCGGGTGCGCGCGGAGCTGGGCGAGAGCGCCGATGTCGTGTTCGACTGCGTGGCGATCCAGGCGACCGTGGACCAGGCGATCGCGATGGCACTCAAGGCCGGCACGGTCGTGATCGTCGGAGTGGCTCGCGGTCCGGTCACGGTGCCGCTGCCCGAGATCCAGGATCAGCAGGTCCGCATCCAGGGCAGCGCCACCTACCTGCCGGAGGACTACACCGATTCGATCGAGATCATCGCCTCGGGGGCGGTCCGGGCGGAGGACTTCGTCACGGCCACGTTCCCGATGGAGCGCGCGGCGGAGGCGTTCGCCGCCGCGGTCGACGGCTCCCAGGTCAAGGTGCTCGTGCGGGCGTGACGCCGCCGGCCTCCAACGTCGGACCCGTCGGCACTCCTGAGTGACCCGATGACACGGTGCGGCATGGGTGGCGCCCATCAGCTCGAAGATGGCGAGGTGTCGGGCGAGCCTGTCTCGTCTTCCGCGGCGCTATGATATGGCGATGGATACCGGGCGCACCCGCACAAGTTGGAGTCGTGATGCTCAGCATCCGGACCGCTCGGAATGGGTCGACTTGGCTGTCCAGGTGGGACTGGACAGTTTGGCTGCGCAACGTGAGGAACTGGGGGGTATGCGGACTCGAGCGGTTGCGTTCGCCGCCCTGTCGGTCACGGCAGCGGCATTTCTTGCCGGCAGTGGCCTCGCAGGTGCGAGTAGAACTATGTGGTTCTACGTACTTTCAGGACTGGGGACGCTCGGATTCGTGTTAGTTGCCATCCTTCTCATCTTGACACTCTCGCCACTATTCAACTTTCGATTCATTCTGGATCCGGCCGTGCTGATGAGGTGGATGGAGGGCGATAGTCCGGCCCCGTCGAAGCGCATTGCCATGCGCATGTTGGCCAAGGACACGATCCCGGGGATGCTGAATTCCAACGAGGCGTCCCTTTCGCGCATTAGGACGTTATATCGGGCGGAGCTTGCGGCGGCTGTGATTACGCTGGGCCTGTGGCTCGCGGTCGTCTGGCTGTTTGCATGAGCACCCCTGCAGAGCCGGACGAGGACGAGGACGATAATGAGTGGACACCGGAGGACCCGGCACCTGCCCGGCCGTGGGGGCTCGAACGCGGCCTCGATCCCCTCGTGCAAGCCGCACACACCCGCTCGCCCGCGCGGCGTGCTGCGCTTGACAGGTTGGCGAAGCAGCTCGTTTCTGTAGTCGAGGTCGACCGCGACGCCTCGCAGATCCTCAGTCGAGCGATCCTGAATAATGCGCTCGCCAAGGCTAGGCGATCGCCGGGGAGTGCGGCTCAGATGGTGAACCTGTTCATTCCAGAACGCGGTGAATTCGTCATTAGGGTACTGGTGCGGCATCCTTCACCTGTTCGTCGCCACTCGCGTAGTGGGGCGATCGTGGCTCCTCAGCTCGTATTCAACGTCTCTCCACGGCCAGGTCCTGGACGGCATACGGGCGCCGGGAGGCCAGGTGCGGCGTATGTGAACTTCGGGAAAGGTGCGGCGCAACGGAACCTCGTCAAGGGGACTCTGCGCGTTCCCGGTTCAGCGCGTAAGGGACGGTTCGTCACGATCGCACTCACCAAGGATCGGCGCGTTGCTGCCAGGCTCGGACGACAACGCGGATCCGACTGATCATTCTCCCTACGGCTGCTCGGCCATCGACCACATGCTCCACAGCGCGGTGCGCAGCCGGCGGGGCTGCTCGAGCACGGTGCGCACGGCGAAGGCGATGTCGCTCGGGCGCATGTACGCATCGAGCTCCGGGTCGTCCTCGGTCCGCCCCGTTCCGAACGCGAACCGCGTATGGACGGCGGCCGGTGCGATGACCGAGACGCGCACCCCCCGCGGGGTCACCTCGCGCGCGAGGGTGGCCGCGAATCCGACCTGGGCGTGCTTCGTCGCCGCGTAGACCGCCTCCCAGGAGTTCGCGGCGGCCAGTCCCGCCACGGAGGCGATGAGCACGATGTCCCCGCCGCGGCCCTGCGCGTCGAACTGGCGCACGGCCGCGCGGGTGGCCCACATGGTGCCGGCGACGTTCGTGGTGACCATCGCCTCGATCTGCTCGTCGTCCCAGTCGGTGATGCCGCCGAAGTAGCCCACGCCGGCGTTGATCACGATGCTGTCGAGGTGTCCGAACTCGGCCACGGCCGCGGCCACGAGCCGGTTCGCCCCGTCGGCGGTGCCGGCGTCCATGGCCACCTGCGCCAGGTCGGCCCCGGGGTGCTCCTCGGCGAGGGCCGTGAGCGATTCGGCGCGCAGGTCGCCCAGGGCCAGGCGGGCCCGGGCGTCGATGAGCTCCTCGGCGCTCGCCCGCCCGATGCCCGAGCCGGCGCCCGTGACCGCGATGACCGTGCCGGTCAGGTTGCGTCGTTGCATTCGTGCCTCCAGTGGTCGAAACGGTTAGACCACGACCACCTCGGGTCCGGCGGCCGAGAGCGCCTCCCGGTCGGCGGCCGAGATCCGGTCGTCGGTGATGAGCATGTCCAGGTCCTCGACGCCGGCGAAGCGGCAGAACGAGGTCTGCCCGACCTTCGAGGCGATGGCCGCGCTGATGCGCCGCTTCGCGCACGCGAGCATCGCGCGCTTGACGTCCGCCTCGTCCGGCACGGTGGTCATGAGCCCCCCGGCCACGCTCACGGCGTTGAGTCCCACGATCGCGAGGTCGGCCTGCAGGGTCTCCAGCCGGGCCCGGGTCCATTCGTCCACGGCGCTCTGAGTGATCGGGCGCAGCCGCCCCGGCAGCGCCATGACCGTGAGCTTCGGGCGTTCGAGCAGGATCGGGATGGCCGGGAGGTTGTTCGTGACCACGATGAGGTTGCGGTCCGGGAAGCGCGCCGCGACCGCGAGCGGGGTGTAGCCGGAGTCGAGCAGCACCACCCCCTCGTGCGGGATCTCCTGCAGGGTGCGCTCGACGATGCGCCGCTTCTCGTCGACCTCCTTCGCCTGGCGGTTCGCCAGCGAGAGCTCGAACGGGCTGCGGTGGGTCAGCCTCGCCCCGCCGTGGATCCGGGTGATGAGGCCGCGGCGCTCGAGGACGGCGAGGTCGCGCCTGATCGTCTCGGGCGTCACCGTGAGGTCGTGGCTCAGGTGGGAGACCGAGAGTCGGCCGTCGCCGGCGTGCGCCTGCTCGAGGATGGCCGTCTGGCGTTCAGCTGGATACACGGGGCTCCTTCCTGCACCTGGCGACCCACGGTAGCGCTCGCGGGTGCTCGGAGTGTGATCGTATGCCCGTTTCCAGTCGTGGCCGGCCCAGATCTGCCCGGTCGCGCCGAAAACTCTCTTGAAAGCGAGATAATCGAACGTCTGAGAGTCACGAAGTCATCACGAACCCACATCCAGGGCTTGCCAAACGGGCAGAGTCGGTCCATGGTGGGGACAGCGCACCCACCCGGGGCGGTCAATGACGACGAAAGGCAAAGCGATGAAGAATCCTGGCAACCGGAGATGGCTCCCGGTCGTCGCGCTCTCATCGGCGGGACTGCTGTTGGCGGCCTGTTCCGGTGCGGGCGGCGGTCAGGGTGGCGGTGGCGGCGCGGGTGACGAGGGCGGCGGGACCGTCGAGCTCACGCTGGCCACGGTGAACAACCCGCAGATGATCGACATGGAGCAGCTCAAGGGGGAGTTCGAGGCGGACCACCCCGACATCAAGGTCAACTTCATCCAGATGGAGGAGAACGACCTGCGCGATGCCGTGACCAAGGACGTGGCCACCCAGGGCGGGCAGTACGACATCGTCACCGTCGGCAGCTACGAGGTGCCGATGTGGGCCCAGAACGACTGGCTCGTCGACCTGACCGACATGGCGGGCAGCGATGCCGACTACGACGTGGACGACCTGCTCCCGCCCATCCGGACCCTGCTCACGGTGGACGAGAAGCTCTACGCCGTGCCCTTCTACGGCGAGTCGTCCTTCCTGATGTACAACAAGGACATCATCTCCGAGGCGGGGCTCACGGTGCCCGAGAACCCGACCTGGCAGGAGGTCGGCGAGATGGCCCGTCAGGTGGACAATGACGACCACGTCGGGATCTGCCTGCGCGGCAAGCCCGGCTGGGGGGAGATCTTCGCCCCGCTCACCACAGTGGTCCAGACCTTCGGCGGCAACTGGTTCGACGCCGACTGGAACGCGACCGTCAACGCCCCCGAGTTCGTCGAGGCCGTGAAGTTCTGGACCGAACTGACCAAGGACGCCGGCGAGTCCGACCCCGTCTCGACCGGCTTCACCGAGTGCCTCAACCTGTTCACGCAGGGGAAGGCGGCCTTCTGGTACGACGCCACGAGCGCGGCCGGCAGCGTCGAGTCGCCGGACCTGAGCGACGTGGCCGGGAACGTCGGCTACGTGCACGCCCCGGTGGTCGAGACCGACGAGTCCGGATGGCTGTGGTCGTGGAACCTCGCGATCCCCAAGACCTCCCAGAAGCAGGAGGCCGCGTGGGAGTTCGTCAGCTGGGCCACGAGCAAGGAGTACATGAAGACCGTGGGCGAGGAACTCGGCTGGAGCCGCGTGCCGCCGGGCTCGCGCGCCTCGACCTACGAGATCCCCGAGTACCAGGACGCGGCGAGCGCCTTCGCCGACATCACCCTGGACATCATGACCTCGGTCGATCCCGAGCAGCCGGGCGTCGACCCCCAGCCCTGGGTCGGCATCCAGTACGTGACGATCCCGGAGTTCCAGGATCTCGCCAACCAGATCTCCCAGGACATCGCCGACGTCTACGCCGGCCGGGCGACCGTCGAGGACGTGCTCGACGCCGGCCAGGAGCTCGCCCAGAAGGCGGGCGACGCGCAGAAGGGCTGACACCCTCCCGGTGCCCCCGCCACCGCGGGGGCACCGGCCCCTCCCGAGCACCCGCGGCGCCCCGCCGCACCACCGGAATCTCTCAGAGAGAAGACGCACCATGACCACCGCTGTGGCGAACCCGCCTCAGACCTCATCGCCGCGCCGGGTGGGTTCTTCTGCCCGGGCGAGGTCTGGAATCCGTTTGGCTCGGTTGCTTGTGTGGCCGGCTTTGATCACTGCGATCGTGATCACGCAGGTGCCGTTCCTGGTGACGATCTATTATTCGTTCCGGGAGTGGAATCTGCTGCGTCCGGGTGAGCAGCGGTTCGTGGGGTTCGATAATTACGCGAACGTGCTCGGCAGCGGGGTGTTCCTGTCCTCGTTGTGGGCCACGGTGCTCATCGTGGGGGTG
>NZ_WHMT01000030.1:0-21253 GCF_009372055.1 Pseudactinotalea sp. HY160 | reverse complement strand
GCCCGCTGCCGCATCACCCTCATCACCACCACCGACCCCGAGATCGGAGCCGAAACCATGCCCGCCCTGACCGCCTGAACCCCTACGAAGGATCACCCACCGCTACACCACTCCAAGGGACTTGACCCTGGCGGCTCAGCGCGGCCACTATGTCCACCACGGGGCCGATTCCGGCCACTCGACCCTAGACGTGCCCGGACCACACGCTCAGTCCGGCAAGTGATCGGTGCAGATCACGCCAACCTGGGCCCGGCAGCCCCGGCAGGGACTGAAAGTCGTCAACTCGTTGCCGCCTCGCCGCGCACTCGATTCGGTTCGAGCGCCACGAGACAGTCTCACCCGATGACGTTGCGTCTGCGCATCCACTTCGGGGAGGTGAAGACCTCGAGGGGCTCGTGACTCGCGCCATCCCGCAGTTCACGGACTCGCCCGTCCTGTCGGCGGGCGTTCCCAACGCCCGGTGTGGCACCGGCAGTGACGACGCGACGACAACCAGTGCGAGGGAGGAGCACCCATGGATCTCGGGCGCATCCGTGAGGCGGATTGACTCATCTGCCGCACGAGCAACGAGGCCCGACACTGCCGATGGTAACCGCGCCGGCTCCGCGGCCCGCGTTACCGGGGTGACACGTGGACGTGGCTGTACTGGGGTGCTCGTCCTCGACTCGAGCACCCATGCGAAACCCCGGCTTGATCGACGTCGAGGCACTGCACTCCATTTTTCCTGCGATCCAGCCATCCTGGAAATTTGTGAAGCGCGGCCGACCAGCCGGCTCGCGCACCCGCGGGTCGCTGGTGAGATGTCGGAGAGCCGAAGAGCCCAAGCCGGCTGACGGTTGAGGGCTGGGAGCTGGGGCAGAGGGCCGGGAACTGGAGGGCTGATGGCCGGGAACTGGAGGACTGAGGGCCGGGGGCTGAGGCCGAGGGCCGGGAACTGGAGGGCTGAGGGCCGGGAACTGGAGGGCTGAGGGCCGGGGGCTCAGGGTCGAGGGCCGGGAACTGGAGGACTGAGGGTTGAGGGCCGAGAACCGAGAACTGAGGGCTGGGAACTGGAGGACTGAGGGCCGAGAGCCGAGGGCTGGGAACAGGGGGCTGGGGGCTGGGGGGTTCAGGGCACGGGGGCTCGGGGCTCGGGGCTCGGGGCTCGTGGCTCGTGGCTCGTGGCTCTCATGTCGGTGACGGTACGAGTGCCGTGTTTCACGCGAATCGGAAGGCCCCAGCTACACTCGGCGCCACTTGCGGCACGATGGCTCCGGCCTTCAGATCCGACGGCGCCACTGGTGTCACACCGCAGGTCTCGCATGAGATGCCGCTGTGACACCCCAAAGAAATGAACCGTGACCTCAACTCAGCTGGATTCGGTGGTTGACCTCAACACGAATCTTGTGCGGCCGATTTGACCGGAGCCTCGTTTCACGTGAAACGTGGCCGGCCAGCCGTGACAACCACGGGCGGACTGAAGCCGGCCACACTCTCGATTCACGTGAAGCTGTATGCATCTCGTGCCCCTTCTCAACCACTACCGTCGTCCGACTTGGACCCCTCGTTCCACGTGAAACCGTGGGCACAAACGGCCCGGCACTGTTGCGTCACCACGCCCCACCCGGCGCACGACCACACGGCGGCACGGGCTTACGGGCCACCGGGGCCAGGTTGGCGCCTTCGTCGATTCGCCCCCGTTCGCGGGGCCCATTACCTACTCGTCCTTCGGTCGCGCACGGGAACGCCCGCGACACGGTCACCAAGCTTCGTTTCCTTGGAGGGCTCGCAGTAGGCCCTGACCACACGCGCCCCATGGATCTGTGACCTCACCTCGTCCCTGTTTCACGTGGAACGTCCACCAGTCGCCACGGACGAACGCCGTGAATCAAGGCTCCTCCGAATCAATGCCCCTACAGTTTCACGTGAAACACCGGGAGAAACGCGACGCCGACGAACTGGTGGTGCACGAGGACACGAGCCTGTCGTACGTCACGCAACGATGGCACCACGTGCTCCATACTCTGCGATCGTCCGTCCCATTGCGCCGTCACCACCCGACGGAACGTATCCGGGGCATCGAGCTACCCGAGTCCTTCGACGGTACGGGCCCTTGGGGTGCCTCCCGTGAGGGTCCGGCGTCGGAGTCGGGCATCGGGTCGAAGGTGTTCGGCATCCGGCCACAGGTCGTTCATCGGCGTTGGCCTCGTGACGCGGCCCACTCATTGTGGTGCGCTCTGTACGTTAGGAGACCGAGGTTGTCCTCGCGCCTGTGAGAATCGTGCTCCGTCCTGCGCCGGTCACGCACCGGTCGGAGTCCCACGTACCGACGCCCGCAGGTACGGAGCTGCCTCGCGGATTCAGACAATCCGGGCGAGAGCTACGCGGGCACTTCCCAGGAAGGGACTCCGTTTCACGTGAAACGCGGTCCGGCAGGGAGGCGCCAACCGAACGACGCCACGCACGACCGGCCAACCATTCCAGCACGTGTTGAGATGACCTCGGTCTACTCGCGCCCACATGTCATTGCTGCGGTGTGAGAGCAACGCCGTTCAGTGGGACGCCCAGGCATCCAGGCCGTGTGTGAACAGTGTGGCTGTGCATCCCCGCGACCGACCTGGGCGCGGGCCCGTAGCGCTCGTATCAACCGGACTGGCACCGTGCGCCCGTCGGGAGGTTGGGACCGCGGACCATGGGAATGAAGGGTCGCGACTCGCACATGATCGGACGTAGGCCACGCCGGCACCTCACCGCCCTACCGCTGCCGTCACGGTTTCACGTGGAACCAGGCACCTTGCCGACGGACATGCATGCAAACGGTACCGGCCCGCGGCGCCACGTGCGGACCACAGCGCGACATAGCTCGTCGAACCCTCAGGTGGAACTACATCGGCTATGGCGGATCGGTCACGATCCACGTGGAACACAACCATCGGTGCCCGACCATCGCACTCATCGGTGCCGCGTGTGGCCCACAGCGCGACACAGTACGTCGAATCATCAGCTGGACTGCATCGGCTCGGGCTGGTCGACCTCGTTTCACGTGGAACAGAGCCATCGATACCCGACCATCGCACTCATCGGCGCCGCTGGAACACCGCTCCGAGCCGTACTGGTCGTTCTGGCCGCTGAACCCGAGCCCTCAGGCGCTGATCTTCACAACCATGTGATCGCAACACCGCTATTCCACGCGGCGTTGATAGCTCGTTGGACCGCGACTACCGTCGTCGTATGGCCAGCCATCCGGTCGTGACGATCCGGTTCGCCAACGTCGAGGACGCGGAGGGGATCGCGCGTGTTCACATCGCCGCATGGCGCGCCGCGTACACGGGCATCATGTCCGACCAGCAACTGGCTGGACTCGACCACGAACTCCTCATGCGACGCTGGCACCACGACCTGGCCACCGGGTTCGCGGACGGGGCAGTGCTCGTGGCGCAGAGTCCCCAGGGAACGATCTGTGGCATCGCCTCCGGAGGCTCACCCCGCGACGAGGTCGAGCCGGGAACCCTCGAACTGTGGATGCTCAACTGCCATCCCTCGAGCTGGGGACGCGGGGTCGGCACTATGCTCCTCGCCGAGCTCGAACGCCAGCTCACGGACCGCGGAGCGCTCGACGCCTACCTCTGGGTCGCCGCCCGCAACAGCCGAGCCCGCCACTTCTACGCCCGCGAGGGCTGGTGCGATACCGGCGCGACGCGGCTGGAGGAACGCTTCGACCCCGCCATCACCGAGGTTCGATACGCCAAGCGCATCGGGATCTCCTCATGAAACCAGCGAGCCCGGGCCCGGAAGGCCCCGGCTCGCGCGACCCCTTGCGCCTACGCGCCCAAGCGGACCGGCCGCACCGAACGGTCGCGCCTATCGGAGAGTCGAGACGACCCGGTCGAGAACCTCGATCGCGGCCACCAGTTCGGCCTCCTCCACCCGTCCGAGCACGCGGGCGAGGGCCTGCGCTTCGGTCGCAGCGGCCCGTTCGAGTAGGGACTCGCCCGCGTCCGTGATCCGGACGCGCCGGCGCCGGCGGTCACGCGGATCGGACGCCGACTCGAGGAGCCCACGTCCGATGAGGGAGCGGACCCCCACCGACACGGTTGAATGGTCCAACTCCAAGGCCGACGAGATCTCCACCAATCCCGTCGCCCCGGCGGCGACCGACCTGAGGATTCGGACCTGCCCCGACCCGGCGGTGCCCTCGAGCGTCGACTCCCACACCTGCGCGGCCACCCGCAGCACGTGGGAGAGGCGCGCGGCCACGGCGGCGTCCGTCGAATCAACGCGATTCATCGATCTATGGTGGGCCATGGAATTGCCCCATTCGCCCCCACGCGACGGTTCCGCGAAGCCGGTCGGGCCGGAATCTCCGTCCGAATACACAGTCCACTCCATCAACGGGTCAAGCTATAGCAAACTCGATACTGTCCTGCGGACGCCCACTCCACCCGGGGCGCGGCCGGCTCCTGAGGGCGCCCACTCCTATCGGCGAACCTCGACCACCCGCGTGACGTCCGCGTCGTCGAAGAGATCGACGTCGTGGACCACGACCTCCCGTGCGCGGAACTTCTTCAGAACGTACGTTGCCTCGTCCACCTCGTCCCGTGCCCGCTCTCCCTTGAGCGCGAGCAGCGACCCTCCCGGGGCGACCAAGGGCATCGTGAACCGGAGCAGCTTTCCGAGCCCGGCCACCGCCCGAGCGGTCACCGCCTCGCACCGCAGCCGCCCGTGCACCTCCTCCGCCCGTGCCCGGTGCAGCGTCACGTTGTCGAGACCGAGTTCCTCGGTCACCTCGATCAGCCATTCCACCCGCCGTTCCATCGGCTCGATGAGATGCATCTCGAGATCCGGGCGCAGCAGCGCGAGCACCACCCCCGGCAAGCCCGCACCCGAGCCCACGTCCGCGACCGCGCCGCTCGCCGGCAGGAACTGCGCGACCGCGGCGGAGTTCATCAGATGACGACGCCAGAGACGTGGGAGTTCGCGCGGGCCGATGAGTCCGCGCAGTTCCCCCTCGGCCGCGAGCATCTCACCGAAGTGCTCGACGCCACCGAAGGCGACCCCGAGGATCTCCCGAGACCGGGCCTCGTCGTCACCGATGAGATCGGACATCAGTTCGGCCGGATGATCACATAACGCTTCGGCTCGGCTCCATCCGACTCCGAATGGAGGCCGGCCTCGGTCACCGCATCGTGCACGACCTTGCGCTCGAACGAGTTCATCGGCTCGAGCTGGACCTCCGCGCCGGATGCCTGCGCCCGGCCGATCGCGTCCTCCGCGAGGGCGGTGAGCTGATCCCGACGAACCTTCCGGTGGCCGGCGACGTCGAGCATGAGCCGGGACCGCTCACCGGTCTTCGCCTGGACGGCGAGCCGGGTCAGCTCCTGGAGGGCGTCGAGCACCTCGCCGTCGTCGCCGACGAGCCTACGGAGCCAGTGCTCACTGCCGGCTTCGGTCACGATGGCGACCGATGCGCGGCCCTGGTCGACGTCGATGTCGATGTCGCCGTCGAGATCGGCGATATCGAGGAGTTCCTCGAGATAGTCGGCGGCGACGTCGCCCTCCTTCTCGAGGCGGGCGCGCAAGTCGTCGGTGGTGGTGTTCTGGCTAGTCATCATGACCCCTTCGGATCGTGGTGCTGAGAGGGAGGACCCGCAACTGCTGCGGTGCCTACTTCTTCTTCGGTGGCTTCTTGCCGGAGGCGGCCGAACTCTTCCGCGCCGCGGCCTGCGTGGATCCGGGCTTCTTCGCCGGCGGGGCGGCATCCTCGAGCGGACCGGCCGAGGCATCCGACTCCGCTGCGGGGCTCGACTTCTCCGGTTCGGCGGGCGCGACCGGCTGTGCGGTCTCCCCGGGACTCTTCTTCGCCCGATCCTTGCGCTTGGGTTGCTGCCGCTGCCCGCTCACGCGTTGCTCGGGTGCCTCCTCGATCACAAGGGTGCCGGCGTCGTCCTCGAGCACCGGCTGACCGCGCCGCGCGCGACGGCGTGCACGGCGCTCCTCGAGCGCGATCGCGGCGGGCGACCCAGGCGTGGGTGAGTTGTGGATGACCCAGAACTGCTGACCCATCGACCACAGGTTCGACGTGGTCCAGTAGAGGAGCACACCGATGGGGAACGACACACCCGACACCGCGAACACGAGCGGGAGCACGTACATGAGCATCTTCTGCTGACGCGCCATGGGGTTGTCGAGCGCCGAGGCCGGCATGTTCTTCTGCGTCAGGTGCTTCTGCTGGAAGAGCATCGTGGCGCACATGAGCACGACGAGCACCGCCGTGACGATCTTCACCTCGATGTTCTCGGAACCGAGGAAGGTCGAGGACAGCGACGCCCCGAAGATCTCGGATGATTCGGCCATCTTCGCGGTGGCCTGATCGAGCGGCCCGATCGGATCTGCGCCGGAATTCGGGTCCGAGATCGGCCCCAGGGCGTTGAGGACCCGGAACAGTGAGAAGAAGATCGGCATCTGCGCGATGAGCGGCAGGCACGAGGCGAACGGGGAGGTGCCGTTCTCCTTGTAGATCGCCATCATCTCCTGCTGCATGGCCTGCCGGGACGCCGGATCGGTCTTGCCCTTGTACTTCTTCTGCAGCTTCTGGATCTCCGGCTGCACCACCTGCATCATCCGCTGCGCCTTGATCTGGCGAACGAAAAGCGGGATGAGGATGATCCGGATCACGACCACGAGGGCGACGATCGACAGGAGCCAGCTCCAGCCACCGGACGGGTCCATCCCGATGAAGGTGAACAGGTTGTGTGCGGCCACCATGATGTGCGCCACGACCCACTTGATCGGGAACAGGATGGTGTCGAAAAATCCCATGGACTGACGGATCTCCTAGTAGCCGGCGTGCGGCGGGGCGCACCGGTGGTGACGGGTGGAACGAGTGAGACGGCCGGGTGAAACACGGCGGGCGGGCCAGCGCTCGGGGACGGGGTCGACCCCGCCTGCGGACCAGGGATTACAGCGCAGGATCCGCCAGCCCGCGGCGAGGAATCCCTTGATGGGACCGTGCATCCGCAGGGCCGTGACCGCGTAGGCCGAGCACGACGGGTAGTACCGGCAGGTCGGGGCGAACCACGGCGAGACAACGGCCTGATACATCCGGATGAGACTGACGAGGAGCCAACTCGATCCGCGGGAGACCATCGCGACCGCCCGACGCGTCATCGCCGGCCACCCGCCTTCGCCTCGGCACGCGCGAGACAGCGGCCGAGGTCGCTGTCCAGGTCGGCGAAGCTCGCATCGGCGGCGCCCGCAAGCGCACGGACGACGACGCTGCGGCCCGCGTAGCGCTCGACTCGCGTAGCCATGAGGGCGCGCAGACGACGCTTGACGAGATTGCGTCGTACGGCGTTGCCGACGGACTTCGATACGACAAAACCCACCCGCGCCGCATCGGCGTGGGTGGATCGAGTCAGGATGTGTGCCACGACATGGCGGCCACCGGCGCGGGTTCCACGGCGGACGGTCTCGGAGAACTCGTCACCGCCGCGCATCCGGTACCGCGCAGGCAGCACGTGCCTAGGCTGAGACCGAGGCGCGGCCCTTGCGGCGGCGTGCGGACAGGATCGCCCGGCCGGCTCGGGTGCGCATACGCAGACGGAAGCCGTGCGTTCTCGCACGACGCCGGTTACTCGGCTGAAAAGTCCGCTTACTCACGGCAGTACTCCATTAACAGGTCGGTATCGCACACACGGGCGTCGCGTGTGGGCCAGCGCTGCGCACGCGGGGCTACCGCACGCCTGGCAGCATGACCTGCTCAAGCTACGCGAGTGCGTCGGCGGGGTCAAACCTCGTGACCATCCTCACCTCGAGCGGCGCGGGGTTCCGGATCCCACCCACCCTATGGACAGGGGCGGACACGTCCAACCCTCGGGGAGTGCGGCACGTCGGCGCGGGCCGAAACGAGCCCGTGCGGTCGCGGCGACGCGACCGTGGCCGGCATCTCAACTCCCGTCTACATCGCGTCTCGGTCTCCGATGCACAGCCTGTGGATAGACCGTACGATGGACACTTCGCCCACTCGGATCCCGACGCTCACGCCGTCCGGACGGCCGCGTGAAAACTACATCCGTGTCATACCCACAGCTGTGGATAAGGTTGTGGATCCAGTCGTCGTACACCCAGGGAGGGCTCTTGTCCGAAGCGCCGTTGGACACCGAAGCCGTCGCCGTCGGGTGGAACCGTGCGGTCGAGATCCTCGCCAATCGCGGCGAACTCTCGGGAGCACAGATGGGTTTCGTGCGCCTGACGAAGCCCCTGGGCGTCATCGACAACACGGTGCTCCTGGCCGTCGCGAGCGACTTCGCCAAGGATTTCATCGAGACCCGTGCGCGGGAATCGATCATCTCCGCCCTGACGACCTCCCTGTCCCGTCCGGTCCGTGTGGCCGTGACGGTCGATCCGAGCCTCGAGGACTCCCCCGCCGCACCGCCGGCGCCGCCGGTCCCCGCGAGCCCCGTATTTCCGGAGCATCTCGCACCGGTCTCCGACGACGAACCGGACCGGTGGTCCACGTCGACCACGACCGGCCCGCGTGACGGCCTCGTGGATCCGAACGCCCGGCTCAACGTCAACTACACGTTCGACACGTTCGTCATCGGTTCCTCCAACAGGTTCGCGCACGCCGCGGCGACCGCCGTCGCCGAGGCGCCGGCACGGGCATACAACCCCCTGTTCATCTACGGTCAGTCGGGCCTGGGCAAGACCCATCTGCTCCATGCGATCGGCCACTACGCCCAGCACCTGTATCCGGGAGTGCGGGTCCGGTACGTCAACTCGGAGGAGTTCACCAACGACTTCATCAACTCGATCCGGGACGACAAGGCCGAGGCGTTCCAGCGGCGCTACCGCGAGGTCGACGTGCTCCTCGTGGACGACATCCAGTTCCTGCAGGGCAAGGAACAGACGATGGAGGAGTTCTTCCACACGTTCAACACCCTCCACAACGACGCGAAGCAGGTCGTCATCACCTCGGATCTGCCGCCGAAACGGCTCGCGGGCTTCGAGGACCGGATGCGATCGCGATTCGAGTGGGGCCTGCTGACCGATGTCCAGCCGCCCGACCTCGAGACCCGGATCGCCATCCTGCGCAAGAAGGCCAGTTCGGAGGAGTTCCAGGCCCCGAGCGACGTGCTCGAGTACATCGCCTCGAAGATCTCGACGAACATCCGTGAGCTCGAGGGCGCCCTCATCCGGGTGACCGCCTTCGCCAACCTCAATCGTCAGGCGGTCGACACGTCTCTGGCCGAGCTCGTGCTCAAGGACCTCATCAGCGACGACGACACCCCCGAGATCACCCCGTCGGTGATCATGGCTCAGACCGCGGCCTACTTCTCCGTCTCGATCGAGGCGCTGTGCAGTGCCGACCGTTCCCGAGTCCTCGTCAACGCCCGCCAGATCGCCATGTACCTGTGCCGGGAACTGACCGAACTGTCGCTGCCGAAGATCGGTCAGGTCTTCGGCAACCGCGACCACACGACCGTGATGCACGCTTACCGCAAGATCACCCAGCTCATGGCGGAGCGACGAGCCACGTACAACCAGGTCACCGAGCTGACCAACCGCATCAAGCAACAGAACCGGGCCTGATCGGGCTCGATGAGCGGACCGGGCCCGAGGAGCGGCACCAGGACGCCGCCGAGGGAACGTCTGGCCCAGATCCCCGCCATACACAGCTGTGGACAACTCTGTGGACAACCGTGGAGGAAGCATCCAGACCGGTGGATAACTCCCTGTGAATCCGTGGACAGAGAACCCCGCCGTTGAGATATCCACAGACCGCCTCGACTGACACACAGGCCGGTCCGTCGTCGATCCACACCCCGGTCTACCCTCTGACCTGCATGGACGTCGGTTATCCACATGATCCACACCCCCTATGACGATGACGAGACCTATGGGGCTCCCGAAGATGTGGACAGCCAACAATCACCATGCTGCGCCCGCCTCCGCCCCGCGGGACCGACCTCGCATGCACTCACCACGCTCCTCGACGCGACCGGTAGAGTTGGGCTGCTGGGAGATCCCAGGAATGCTCGACCCAGCCAGGAAGAAGGAGATTCCAGCACCGTGAAGTTTCGAGTTGAGCGAGACGTCCTCGCCGAAGCCGTGACGTGGACAGCTCGCACCTTGCCGGTGCGTCCACCCGTTCCCGTGCTGTCCGGAGTGCGAATCACAGCCGTCGCCGACGGCACCCTGACCCTGTCGACCTTCGACTACGACGTCTCGGCCCGGTCCCAGGTGGCCGCCGACGTGGAGGAGCCGGGAGAGGTCCTGGTCTCCGGACGACTCCTGGCCGACATCTCCAGGGCCCTGCCGGCCCGCCCCATCGAGATGACCATCGAGGGCACCAAGGTCCAGGTCACGTGCGGATCCTCGCGCTTCACGCTCGCGACGATGCCGGTCGACGAGTATCCGACGCTCCCGGACATGCCGGCGCATGCCGGTTCGATCCCCGTCGACGCGTTCTCCCGCGCGGTCGCCCAGGTGTCGATCGCGGCGGGCAGGGACGAGACCCTTCCCCTGCTCACGGGCGTCAAGCTCGAGATCCGTGGTGACAAGCTCACGTTCATGGCGACCGACCGCTACCGGCTCGCCCTGCGGGAGATCTCGTGGGCGCCGGTCAATCCGCAGATCGAGCGGGAGGCGCTCGTGCGGGCGCGGACCCTCACCGACGTCGCCAAGTCGCTCACCTCCGCCGGCAACGTGGAACTGTCCCTCTCCGAGGGGTCGGACATCATCGGGTTCGAGGCGGGTGGGCGCCACAGCACCTCGGTGCTCGTGGACGGCGACTACCCCCCGGTGCGCCGACTCTTCCCCGATCAGACCTCGATCCACACCGTGACGAACACGGCCGCGCTCATCGAGGCCGCCAAGCGCGTCGCCCTCGTGGCCGAACGCAATACTCCGATCCGGCTGACGTTCAGCGAGGGGCAGGTCGTGCTCGAAGCCGGTCAGGGAGACGACGCCCAGGCCTCCGAGGCGCTCGAGTCCACCCTCGTGGGCGAGGAGATCAGCACGGCCTTCAACCCGACGTACCTGCTCGAGGGCCTGGCCGCGCTGGGAACGGACTTCGTTCGGCTCTCGTTCACGCAGGCGTCCAAGCCCGTGGTCATGACCGGCCAGGACAGCCTCGACTCGGAGGATCACTTCGACGAGTTCCGCTACCTGCTCATGCCCATTCGCTTCGCGAGCTGACGCCGGGCCCCGCGACCGCACCGGCCACGGAGCCGCCACCCCATCCCCGCTCTAGGAGGGCTCTCATGCACATCGGACTCATCGGCCTCGGTCGAATGGGGGGCAACATGCGTGCCCGCCTCCGAGCCGCGGGAATCGAGGTGACCGGTTACGACCCCAACCCCGAGGCCTCCGACGTCGCCGATCTGGACGCCCTGGTGGCCGCGCTGCCCTCGACGAAGATCGTGTGGGTCATGGTTCCGGCCGGCGAGGTGACCGAATCGGTCATCACCGGCCTCGCCGGGCACCTGCGGGCCGGCGACCTCGTCATCGACGGCGGGAACACCCGGTATCACGACGATCTCCGACGCGCGAGGGAACTCGGCGCGCGCGGAATCCGCTACGTCGACGCCGGCGTCTCGGGCGGAATCTGGGGTAAGGACGTCGGCTATGGGCTCATGGTCGGAGGCGAGGACGAGGCGATCACCGAGCTCATGCCCGTCTTCGACGCACTGCGCCCCGACGGGCCGCGCGAGGAGGGCTTCGTGCACGCCGGCCCGGTCGGCGCCGGGCACTACGCCAAGATGATCCACAACGGCGTCGAGTACGGCATCATGCAGGCCTACGCCGAGGGCTACGAGATCCTCGCCGCCCGCCCGGATCTCGTACCCGACGTGAGCAAGGTCTTCCAGGCGTGGCAGCGGGGAACGGTCGTGCGGTCGTGGCTGCTCGAGCTGCTCATCAAGGCGCTCAACTCCGATCCCCGCCTCCACGAGATCCAGGGTTATGTGGCCGACTCCGGGGAGGGGCGCTGGACCGTCAAGGAGGCCGTGGACCTCGCGGTTCCCGCGCCGGTCATCAGCGCCGCGCTCTTCGCGCGCTTCGACTCCCGACAGGAGGACTCCCCGGCGATGAAGGCGGTGGCGGCACTCCGCCAACAGTTCGGCGGCCATGCCGTGCGGGCGGCCGAGGAGCAGTGATCGTCCCCGGTCCGAGCGTGGCTGCGGTCTGAATGTATGTCTCCGACCTCGCGCTGACCGACTTCCGCTCCTATCCGCACGTCGTGCTCGCCTTCGAGCCCGGGGTGACGGCGCTCGTGGGACCGAACGGGCAGGGGAAGACGAACCTCGTCGAGTCCCTCGGCTACCTCGCCACCTTCAGCTCCCACCGGGTGGCGGGCGATGCCGCCCTCGTGCGCGCGGGCACTCCGCGGGCGATCGTCCAGGCCAAGGTCGTGCGGGCGGGCCGGCCGACCACGCTCGAGGTCGAGATCGTCGCGGGTCGCGCGAATCGGGCCCGCCTCAACCGGGCACCCGTCACCCGCACCCGGGAGCTGCTCGGGCATCTGCGGACGGTGCTCTTCGCACCCGAGGACCTCGCCCTCGTCAAGGGCGACCCGGACGGCCGGCGCCGCTTCGTCGACGAGCTGCTCGTGCTCCTGAGTCCGCGGCTCGCATCCGTGCGAACCGACTACGAACGCGTGATCAAGCAACGCAACGCCCTGCTCAAGTCGGCCGGCGCGGCGCGCCGGGGCGGCCGGGGCGCCGACCTGAGCACGCTCGACATCTGGGACGCCAAGGCGGCCGCCGCGGGGGCGGAGCTGCTCGCCGCGCGCGTGCGGCTCCTCGCGGAGCTGCGGCCCCACGTCGCGACAGCCTACGAACAGGTCTCCGGCGGTCAGGGGTCGGCCGAGCTTCGCTACCGCACGAGCCTCGAGGCCGATGCGCGCCGGCCGGTCGGCGGCTCGGTCGCCGGCCCGGTCGACGGCACGGCCGGCTCTCGGGACGTCCTCGCCGCGACGGCCGAGGAGGCCGAGCTCGCAGACGCCGCCCTCGTCGAGGCCCGGCTGCTCGAGTCGATGGCGCGGCTGCGCGGCAAGGAGCTGGACCGGGGCGTCAGCCTCGTGGGCCCACACCGCGACGACCTCGACCTCGTCCTCGGCGGGCTGCCGGCCAAGGGGTACGCCAGTCACGGGGAGTCGTGGTCGTTCGCGCTGGCGTTGCGGCTCGCGTCCTACGAATTGCTTCGCCACGACGACTGGACCGAGGACGGCGAGCCCGTGCTCATCCTCGACGACGTGTTCGCGGAGCTCGACGCCCGCCGCCGGGCCCGGCTCGCGGAACTCGTGGCGTCGGCCCAGCAGGTGATCATCACGGCCGCCGTGGCCACGGACGTTCCCGTGGAGTTGAGCGGCGGCCGCATCGACGTGATGGAATCGGTGGCCACGCGTGTCCGCTGAGCCGCCCCCCGACCGGTCCGCCGATCCCGACCGCGGCACAGGGCAGTGGCGACCCGAGCGACCCGAGCGACCGGAGCTTCCCGACGACCCGTCGGAGGAGGCCGATCCGCTCCAGGCGGCGCGCACCGCGCTCGCCCGGGCACGCGCGGCCGCGCGGGACCGCGGTGCCACGCCGGGTGCCCCGAGCCTGCGACGCCGCGGCGGCTACAGGGGCACGGTGGGCCATCATCCCGACGTGGTTCCGGGGGCGGGCCGGGACCCCGAGTCGGTCGGCGACTCCATGGACCGGCTCTCCGCGCAGCTCGGCTGGCGGAGGCCGTTGTCGATCGCGGGGGTCATCGGGCGCTGGCGGGAGATCGTGGGCGATCAGGTGGCGGACCACTGCACGCCCGAGACGTTCATCGAGGGCAAGCTCGTCGTCCGCGCGGATTCGACCGCCTGGACGACCCAACTGCGCCTCCTGCTGCCGCAACTCGAGCGGCGCCTCGCCGAGGAGATCGGCGAGGGCGTGGTCACCGGGATCCAGGTGCTCGGACCCGGCGGACCGAGCTGGCGCCGGGGCCCCCGGTCGGTCCCCGGGCGCGGCCCGCGGGACACGTACGGCTGAGGCGAGCGGGCGTCGTCCACGAGCCGATCGCGCCGGCTCCGGGCAGGCTGTGGACAGCCCGGCGGAAGGGGCGGATCACATGCCGAAATCCTGTGGAACGGCACGGAATCCGGGTCATCCACGGTAGACTGAGGTGTTCTGTCCCCGGGCGTTTGTGCCCCTGGCCGCATTCGGTGTGCGCACGACGCGACCGGCGGGCAGGAAGTTCACGCTGGGGCCCTGCACATGTGTACCCGCTCGCGGGTGGGCGCCCGAGCGCCCGACATGCACGAGAGTACAAGGAGCGCCAAGTAGACGTGGCTGAATCGACCCTCTCATCATCGACGAACAACCATGAGGATCCGAGCTACGGGGCCGGGAGCATCACCGTCCTGGAGGGCCTCGAGGCCGTGCGCAAGCGGCCCGGCATGTACATCGGCTCGACGGGCGAGCGCGGCCTGCACCACCTCGTGTACGAGGTCGTCGACAACTCGGTCGACGAGGCCCTCGCCGGACACTGCGACCGGATCGACATCGTGCTCCAGGCGGACGGGGGACTTCGGGTCGTGGACAACGGCCGCGGCATCCCGGTCGACATCCACCCGACCGAGGGCCGGCCGACCCTCGAGGTCGTCATGACGATCCTGCACGCCGGCGGCAAGTTCGGCGGCGGTGGCTACGCGGTCTCCGGGGGGCTGCACGGGGTGGGCATCTCCGTGGTCAACGCGCTCTCCTCCCGCCTCGTCTCCGAGGTGAGCCGGCAGGGCTACACGTGGCGGCTGGAGTTCGCGAACGGTGGTCACCCCGTCGGCGAACTCGAGCGCGTCGAGGCCACCGAGGCGACCGGCACGACCCAGACCTTCTACCCGGACCCGGAGATCTTCGAGACCACCGAGTTCGACTTCGAGACGCTGCGGGCCCGGCTGCAGCAGATGGCCTTCCTCAACAAGGGCCTGACCATCTCGCTCACGGACGAGCGCCAGAGCGAGGAGGTCGACGAGGTCGCCGGCGACGAGGCGGCCGCGAACGAGCCACGCTCGGTCGTCTACCGCTACGATCGCGGCCTCCTCGACTACGTCGACCACCTCGTGCGGGTGCGCAAGCTCGATCCGGTGCACGCCCAGATCATCGACTTCGAGGCCGAGGACACCGGGCAGACGATCTCGATCGAGATCGCGATGCAGTGGACGAGTTCCTACAGCGAGGGGGTGCACACCTACGCCAACACGATCAACACGACCGAGGGCGGCACCCACGAGGAGGGCTTCAGGTCCGCGCTCACCACGCTCGTCAACCGCTACGCCCGGGAGAAGGGGCTGCTCAAGGAGAAGGAGGAGAACCTCACGGGTGAGGACATCCGCGAGGGTCTCATCGCCGTCATCTCGATCAAGCTCGGCGAACCCCAGTTCGAGGGGCAGACGAAGACCAAGCTCGGCAACACCGAGGCCCGCACCTTCACGCAGAAGGTGCTCTACGACCAGCTCGGCGACTGGCTGGAGAAGAACCCGAACGACGCCCGCGACGTGATCCGCAAGGCCAGCCAGGCGGCGCAGGCCCGGATGGCGGCCCGCAAGGCCCGGGAGGCGACCCGCCGCAAGGGCCTACTCGAGGGGGGCGGCATGCCCGGCAAGCTGCGGGACTGCTCGAGCCGCGACGCCTCGATCAGCGAGGTCTTCATCGTCGAGGGAGACTCGGCCGGCGGCTCCGCCGTCCAGGGCCGCAACCCCGAGACGCAGGCGATCCTGCCGATCCGGGGAAAGATCCTCAACGTGGAGAAGGCCCGGCTCGACCGCGCCCTCGGAAACGCCGAGGTGCAGGCGCTCATCACCGCATTCGGCACCGGGATCGGCGACGAGTTCGACATCTCGAAGCTGCGGTACCACAAGATCATCCTCATGGCCGATGCGGACGTCGACGGCCAGCACATCGCCACGCTGCTGCTCACGCTCCTGTTCCGGTACATGCCGGAGCTGCTCACCGCCGGCCACGTGTATCTGGCCACCCCGCCGCTGTACCGGCTCAAGTGGACGAACGCCCCGCACGAGTTCGTCTACTCGGACAAGGAGCGCGACGCCCACGTCGAGGCCGGACTCGCGAAGAACCGGCGGCTGCCGAAGGACGGCGGCATCCAGCGTTACAAGGGTCTGGGCGAGATGGACTACCGGGAGCTGTGGGAGACGACGATGGACCCGTCCTCCCGCACCCTCAAGCAGGTCACCCTCGACGATGCCGCCGCGGCCGACGAGACGTTCACCATCCTCATGGGCGAGGACGTCGAATCCCGCCGGGCGTTCATCCAGCGCAACGCCCGCGATGTGCGCTTCCTCGACATCTGACCCGCTGCTCGAACGACGTAAGGATCTAATTCGTGAGCGACACCCCCACCTCGGTTCCTGAGTCCACCGGCCGGATCGAACAGGTCGACCTCCAGCTCGAGATGCAGCGGTCCTATCTCGACTACGCCATGAGCGTCATCGTCGGGCGCGCCCTGCCGGAGATCCGCGACGGTCTCAAGCCCGTGCACCGGCGCGTGCTCTATGCGATGTACGACGGCGGCTACCGCCCCGACTCCTCGTTCTCGAAGTGCTCGCGCGTCGTGGGCGACGTCATGGGGCAGTTCCACCCGCACGGCGACAGCGCGATCTACGACGCGCTCGTGCGGCTCGTGCAGCCGTGGTCGCTGCGCTACCCGCTCGTGGCCGGCCAGGGCAACTTCGGCTCCCCCGGCAACGACCCGGCGGCCGCGCCCCGGTACACCGAGTGCAAGATGGCCCCACTCGCGATGGAGATGCTGCGGGACATCGACAAGGACACGGTCGACTTCGGCGACAACTACGACGGCCGCACGCAGGAACCGCTCGTGCTGCCCAGCCGGTTCCCGAACCTGCTCGTCAACGGCTCGGCGGGCATCGCCGTCGGAATGGCCACGAACATCCCCCCGCACAACCTGCGGGAGGTGGCCGACGCGGTGCATTGGTTCCTCGATCACCCGGACGCCACCCCGGAGGAGCTCCTCGCGGCCTCGATGCAGCGCATCAAGGGGCCCGACTTCCCGACCGGCGCGCAGATCCTCGGCATCCGAGGGATCGAGGATGCGTATCGCACCGGCCGCGGGTCGGTCACGATGCGCGCGGTGGTCGAGGTGGAGGAGATCCAGGGCCGGCAGTGCCTCGTGGTGACCGAGCTGCCCTATCAGGTCAATCCGGACAACCTCGCTGCCAAGATCGCCGAGCTCACCCGCGACGGCCGCCTGCAGGGCATCGCCGACATCCGCGACGAGACTTCGGGGCGCGCCGGCCAGCGCCTCGTCATCGTGCTCAAGCGCGACGCGATCGCCAAGGTCGTGCTCAACAACCTCTACAAGCACACCCAGCTGCAGGACACCTTCGGCGCGAACATGCTCGCGCTCGTGGACGGCGTCCCCCGCACCCTCTCCCTCAACGCCTTCATCCGGCACTGGACCGATCACCAGGTCGAGGTCATCGTGCGCCGCACGCAGTGGCTGCTGCGCCGCGCCGAGGACCGCATCCACATCCTCCGCGGGCTGATCAAGGCCCTCGACGCCCTCGACGCGGTCATTGCGCTCATCCGGGCGTCGGCCACGGTCGACGCGGCCCGCACCGGCCTCATGGACCTCCTCGAGATCGACGAGATCCAGGCCAACGCGATCCTCGAGATGCAGCTGCGCCGCCTCGCGGCGCTGGAGCGACAGAAGATCCTCAACGAGTTCGCCACCCTCGAGGCCGAGATCGCCGAATACCGGGAGATCCTCGCCTCGCCGGTGCGGCAGCGGGAGATCATCGCCACCGAGCTGACCGAGCTCGTCGACCGCTACGGCGACGAACGCCGCACGACGATCCTGCCCTTCGACGGTGAGATGAGCATCGAGGACCTCATCCCCGAGGAGGACGTCGTGGTGACGATCACCCGCGGCGGCTACGCGAAGCGCACCCGCACCGACAACTACCGTGCCCAGCATCGCGGCGGCAAGGGCGTGCGGGGGGCCCAGCTGCGGGGCGACGACGTGGTGGATCAGTTCTTCACCACGACGACGCATCACTGGCTGCTGTTCTTCACCAACCTCGGGCGCGTCTACCGGGCCAAGGGGTACGAGCTGCCCGAGGGCGGCCGGGACGCCAAGGGTCAGCACGTGGCGAACCTGCTCGCGTTCCAGCCGGACGAGACGATCGCCCAGGTGCTCGCCATCCGCGACTACACCCAGGCCGAGTACCTCGTGCTTGCCACCAAGTCCGGGCTTGTGAAGAAGACCCGCCTGAGCGAGTACGACTCCTCCCGCACCGGCGGGGTCATCGCGATCAACCTGCGCGAGCAGGCGGACGGCACGCCGGACGAGGTGGTCGCCGCCCGGCTGGTCGACAGCGACGACGACCTCCTGCTCGTCTCCCGCGGCGGTCAGTCCATCCGGTTCACCGCCACCGACGACGCGTTGCGGCCGATGGGCCGGGCCACGAGCGGGGTCACCGGAATGAAGTTCCGGGGTGAGGACTCCCTGCTCAACATGACCGTGGTCGAGCCGGGCGCCGACCTCTTCGTGGTGACCGAGGGCGGCTTCGCCAAGCGCACGCGCGTGGAGGAGTACCGGCTGCAGGGCCGCGGCGGACTGGGCATCAAGGTGGCCAACCTCGTCCAGGCTCGCGGTGATCTCGTCGGCGCCCTCATCACCCATTCCGACGACGAGGTGCTCGTGATCATGTCGAAGGGCAAGATCGTGCGCTCCGCCGTGAACGAGGTCTCCCTCACGGGTCGCAACACCCAGGGGGTCACCTTCGCCCGGCCGGACAAGGGCGACCGGATCATCGCCGTGGCCCGCAACGACGAATCGGTCGAGGAGGAGATCGACGAGGTCCCGCCGCAGGAGGATGACGATTCCCTGGTCGATGGCGTAGCGTCTGGCGAGGACCAGGCCGACGACGCGGCCGAGGAAGGTGACGAATGAGCCAGAACCCCCAGCAGCCGCCGGTGACGCAACAGGCGCCGGCCGTGCCCCCGCAACGGACCTCGACGCGCACGAGCACGAGCGGCGAGCCCGCTCCCGCGGGGGTGAACGCAGACGCCCCGACGGCCGGCGTGCCCCGCACGTCCACGCCGCCGACCATCCGGCCCGCCGCCGGACCGGTGCCCCCGGCGGCGTCCCGAGCCGGCCAGACCTCGTTCGTCGAGCAGGGGCAACTGGGCCGGCCGGGGCAACGGAGCGGCGACTTCCACTCCACCCGACCGGCTACGGCGCCCACAGCCGCCCCCGCGGGGGGAGCTGCGTCGTCCTCGAGCGTTCCCGGGCCCAGGCGGGTGCGACTCACGCTCTCGCACATGGATCCGTGGTCCGTGATGAAGCTCGCGTTCCTGCTCTCGATCGCGATCGGGATCATGATCGTCGTGGCGGCGGCGCTCTCGTGGATGGTGCTCAACCAGATGGGCGTGTTCGCGAAGATCAACAACCTCGTGATCAATGATCTGCAGGCGACCTCCTTCGGACCGATCCTGGAGTACATGGAGTTCTCGCGGGTGCTGTCGGTCGCGACCGTCATCGCGGTCATCGACATCGTGCTGTTCACGGCGCTGGCGACCCTGGGGGCGTTCATCTACAACTTCGTCGCGGCGATGGTGGGTGGCCTGCATCTCACTTTGACCGATGACTAGGATCTGATTTGAGTATCCGGGCTCAGGCCTGCGATACTCTCTACCGGCCCCACGTGTGGGGCGGCGGGCCTATAGCTCAGACGGTTAGAGCGCTTCCCTGATAAGGAAGAGGTCGCTGGTTCGAGTCCAGCTAGGCCCACTGGATCGCGATCGGGAGGTCGAGACATGAAGAAGCTGCTGTTCCTGGCGGCCGTCGTGGCCGGCGGTGTCTTCGTCTGGCGCAAGGTCCAGGAGGAGAAGGCCCAGCGCGAGCTGTGGACCGAGGTCTCCGACCCCGTCTGAGGCACGCCCACACCCGGGGCGCGGCCGTCGGCCGCCCGCCCCTCCCCGGTCCTGTGCGGATCGCGGGGCCATGGCGCAATTGGTAGCGCACCTGCTTTGCAAGCAGGGGGTTGCGGGTTCGAGTCCCGCTGGCTCCACCCAGAGTGTCTTACAGGACACGCGACATCGGAAGATGTGGAGTGTTCCCGTTTGGCTTCCTTGCCTCCGACTGCCTCGTGAACGATGGTCGCGAAGTGTCCCGCGAGGCGTGGGCGTAGCTGGTCCTCCTCGGTGATCTCCAGGCGCGTGTAGAACGCTTGGTTCGCCAGCCTCCTGCTCCCGTCATCGGAGTGCGCGTAGGCGCGGTGAGCGTCGGTGAGGAGCCGCAGGCTGTCGTGGAGGAACGCTCGACCGCCGACGTGTTGCTCGTCGTGCTCGCGCAGACGGAGCTCGATGTCGGCGAGCCCGGCGCGGATTCGGTCTTGGTACCGTTTGAGAGTCGGCAGGTCGATGGCGTCAGCGAAGTGTGCGGCGAGCGGCAGCATCCAGGCGCGCCCGGTTCGAGGTGAGGTCGGTGAACTCCTGATCGCGTCCCGCTCCGCGCGCGTCGAATGCGGCGTCGACCTCGACGGCGAGGTGTGCTGGTAGTCATGCTCGCTGATCGACGCGTAGGAGTCCGCGAGTAGGCGTTCTGTGACCTGGCCGGGCACCGCGCGGCGGGTGCAACTGGTCTTCTTTGCGGCCCTGCCCGAGCAGACGAAGTAGGCGTAGGTCGTGCCTCTCGGGTTGGTGGCGAAGTCGAGCAGCATCCGCGACCCGCAACCGCCGCAGTGCAGGAGTCCTTTGAGGTGGTGCGCGTGTTGGACGTGCCTAGGGCGTGTCTCCTAATCGTGTTGCCCAGGTGAGGGCGGCATGGAGAACGGCTCCGGCGCGGTAGGTGATGGCGAGCTTGTCGTAGCGGGATGCGATCTCGCGCCACTGCTTGAGCAGTGCGAACGATCGCTCGACGACATTGCGGTCCTTGTAGGCGGCTCGTCGCCTCGAACCCCCGTTCCGCCAGCAACGGACACGTCGTCGCGACGAGCTTCTGCTTCGAGTCATACGCCGGCCGCCCCGGCCCACGCCGCATCTCCACCATCGCACCCACTCCTTGCTTTGTGGCCAAACTAAGAAACCATCAATTTCGTACAGTCCAGTTGGAGTGTTCCCGCTTTAGTAGACAGGCGAATTAGGCTGCCAATTCGTTGATGTTCCTATATCCTAGTTCATATTCTGTGGGTGTCAAGTATCCGAGAGTCGAGTGCCGACGGATGGTGTTGTAGTAGTTCGTGATCCAGTCGATGGTCGCTTTG
>NZ_WHMT01000003.1:259075-260726 GCF_009372055.1 Pseudactinotalea sp. HY160 | reverse complement strand
AACGCACCGGCCGCGGATTCAGGAACTCCGCCAACTACAAGGCCCGTATACTCCTGGCCAGCGCCGCTCGAGCAGCAGCGCGAACACCAATCACAGCAGGCCTTTCACCACGAACCGCGTAGAGCCGGTATTGCCGGCGACGTCGTCTTGTTCTGACCGTGCTCACCCAGCCCCGGAGAGCCTACGGTTCCCGAATTCAAGACCCGCTACGATGGGCCTGAAGGAAATGAGGAGCCATGTCGAAGTATCGTCGCAGCTCCACACCTGAGTGTAAGGAGGAGGCTGCAGGCTCGTGATTGATTCTTCTCGTCCGGTCGCTGAGGGGGCGCGTGAAATCGGGGTGAACGAGCAAACGCTGCGGAATTGAGTGAACGCGTACCGCACGACTCATGCCGGTGCGGAGCCGCCCTTGTCGATGTCCGAGCGTGAGGAACTGCGGAAGTTGAAGGTTGAGAACCGTGAACTGAAGCTGAAGAGCGAGTTCGCGGGAAAAGCCGTGGCCTTCTTCGCCCAGGAATATCGGTGAGCGCTCAGGTTGAGTTCATCGACGGCGAGAAGGCCACACTGGCGGCCGACGGTCGTCCGAAGTACGCGATCGTGAAGATGTGCTAATGGATGGAAGTCTCGACCTCTGGATTTTATGAATGGCTGAGTAGGCCCCTGTCCGCAACGGCGCAACGACGGGAGGAGGTGAAACTCGTCATCGTAAAGATCTTCAAGGATTCTGATGGTACGTACGGCTACCGCCGGCTCCATGCCGAGCTGGGGCGCCTGGGCGTGGAAGCGAGTCCAGAGTTCGTACGCGGGCTGGTGCGGGAACTCGGCCTTGTTGTGTGCAAGCCTCGCCCGTGGCGTCACAGTCTGACCGAGTCCGGGCAAGCGGGGCCGATCGGCCATGGCATTATCGTAACATATCCCGGTTCGCCCTACGGACTGCCGGATATTGTGTCGGTCGAGGACGTCGGCGAACTCATTGGACGTAGAGTTCAAGCCTCGATCGGAGCCCCCAGTACCCGACGCGTAAGCACGCACGTCGCGACATTGCACGGTACATCGAATCCTGCTACAATTCCGAGCGTATCCACTCGACGCTCGGGTACCACACCCCACCAGAAGTCGGGCAACAGTACTGGAACGGCGTCATGGCGGCATGACGGACCACTAAGACGTATCCGCAAAACGTAGGGCCGCTCAAGTGAATCAAAGATGAAACGCTAGCCGGCAACTTGATGTGCCGCCGGAGGAAGTAGGTTGTTGTGGATAGCAAGTTGATCGTCGTAGCGGTGTGTGCTTTTTTGTCTTGATCATCGGGAGCATGGCACTTCGCAGAGTGAGGGGTTCTCGGGTTGCGAATCAAGCGAAACAGTATGCTGCTGAACGTAACTGGCAATATGTCCCTTCTGATAGCGGTGTGGTGACGAAGTACCCGCAGCTCTACCCCTTTTATGTCTCCGGTAGGTCCACATCCAGTCCGGGTATAAGTTTCGGCGACAGCAGCACAGATGCCGCGCTCGATGTGCTCCGCTTCCAATCGGGTGACTACCCGGGTGAATCATTTACGTACACCTACACGACCCACGAAAACGACTCAAGCGGTAGTTCGAACCCAAAACGCCACTTCTGGCATATTGTAGGTCTGGAACTCCCAATA